>CAZAEC010000011.1:0-70110 GCA_964484055.1 uncultured Clostridium sp.
CACATGGGTCACAGCACCCACGATCTTCCCATCCTGAATGATGGGGCTGCCGCTCATCCCTTGAATAATCCCTCCTGTTTTTTCCAACAGTTCTTTATCCGTCACTTGCAAAAGCAATCCTTTGTTAACTTCCACCGGTCGTTTATCGATTGCGAGAATTTCCACCTCATACTCCTGAATTTTTCCATCGATACTGCATCGAATTTTTGCTGGTCCAATCTTTACTTCATCAATGTTTGCAGTCTCCATCATAACCTTTTCTTCGAATACCTTATCAACATCTTCAATCGTCCCATAAATTCCCACTTCAGTATTATTTATAATTGTTCCAACTCTATTTTTCGGATTGTATACAATAATACCTTCCATACTTCCCGGATTTCCACCTTCTCCTTTCTTTATGGAGCGGATATTTGTCTTGTATAAACTCCCTTCTTCAATCTCAATCAATGTACTGATATCTATATCATGTATTCCGTGTCCTAGTGCGCCAAATTTATTATTAGAATCAAGATATGTGATTGTACCCAAGCCTTGTATGTTATCCCTCACCCAAATTCCTAATTTATATTTATTCTCTCTTGTTTTTGTCGCTTCAATTTTTTCTTGTATGATTTCATCATTTCTTCTGAGTTTTAAAATCACCTCTTCTGATTCCAGTGCATCCACGGCTTCAATCAGACTTTCTTTATCGGAAATGGACGTCTGATTCATTTGAATGATGTAATCACCTGATTTTACAATATTTCTCGCTGGCTCACATAATATTCCTGCTTCATTTTCTACTTCCTGTGTACTCAAAACAAGTACGCCCTCTGTTTCTAAATATATTCCGACAGGCATACCGCCCACAAGAACTGTATTTGTACTAATTTCAGAAGATGTCACTTCCTTCTCTGGAGCTGCTTCCGCAAATATCCGTCCAATACTCCCCGATATTAGCGAACATATCATTAGTAAATATATTAGACCGTACCGTTTTACCCATTTGTTCCTCATACCACATACCTCTCCTTTGTAAGATTTTGTATACATAAGTCCATCACTCGAATAAATCTTTATAAAAGAAAAACGGACTAGATCGACTTCTTCGTCTTTCCTGTCCGTTTTAGTATGTGAGCATTTTACTTTTTCACACCAGTATTATTTTTCACGTTTTGCCAATTCCTTCATCTCTTTTGCGCTTTCCAATATATTGGCTGTTATATTATCTCCGCCAAGAAGTCTTGCTAACTCAGCGATAGATTCTTCATTTTCTAGATAAGTGATACTTGTTTTTGTTGTTCCATCTATCACTTCTTTTTTGATCATATAATGTGCATCGGCATAAGATGCAATCTGTGAAAGATGTGTGATACAAAGTACCTGTCTTGACTCTCCGATCAAATGCATCTTATCCGCAACTTTTCCTGCTGTAATACCACTGATTCCAGTATCGATCTCGTCAAAGATCAACGTTGGTGTATCTTCTTTATCTGCAAGAACTGTTTTGATCACAAGCATAATTCGTGACAATTCACCACCTGAAACAACCATATTCATCGGATGAAGCTCCTGCCCTACATTTGTGGAAATGTAAAACTCTGCTTCATCAATTCCCTGCACAGTATATTTATCCAATTCTGTAAATCGCATTTCAAACTGAATATCCAGAAAATTCAATTCTTTTAAACCTTCCTGAATTTCTTTAGAAAATGTAATTGCAGATTTTTTTCGAATCTTCTGAAGTTTTTTTGCAATCTTTAAGTAATCCTGCTCTGCTTTTTCCAGATTTCCCTGTAAATCTTTTAAATACTGTTCGTAATGTTCTAGTTCTTCTAGTCTTTCTTGTTTCTCATTGCAATATGCAAGGATTTCTTCAATCGTATTTCCATATTTTGTTTTTAAACGATTGATCTCATTTAATCGATTTTCTGTTTCATAAAATTCCTCTTCTGAAAATTCAAAGCTTTTAGCATACTCCGAAAGTTCTCGATTAAAATCATTCAGCAAACTATCGATTTCCACAAGTTGAGAATATAATCCTTCCCCTTGTTCATCACATTCAGAAGCTTCCTGAAGTGCATGAATTGCACGACTGATATAATCACTTGCATTTCCTACAGAACTTTCACTTGTATACATGTATGCTTCTGTGATTCCCTCTGTAATCTTCTTACCATCCAACATTTTGTGGTATAACGATTCCAGTTCTTCATCTTCCTCTATTGAAAGATTTGCTTCTACGATTTCATTAATCTCATATTCTGCAAGTGCAATTTCTTTTAACCGTTCTCTTTTATCCATACTGGACTCTTCCAGTTTTTTTGCAAATTCTTTGTATTTTCTATAAGCCTTTGCGAGACTATCTTTTAAATCTTCTACTTCTTCTTTTGCATACAGATCCAAAAACGCAAGATGATTCTTTTTATGCAAAAGCGACTGATGTTCATGCTGTCCATGAATATCGATCAGCATACTCGCAACATCTTTCAGTGTAGACATATTGACTGTCTCACCATTTATCTTACTGACACTTCTTCCTGCCATTAGTTTACGGTTCAGTACAATCCTTCCATCTTCCGGATAAATATCCAGTGCTTCCAGTTGCTTTTCTATCACTGGATCATCAACAGAAAATGTTAGTTCAACCATACCAAATTTTGCGCCTGTACGCAGCATCTCTGCGTTATAACGACCTCCTAAAGCCAGATTGACCGAATCAAGAAGTATCGACTTTCCTGCTCCGGTCTCTCCTGTCAGTATATTTAATCCTGGGCGAAAATCAACTTCTATCTCATCGATCAGCGCCAGATTTTTAACATACAGATTTTCTAACATATATTATTCCTATTTTCCTTTTGATACAAGTTTACGGATCTTACTCATCACTTCAACTGTATCTTCTACACTTCGGATCGCACACATGATCGTATCATCCCCAGCAATACATCCAACGACTTCTTTCCAGTTCATCGCATCGATTGCTGCGGCAACTGCCATTGCCATACCTGCTACCGTCTTGATCACAAGTATATTTTGTGCCATATCCATAGATACAAAACCATCGCTTAAAATTCGAATGTACTTTTCATTCATACCTTCTTCATCTGGTTTCAGGACTACATATTTTTGCTGTTTTCCCTCTACTGCGACTTTTGTAAGTTTCAAGTCTCTGATATCTCTTGAAACAGTCGCCTGAGTCACCTTGAATCCAGCCTGATTTAAACGTTCTGCCAGTTCTTCCTGTGTCTCAATATCATATTGACGAATCAATTCAATAATTTTTGCGTGACGGCTGACTTTCATTTTATCAGATTCCTTTCATTTTATTTGACATAATATGCATAAAGCTTTGTTTACTTAATTTGACCAAACGCGTAACTTCTTCTGCTTTTCGAATAACAATTCTTTCCCCACTGAAGATTTCAAAATTCTCCGCGCCGTCAAAAGAAACAATTGCTTTTTCTTTTTCTCCATAACGGCTTTCACATACTTCTACTTCTATTGTATCCTTTGATGATAATACAATACTGCTTCCATTTAATGCATGTGGGCAGATTGGCGTTAATACAAACATATCTGCAGTTGGTTCTACAACCGGTCCTCCCGCTGAAAGATTGTATCCTGTAGAACCTGTTGGTGTTGAGATAATAACACCATCTGCAACATAACTATTGAGTAATGCACCATTCACATATACGTTATAGCGTATCACTCTGAGATTTCCATCTCTTGCGACTACAACGTCATTTAATGCAATCTCATTCATTTTTCCTTCCACTGTTCCACGCATCATCATACGTTTCTCAATTGTGGGATTCCCGTTGAACAGAGCATCCAACGCTGTCTGAAATTCGTGAAGCTCCACTTCGGCTAAAAATCCAAGTGTTCCGAGATTCAGCCCGATCAGCGGAATCTCATATCCTTCCATGTTTCTTGCAGCACGGATCAATGTTCCATCTCCTCCGATCACAATCGCACAATCAACATTTGCAGGCACTGTACCCTTGATGATGTCTCCATTCCCATCTTTCTGTGCAAGAATACAGGTGTTTCCGCTTTTTTCAATATAATCTTTGATCTGATTTGTAACACGGAAATCACTATCCTTGATCTCATTTGTGATCAAATAAAACTTATCCATACTATCTCCTGTTTATGCAAGTGCATCAAATGCGAGATCAACAACTGTTTTCAAATCCTGTGTGATCTCTGGCACTTCTCCCTCCGATACTTTTTTCAAATGGATCAGATATTCAATATTTCCTTCTGGTCCTTTGATCGGTGAGAAATCAAGATTCAATATATCGAATCCGATTGAATGTGCATAAAGTGCTACTTTTTCTATTACTTCGCGGTGTGTACTCTTTTCTCTTACTACACCTTTTTTTCCTACTTTTTCTCTTCCTGCTTCAAACTGAGGTTTGATCAGAGCAACAATCTCACCATCTGGTGTCAGATAATTGCGGATTGGTTCCAATACTTTTGTCAATGAAATAAAGGAAACATCAATAGAAGAAAATGCAACTGGTTCTCCAAGATCTTCTGGTGTCACATAACGGATATTTGTTTTTTCCATACATACGACACGTTCATCCTGACGGAGTTTCCAGTCAAGCTGTCCTCTTCCAACATCGATCGCAAATACTTTAACTGCTCCATTCTGAAGCATACAATCTGTAAATCCTCCTGTAGAAGAACCAACATCTGTGCAGACCTTTCCTTCAACAGTCACATCAAAATTTGCAAGTGCCTTTTCCAGTTTCAGTCCACCTCTGCTGACATAAGGAAGTGTTTTCCCTTTGATCTCAATCTGTACTTCATCAGAAAATGTAGTTCCGGCTTTGTCTTCTCTCTGCCCTTCTACAAATACATTACCCGACATAATGATTGCTTTTGCTTTTTCTCTTGATTCTGCCAGATTTCTTTTTACAAGCAGAACATCCAAACGTTCTTTCATACTCTTCCATCTTTCCTTATCATCAAATACTCTGTTATGATCTTCTGCGTGATCGTTTCTTTATCCAAACCGATCGATCTTCGCAAAATATCTACATTTCCATGTTCTATAAATTCATCATCAATTCCAAATGAACAAACCTTAAGCTGTAATTTTTCTCTTGAAATATAATCCAGTACATGCTGTCCAAACCCACCAGACAACGTACCTTCTTCAATCGTTACGATCAGCGAATGTTCTTTTTCTAATTCACGCACTCGTTTTTCATCAAAAGGTTTAACAAATCTTGCATTGATTAATGTACAAGAATATCCTTTTTTTGTTAATTCAGAATGTACTGCATCTGCGAGTTCTGCCATGTGTCCTACTGACAAGATCGCAATATCCTTTTCTTTGTACAACACTTCGCTTTCACCATATCTGATCGGTGCACGGAATTCCTGTAATCCTTCATAAGCTGTCCCTCTTGGATAACGCAGTGCAACTGGTCCGTCATACTCAATCGCAAAACGTAACATATCTGCCAATTCCCAGCGATTCTTCGGCGTGAGAACTGTCATATTCGGAATCGTTGAAAGAAATGCCATATCAAGAAGTCCTTGATGTGTCTCTCCATCACTTCCAACAAGACCAGCCCTGTCAATCGCAAATACAACCGGTAGCTTTTGTATGCAAACATCGTGAACAATCTGATCATATGCTCTTTGTAAAAATGATGAATACAATGCAACCACTGGCTTTAATCCCCCTGCTGCCTGTCCAGCTGCAAATGTCACTGCATGTTCTTCTGCAATCCCCACGTCAAAAAATCTCTGTGGAAACATTTTTGAAAACCTTGTCAATCCTGTTCCATCTGCCATCGCAGCAGTGATCGCTGTTACATTTTTATTATTCCGTGCAACATCGCAGAGGACTTTTGAAAATACCTCTGTCCAAGAATCCGCACCAGAAGCTGATTTTGATTCTCCTGTCTCTATTACAAAAGGACCCGTTCCGTGGAATTTTGATGGATTCTGTTCTGCTGGCTCATATCCTTTTCCTTTATGTGTCAAAACGTGTACGATCACTGCATGATTCACACGTTTTGCTTCCATAAATACTTTATAAAGCTGATTCACATCATGACCATCTACAGGTCCAAGATAAGTGATTCCCATATCTTCAAAAAACATTCCTGGAACTATCAATTGCTTAATCCCACTTTTCGTTTTTTTGATACGGTTTACGATTCTTTCTCCATTCCCTGGAATCCGCATGATCGCAGTCTCTACTCCACGCTTTAATTCTGTATATGGTTCTGCTGTACGGAGTCCATTTAGATAATTCGACATACCGCCAACATTTTTAGAAATTGACATGTTATTATCATTTAACACAATGATAAAATTACTTTTAATCTGTGCCGCATTATTTAATGCCTCATAAGCCATGCCTCCAGTCATAGACCCGTCGCCTATGACTGAAACAACATGATAATCCTCTTCTTGAATATCTCTAGCTGCAACCAGACCAAGACCTGCAGAAATTGATGTGGAACTATGTCCAGTATCGAACACATCGCAGTCGCTTTCTTTTCTCTTTGGAAATCCACTCATTCCACCAAACTTTCGCAGATCGTCAAATCCAGCGCTTCTTCCTGTCAGAAGTTTATGTGTATAAGATTGATGTCCAACATCCCAGATGATTTTGTCTTTCGGAAGATCAAACGCAAGATGTAATGCCATTGTAAGTTCTACGACCCCTAGATTAGACGCCAAATGTCCTCCTGTGACACTTACTTTATCGATCAAAAATTCTCGAATCTCCTGAGCAAGGATCTCTCTTTCCTCTGGTTCAAGATTTTTAATATCGTTCGCTTTTTGAATCTTCTCTAAAGCCATATTGATTCCCCTTTTATTTTTCTCTGTTAACCATAGACAGAAGCATAAGTTCTAAGAATTCATCTTCTGGTTCCAGAGTTTTTAAGATCTCGAGTGCTTCATCTACAAGACGTTTTACTTCTTCTTTTGCAGCATCGATTCCTTTTAATGTTACATATGTAACCTTTTTATTCTTTTCATCACTGTTTGCAGGTTTTCCAAGAACTTCGTCTGTACCTGTTACATCAAGAATATCATCCTGAATCTGGTAAGCTGTACCAACTTTTCTTCCGATGAGCTGAAGTTTTGTTACCTGTTCTTCTGTTGCTCCTGCAAGGATACCACCAATCATAAGCGCACCTTCGATCAATGCAGCTGTTTTCAGAACGTAAGCAAATTTCAGTTTTTCTTCTGTCATTTCTTCTTCATCATCCTGTACATCAATCACCTGTCCACCGACCATACCGTAAACACCAGCTTTTTCAGTAAGAACTGCAAATGCTTTTGCAACTCTGTCTACATCTACACCTGGGAGTGTAAATGCACGACATACTGTTTCGTATGCATAGTTTAAAAGAGCATCTCCTGTAAGGATTCCCATTGCTTCGCCGTATTCAGCATGTGTAGTTTTCTTTCCTCTTCTATATTCATCATTATCCATTGCTGGAAGATCATCGTGTACAAGAGAATATGTGTGGATCAATTCGATTGCAGCCATAAACTTTTCAATAACAGGACCTTCTCCTCCGCACAAACGGAATGCTTCATACATAAGGATTGGGCGAATACGCTTTCCACCTGCCATAACACTATAATTCATTGCTTCCATGATCTTATGCTGATGTCCGCTCTTTCCTGGAAGTAATAAGAATAATAAGTCATCCATTGCCTCTGTCTTGATTTTCATTGCTTCATTAAAATTCATACAAGTCACCACTTTCATCTAAAATTAATACTTCTTTTTCTACCATATCAATGGTATCATTACATTTTTTTAAAATTGTCATTCCCTGTTTGTAAAGTTGAAATGATTCTTCCAGAGAAATCTCTGAATCTTCCATTCTGTCAGCGATCTCATCTAAAACTGTAAACAATTCCTCTAGAGTCTGCTGTCCCTCTAAAGTCTCTGTTTCCAGATGATCTTGCTTTTTCTCTGTCATTCTCGTTCCTCCTTTTGCATACCGGTAATCTTTGCTTCTATCTGTCCATCCTTTACATATATACGGATGTTATCACCTTTTTGGGTCTGCTCAATACTTTTTAAAGTCGTTCCGTCTTCTGTCTCAACATATGCATATCCTTGATTCAGCTTATTTAACGGAGACAATCCCTTCATTCTTTCAATACGCATTGCCAGCATATGTCTATTTTCGGATAATTTATCCTGCATTGCTCGTCGGATGATCGTTTCCAGATCCGCTGATTGCTGACGTTTTTCATTCAACTTTTGCTTTGGATGTGCATACCGAAGCCGCATTGCTAATGTTTCCTGACGCTTTCGCTCACGTTCTATACGAACGGATATCTGACGTTTCATCCGGAGGCAACGTTCTTGTAATGCCGCATCTAGATTTCGCACATCATATACCGCCAATTCAGCTGCTGCCGAAGGTGTCGGTGCACGTAGATCCGCCACATAATCCGAAATCACTGTATCCGTTTCATGTCCGACTGCAGAAATGATCGGAACCGAACACTCGAAGATCGCTCTTGCCACAATTTCTTCATTGAATGCCCATAAATCTTCGATCGAACCGCCACCTCTGCCGACAATGATCACATCTGGTTTCTGTGCTTCCATCATCTGGATTCCCTTTACAATACTCTCCGCTGCACCTTCTCCTTGTACAAGGACTGGATAAAGCAAAAGCTGTACATATGGATTCCTGCGTTTTGAAATATTGATGATATCTCGCACTGCTGCACCTGTCGGCGCAGTTACGATTCCTACTTTTTTTGCAAATACTGGGATTGGCTGCTTATATTCTTCCGCAAACATCCCCATCTCTTCCAGCTCTTTTTTCAAAGCCTCATACTTTTCATATAAAAGACCCACACCATTCAGAATGATCTCTTTTGCATAAAGCTGATACTTCCCGTCTCTTTCATAGACGTCTACTGAGCCAAGAACGATCACGCTTTGCCCTTCCCGCATACGAAAAGAAAGCCCCGCCCTTGCTCCTGCGAACATTACGCAGGCAATTGTGCCGGACTCATCTTTCAGTGAAAAATAAATATGCCCAGAAGTATGATACTTACAGTTCGATACCTCTCCCTTTACATAAATACGGTTCAGCATAAAATCGTGGGCAAACATGTTCTTGATATATTGATTCACCTGTCTGACTGTATAGACATTACGCATATAAACTGCCTCCCACGCTGCAGTGATTATTCTTCAACAATCTTTGCTAATACCCCATTGATAAATGCAGGTGCTGATTCACTACTGAACTTCTTCGCAAGTTCTACTGCTTCATTAATTGCAACACCTTTTGGAATATCTTCATCCCACTTCAGTTCATACACTGCGAGTCGAAGGATCGCAAGATCCACTTTATTCATACGAGTTGTCTTCCAGCCTGAGCTTGTCTCATTCAAGATCACATCGATCTCTTCTGATCTGGCTGCGATTGCTTTATATTTATTCTTAATATAATCTATGTCTTTATCCACAGCATTCTGAAGCTCTTCCAGATAAAGGTCTAACTGTTCCTGCATATCAGCAGCTTCATTGAATTCAATCTGGAACACCATCTTAAAAATATGCTCACGAAGCTCTTTTCTTGTCATACTATGTCCTCTCTTCAGTTTGTTTTGCTTTCTTGATTCCCTTTTCCAATCTGTCTAATGAAAAAGGATGTCTTACGACACCCTTTATTATACTACACAATATATGTTCTTTGCAACGAAAAGGTTATGCCTCTGGTTCCATTTCTACACCAGCTACTCGGACATTAATATCTGCAACTTCCAGACTTGTCATATTCTCGATTGTAGTTTTTACCTTTTCCTGAACACTCTTTGTCACTTCTACGATACTGAAGTCATATTTTACGATCAGAGACATTGATATTGTAACAACACCTTCTAATACATCAACTTTCACGCCTTTGGAAGGATTCTTCATTCCTCGTTTGTTGATTCTTTCCTTCGCTGTGTTTCCAGCCACAGATGCAACACCTTTTACGTCTGCTGCCGCATATGCTGCGATCGTTGCCACAACATCATCTGCGATTTGCACTTCTCCTAAACTGGATTCGTTCTGTATTGTATAAGTGATCTTTTCGTCCTTTGCCATTCTCAAAACCTCCTGTGGTTGAATCTATATATTGGTATTATATCAAATATCATTTGAATTGCAAACCAAAAACTTTATGAACGACCAAATTCTGAAAGAATCAGATCTTTATTACGTTCCTGTGTCATACGGATACTCCAATCGTGTACAAACAGAAGAAGTGGTCTTCCTTTCAGATCTTTGATCTTCTTCATATCGGATGTTCCGATCAATTTATCCATATTGATCTCTTCATTTTCAATCCAACGGATATGTTCGTATGGCAATGTTTCCAAACGGATCTCTACATTGTATTCATTCTCCAGACGATATTTCAATACATCAAACTGAAGGACACCAACTACACCTACAATGATCTCTTCCATACCAGTATTAAATTCCTGGAAAATCTGGATCGCACCTTCCTGCGCGATCTGGTTAATTCCTTTTACGAACTGTTTTCTCTTCATTGTGTCCATCTGACGCACTCTTGCAAAATGCTCTGGCGCGAATGTAGGGATTCCTTCGTATGCAAACTTTTCTTTTGATGTTGTCAGTGTATCCCCGATTGAGAAAATACCCGGATCAAATACACCAATGATATCGCCACCATATGCATTTTCAATGATCTTTCTCTCGCTTGCCATCATCTGCTGTGGCTGTGAAAGACGTACGTCTTTTCCACCCTGCACATGATAAACAGACATTCCGGCTTCAAATGCTCCTGAACAGATACGCATAAATGCAATTCTGTCACGATGTGCTTTGTTCATATTTGCCTGAATCTTAAAGACAAATGCTGAAAAATCTTTTTCTTCCATTGGATCAATCAAACCATGATCTGACATTCTTGGCAATGGAGAAGATGTCATCTGTAAAAAGTGCTGCAAAAATGTCTCAACACCAAAGTTTGTAAGCGCTGATCCGAAGAATACTGGTGAAAGTTCACCTTTGGATACAAGTTCCTGATCAAATTCAGATGCAGCTCCATCCAGAAGTTCAATCTCTTCTTCCAAAAGCATCTTTGCATCTTCACCAATAATCGCATCAATATCAGCATCTTCAATAGAAACTGTCTGTACTTCACCCATACGAGTTCCTTTTTTTGTATCAGAGAAGAGTTCTACTTCTTTTCTCTCTCTATTATATACACCCTTAAATTCCTTACCAGAGCCAATTGGCCAGTTGATCGGACATGTTGGGATACCAAGTTCTTTTTCAATCTCGTCAAGCAGATCAAATGTATCTCTTGCATCACGGTCCATTTTATTGATAAATGTAAAGATTGGAATATGACGCATTGCACATACTTTAAACAATTTTCTTGTCTGTGCTTCCACACCCTTTGATCCGTCGATTACCATTACTGCAGAGTCTGCAGCCATCAACGTACGATATGTGTCTTCCGAGAAATCCTGATGTCCCGGTGTATCCAGGATATTGATACAATATCCGTCATAATTAAACTGCAATACAGAAGAAGTAACGGAAATACCTCTTTCTTTTTCAATCTCCATCCAGTCTGACACCGCATGCTTTGCAGTTGCTTTTCCTTTTACAGATCCAGCCTGATTGATCGCACCACCATATAACAGAAATTTTTCTGTCAGTGTTGTCTTACCAGCATCCGGATGTGAGATAATTGCAAATGTTCTTCGTTTTTTAATTTCATTTGTAATTTCAGACATAATAGCTCTCCTATTAATATTTTCTATTTTATCATCCTATTTTTCAGTTCAACTATGAGATTGCCTGAAACATTCATTACAAAATGTCACAGCTACCCATATTAGTTTATAATATCATATCTAACTTCTATTTGTCTACTCGTGAATTGCAGTTATCACAATATTTTCTGGTGCAACATCTGTTTTTCTTGTCACAATATCTTCAATCTGCGCACGAGATGCATCTGTTAGTTCCTCTACTCTGACTACAATATCTGCCGAATCAGATGTAAGACTTACAACTGCATCTGCAAATCCTTTTGATGCCAACAATGTTTCTACTGACATTTCTTGCTCGGCGATCGTTGTGATCTCAAGCATCTTTGCAACTGCATCTGCCTTTTCTGTATCACTTAAATTTGTATTATCAATGATTCCCTGTAATGTTTCTTTATTCTGCGCTCTTACTTGTTCTCTCGTCACCTTCGCTTCTGCGATCGTAGACTCTGCTGCTCCACTTGTTAGGACTGCCTCCCCCGGTGTTCCTTCCACTTCAGAATCGTTGCTCACAATATCCCCTGTTTCCAAATCTTCTTCTGAAATATCAAGCAATTCTTGATTGACCAAATTTGTATTCGCCTCTGTCGTACCTTTCGCTGTATCATCAAACAGCGTTCCCGAATAGTTCAGATACCCTGCGATCGCGATCATAACTGCTAATGTTGTAATAATGATCTGATTCTTTTTAAATAAATGTTTCACCCAGAACCTCCTTATTATGTATCTGTCCTTTTCATTATTTTTATCTTATGCGCCTCCAGACCAAATAATGCCTGTATCGCCTCTGTGATATTTTTTACAACCACGGCATTATCTCCACCTTCTGCGATCACAACAACTCCTTGGATCTCTGGGAGTAATTCTTCTGAAATATAAGGAGTTTGTGATCCATCCGCTTCTTGAATATAAACACTCGTTCTTTCCGAACTTCTATCTTCTGAATTTCTTGTTCCTCCTGCTGAATCCGCTTCCACCGTTTTTTGAGAATCTGACTGTTGATCTTTCTCTACGATCTTCTGTCCATTTGAAGAAAATGTAATGATGATCTCCGTCTTTCCAACCCCGCTCACATGCTCCAACGCTCCTGCGATCTTCCCTTCCAAATATTCGCTATATTCCGTAATATCTGTTGATGCAACCGCCATTTTTTCATTTACCATCTCATCTTTATCTTGCACTGTCTGTGTTTTCTTTGTTGGAATTGCGATCACGACCAACAGCAAGCCCGTAAGCAAGACAAGCAACAATTGGCTCTTTTTCGAAATATTTGAATGTTCCTTTATTCTTTTTAACCACACTCTCCATTCCACAGCTTTCCTCTCTCCCCTCCTTTATTCTTCCCCTATCACAACTGGCTCAATCCTCACTGTTTCATTTTCTGGCTGCTCGCCTTGTCCTTCTCCTTCCTGCAAATATTCTTCCGGAAGGAAATCTAAAATATCCGTATCTGTAAAATAGTTTTCCATCATTTCCATTTCTTCTTTTTTCTGTTCATACGAATATCCTTCATACAAATCTTTTATCGTCTGCTCTTTTCCTAATACCCTCACAATTGGCAGAAATACAAGCAAGATTAAAACAATCCCCGAAAAGAACTGAATATATTTCTGATACCCATTCCCCGGCAGAACTTTGAATATCACAGATACTATGATCATGTAAAATGCAATATTTTTTATCCATTCATAAAGCCAATCCAACATATCGCCTTCCTTCTCTATCTCATTTATGATGTAGACGAAGCTGCAATCGCGATCGTGAGCAAAAACATAAGCAATGTTGTCAACAACACTTTCATCATCAGCTCATATCCTTCCCCAACACTGCTGATACATTCTGTGATCCGCTTATCCGATACTGGCTGCACGACCGCTGCCGTCAATTGATATAACAGCACGAGTAATACCATCTGTATAAGTGGAACTGCACAAACAAGAAGTAAAATAACTGCGCCTGCCATTCCAACCCCATTTTTCAGAAGCACTGCTGTTCCCATTACAAGATCTGCTGCTCCACCAAAAACATTTCCAAGCCCTGGTAAAGATTCTATAGTCTTCGTAACAGTATTCCTTTTTACAAGATCAACAGAAGGACCGATCAACCCTTGCACAATATTGATTCCAACTACAATTCCCAAAGCAGTTTTCAAAAACCAGCCAATAAATTTTTTCAAAAGTTCTGCCAGCTTTCCCAAAAATTCTTCTGGAAACATATGATTCATAATCTGCACAACTATGTAAATGTGAATAACAGGAATTAAAAATCGGAGCAATAACATTTCTGACACATAGATCAAAAGCAAAACCAGATTATAAAACCAAATAGCACTGCTGCTTCCAACTGCAAGCGCCATAACAAGAAAATATGCCGGACAAAACACACTCATAAAATTTAAGATATTCGATAGATCTTGTTCGATCCCATACATCGCGATGCGAAATGTATTCAGACACAATGTAATAAGTAAAATATAAAGAATATAAAATCCAACCTCAGATATTTGCTTACTCTGCACAACATTTGAAAAATTTGAAAATATCGCCGCAACGATCGCGATCAATAAAATATGGATCAGATTTTGCTTGTTTGTCCGAAATTCATAAAATATCTGATCCTGTAAGAACTGAAAAAATATTTTTCCAACAGCCTCCCAGTCTCCCTCAATAACTGTAAGGACTACTTCTTTAAATTTTATTTTTTCATCAGGCAAAAGTCGAGAAATGCTCTCATCCAATTCCGCAAAATCAATACTTTCTAATATTTTATTTTCCGTCTTTTGTTGTATTTCTTCCAATTCCAACGCTGTTTCCTGTTCAAAATCAGAAGCAGGAGTAGCATAGACCGTTATATTTCCGATAAAAAGCAGGTAAAATAGAACGAAACCAACTTTCAAAAATTTCATTTTAAAAACTCCTGGATTGTCTGTAACAACGTTAAAAGTGTTGGCATTCCAAGTGCAAGAATCGTCAGCTTACTGAACACTTCAATCTGTACAGCAATTGTCTGATGTCCTGCATCTTTACAAATACACGAACAAAATTCCGCTATATATGCAATCCCAACCATTTTCAACATAAGTGCTATATATTCTGCATCGACATTGATATACTGCTGAATCTGCTGTATTGCATTAACGAAGATTGCCAACCGATCCACAATACAAGCAAATAAAACGATTCCGACAGCCACACTTATGTAAATACCATATTCTGCTCTCCCACTTCGGAACTGTACTGCTAAAAGAACTCCGATCAGACCGATCACGCCAATTTGTATCACACCCATATCATCACCTACTTTTTATAGCGAGAACATTCGTTGAACAGAAACAAACAGATCGTAAATGTAAGGCAATACCCATGACAACACAAGGATCAGCCCCGCAAAACTCACAAGAAATGCCTGTTCGTCACGCCCACTGTGTTTTAGCACCTGACACAAGATTGTCACTAAAATTCCAACTGCTGCAATTTTAAAAATCAGATTTATCGTCATATCTTTCACCTTAATTAAAAATGATGATCAAAAACAACCCACTCATGACCCCAATACAGTTTCCAATCCTTTTCTTATCCGAAATTTCTGTTCTTGCTTTTTTTATCCCTAAATCTAGTGTTTCTAAATAAAGCTGCAGATTCTTGCTTTCTGACATTCGATCCATTTTCCCGATACAATCTCCTACTTCTTTCAGCTGTTCCTTATATTCTTTTTTCAAATGTAATTCTTTTAATCTTCTTTCAATACTGATCCTCCATATTTTTCGAAATTCCTCTTCCTCTCGTTTCTCTGTTTGTCTTTGCAAACTATGCATCCAAGAACGGTATGGCTCTTTGATCCTCACTGCGATCCTACAAAATATTTCATCCAACGGCGCACTGGAATATTCTAATTCTCCTTTTAACATATTTATGATATGTCGCAGATAATACATATGTTCTAATTGATTCTGCTGTTCCTTTCCATACAAGATCCCAGCCCATGTAGTTGCTGTCAATATCATTGCACTTCCTATAAATCGCTGCACAAAAGATTCCCCCTTTCTCCATAGATTGCTGCAATCTCACCTGGATGCTCTTTATTTTTCAATACAATATATCTCTCAAATCGATGACTTTTTATCAAATCTCCCAAAATTGGTTTTTCCCGTACTTCCTGCATATCTGCCCCATGCACGCTCGCGATCATTTTACAGCCACACTGCATCGCATACTCCACCGAATGGATTTCCTCGATCGTCCCAATCTCATCCACTGCGATCACCTGTGGTGCCATAGAACGGATCAACATCAGCATTCCCTGCGATTTTGGACAACAATCCAATATATCTGTGCGGATTCCTAGATCATTTTGCGCAACTCCCATATAACAGCCACCAATCTCCGAACGTTCATCCACCACGCCTACCGTACAGCCTTTTACATACTCATTTCCATTGGAAATCTGACGGACAAGATCACGGATCAATGTTGTTTTCCCACTTCTTGGTGGTGAAACGATCAATGTGTGACACACCTGCCCTTTTTCCGTTACAAACCGCATGATCTTATCCGCACAACCTTTAATCTCATGCGTCATTCGTATATTCAACGAAGAAATATATTCCATATTCTTTACTCTGTCATTTTCCAAGATTACTTTTCCAGAGATTCCCACTCTATGCCCTCCTTCTATCGTTATAAACCCTTGCCGCATTTCTTCCTCATATGCATAAAGTGAATAGTGACTAATGTAATTCAACGTTTCTCTTAAATCTTCTTGTCGGACACCATACTTTTCCATTGCTTTTCTCGGCAGAAAATATTCTTTATTCTTGTAAAATATTGCCAATGGTTTTCCAGTCCGCAAACGGATTTCCTGAAGATTCTTCATTTCCAACTGTTCTGTCTCCACAACACTGCGGACAGACTTTGCCAAAATATTTAGAATCTGCTTTTCTCTTCTATCTTTTATTTCTAAACTTTTCATCTTGTCCACACCTCTTAGAACAATATATGAACCACCGAGAGATTTATGACTGGAGATTTCTTTGCATGAAATGTTATCTCATGATAAAATAATTAAGAATTTAAAAAGGATTGGAGAAAATTATGGAGAAAAAAACTTTGATCATCAATGGATCGCCACGAAAAAATGGAGATACCGTGGCACTCATCAATGAATTAAAAAAACATTTAACCGGAGAAGTGATCGAGATTTCCGCCTATCGTTCGAAGATTTCACCTTGTATCGACTGTAGACAATGCGCAAAAGATAACGTCTGTCATATTCGGGATGACATGGACCTTATCTATCAGGATGATTTCGATAATATTGTTCTGGCAAGTCCTGTCTATTATGCAGCCTTTCCAGGACCGGTCCTCTCTCTTTTAAGTCGTTTCCAGAATCAGCATACGCTCATTGAAAATGGAAAACGACCAGAACTTCGCTCAAAAAAAGCAGGATTGATCGTAACAGGCGGCGGTGCAAGGAACAATTCCGAACATGCTCTTCGCCATGCATGGATCCTTTTCCGCATGACAAATGCTCACGGTTTTGAAGAACACACTGTAAGATCCGTAAAAACTGATACGCTTCCTGCTGCTCAGGATACAAATGCTCTAAATGACTGTAAAAAATTGGCTGAATGGTTGAATGCTTAAATCTAGTATTGCATTTATAGAACTTACCATTAGCAGATTCTTTTAAACTACATAGCAACAAAAACCCACTTTCTGGCGAACCAAAAAGTGGGTTTTATCATTCATATCAATTTATTCTTATGTATTTTAATGATCAAATAGAAATTACATTAATTTACGGAACAGATCTTTCAGATCTTCTACATTTGTATCTCTTGGATTACCAGGAGCACATGCATCTGCAAAAGCAGATTCTGCAAGGAACTGTAAATCTTCTTCTTTCAAAGCTTCCAGTTTTGTAGGGATTCCTACATCTACAGAAAGTTTCTGTACAGCATCTACTGCAGCTTTTCTGTATTCTTCAACAGACATTGTATCTACACCTTCAACGCCCATTGCTTTTGCGATTTCCTTATATTTCTCGCCTGTGTATTCTGCGTTGTATTCCATTACGATTGGAAGCATCATTGCACAAGCAACACCATGTGGTGTGTCATATACTGCACCGAGTGTGTGTGCCATAGAATGAGCGATTCCAAGACCTACGTTAGAGAATCCCATACCTGCGATATACTGTCCAAGAGCCATGCCGTCACGACCTTCTTTTTCATTTGCAACAGCACCTCTTAATGATTTTCCGATAATTTCAATAGCTTTGATATGGAACATATCTGTCATTTCCCATGCAGCTTTTGTTGTATAACCTTCAATTGCATGAGTCAGAGCATCCATGCCTGTTGATGCTGTAAGACCTGCTGGCATAGAAGCCATCATGTCTGGGTCTACGATTGCTACAACTGGCATATCGTGTGGGTCTACACATACAAATTTTCTCTTCTTTTCAACATCAGTGATAACGTAGTTGATCGTTACTTCTGCTGCTGTACCTGCTGTTGTTGGCACTGCAAGGATTGGTACACAAGGTTTTGTTGTAGGCGCTACACCTTCCAGACTTCTTACATCTTCAAACTCTGGATTTGTGATGATGATACCGATTGCTTTTGCTGTGTCCATAGAAGAACCGCCACCGATCGCAACGATATAATCTGCGCCTGCTGCCTTAAATGCAGCAACACCATTCTGTACGTTTTCAATTGTTGGATTTGCTTTGATATCAGAATATACTTCATAAGCCAATCCTGCTTTATCCATAACATCTGTTACTTTTCCAGCAACTCCAAATTTGATCAGATCAGGGTCTGTGCATACAAGTGCTTTTTTGAACCCTCTTGCGTTTGCCTCTGTTACGATTTCATTGATCGCACCAGATCCATGATAGGATGTTTCATTTAACATAATTCTGTTTGCCATAATTTTCGTCTCCTTTGATCATGTATTTCACTGCCTGTACGATGCAGCCTTTTAACGAATAAGCTGTGGAAACATTTCTATAAAATATGTTCCGCCCAATATGCTAATATTTTAACAAACTTACCAAACAAATGCAACCATATCCCTCAAATTTTGTCATATATTTTAAAAACCCAGAGAAATCCGCCTTCGGCATCATTCTCTGGGTCTATAGAAACTAAAGTTCTAAATTAGAAATTGCATCTGTAATTGTTTTTTCGTTTGCTTCTTTTCCGTATTTGTCTACTTCCGTCTTATTCTTTGGCCCATGTGTCAGACAGCCCGCTCCACCGATACAACCGCCTACACACGCCATACCTTCTACAAAGTTAGCTTTCAGAATATTTTTATTCTTCTTTAAAAGCGCCATACGGCTTTCTTCAATTCCATCACACACAACTGCTTGAAGATCAAATTCAATTCCCTGTTCTTTCAGACTCTCTGCAACTGCATCAGACAAACCGCCGGATCTCGCGAAAATTCTTCCATAATAAGAAGCATCATCAAGAGTTCCTTCCTCTAATGTTGTAATATCAAGATCTCTGCTGCTAAATAACGCTTCTAATTCTTCAAATGTAAGAACTACATCCACATATGGTTTTACCTCATCTAACTGTGCTTCTGCTTTTTTCGCAGTACAAGGTCCGATAAAAATTACTTTTGCATCTTCAACGGTTTCTTTGATATATTTTGCTAATGCAGCCATTGGAGATGGATTATGTGAAATAGTATCTTCCAATGCTGGGAATGTTTTTTTCACATATTTTACATAGGCTGGACAACAGGAATTTGTCAAAAAGCCTTTTTCTGCTAATTCTTTTGCCTCTGCATATGCAACCATATCAGCTCCAAGTGCCGCTTCTACTACTTTATAGAATCCCAGTTCTTTCAGACCAGTGATCACCTGTCCCATCTTTGCATATGCAAACTGACTGGAAATTGCAGGTGCGACCAATGCATATACTTTATATTTTGTATTATCTTCACTCTTTTGGATCAGATCAACTGCATTTAAGATATAAGATTTATCCATGATCGCTCCAAATGGACACTGGTATACACATGCTCCACACTGTATACATTTTTCAACATCGATACACGCAGAACTATTTTCATTGATTGAAATTGCTTTCACTTTACATGCATTCTGACATGGACGTTTTCGATTCACGATTGCTGAAAATGGGCATACATTTGCACACTGTCCACATTCTACACATTTGGATTTATCAATATGTGCTGTATGATTATGATCAAAATAAATTGCACCACGTTTACAGATTTCTTTGCAACGATGTGCAAGACAGCCTCGGCAAGAATCTGTCACTTCAAATCCCGCAGCAGGACATTCATCACATGCAACCTCCATAACTTCAATGACATTTGGATTCTCTGGATTTCCGCCAAGTGCCATTTTTACACGTTCTGCAACAATTGCACGCTCTTTATATACACAACAGCGCATCGTTGGCACTTTTCCTGGAATAATGATCTTTGGAATATCCAACACTTTATCAAACAGTGTTCCATTCCATGCAAAACGTGCCACCTCCGTTAATGCTCTTGATTTCAAATACTGTACTTTTGTATCAAATTTTCTCATAGTTCCCCCTAATTCAGCTTCTTAATACTGTGGATCTTT
This sequence comes from uncultured Clostridium sp., assembly GCA_964484055.1. GTDB lineage: Bacteria > Bacillota > Clostridia > Lachnospirales > Lachnospiraceae > Schaedlerella. The sequence continues at coordinate 20,419 of CAZAEC010000011.1, forward strand.
TACCAAAGAAAGAAGTAACTCTCTTTCTTTTTCATTTCCCTTCACAGATTGTGATGCCGCAACGATTGGCAGCCATTTTAAAACATACTCTTTTTCTGTATTTGTTTTTTCGCAGAACATTGTAAGATATTTTTCCGCTGTTTCTTTTTCATCTTTTAAAACGAACAAAAGATAGGTTCTTGCCACATCCGCAGCTGCATTCCCCTGTGTCACATGAGACCAATCTATAATATATGGTGTTCCTTCCTCTGTAAGAATTACATTCGATGGATTAAAATCGCCATGACATACTTTATTGTGTCTTGAAATATTCTCTAATCTTGCATGGAGATCATATCGTGTCACTGCATCCAGATCCGTCATACTGATCTTCATATCCATTTTGTCATTTAAACGATTCAATCTAGGACAAGTTTTTGACTGCACAAGAATCTGAAGGTCTACAAACATCTCAAAATAGAAATCTTTCTTGTCTGGTTCTTCCTCCATAAGCTGAGCTAATGTCTTTCCCTCTATAAACTCAGATACGATCGCCCATTTATCACCAATTCTTGTAACCTCAAGAACTTTCGGGATATTCAGTCCAGTATGTTCAATTCTTGCCTGATTCAAAGCTTCATTCAAAACATCTTCTTCAGAATATTCATTGTTGAATACTTTGATACATTTTCCATTATCACGATAGATTGTTTTATCCTTTCTTACCCCTATCACATTGTCGAAATTCATTGTTATTTGCTTCCTTTCATCTAAGAATAGGCATTCTACGCCTTTAGATCGTTATTATTTTAACACTATATATTCTATTTGTGAATGTCAAAATTTCCCATTTTTTCTTTAAAAATCTCCAAAAATTTGCACATTTTTACTGATTGATCGCATCTCCGCGTTCTTTTACCATTCGATATCCTACTTTTTCGATCAATCGACCTAAAATTTCTAAGGACTCTGCAGCTTCACCGCCTGTGCTGACCTTGTTATCATAAAGATCATATTTTTTTCGATTATCTGTTGGAGAAAGATTCGGCATCACAACATTTGCTCCTGCTTTTAGTCCCTTCTCACGACCATCTTCGCTTGCTGTTGCAAGTGCTGTTGTTGCTGGAAGCAGTACTTTCGGAAGTATAATTCGAATAATTGAAAGCAAAAATACTGTCAGCTCAACACTTCCAGCCGCTTCCTCTGCAAATTTTGTATCATGGTGTGGAATAAATGGACCTATACCAACCATCTGTGGTTCAAATTCTTTCAAAAACACTAAATCTTCTGCAAGATTTTCCAATGTCTGCGTTGGAGATCCCACCATAAATCCTGCGCCCACCTGATACCCAAGACTTTTCAAATCCTGAAGACATTTCATACGATTTTTAAGACTTAGATTGGATGGGTGAAGATATCCATACAACTGTTCATTTGCCGTCTCGTGACGAAGCAGGTAACGATCCGCTCCGGCTTCTTTTAAAATTTTATAACTTTCGTAACTTCTTTCACCGATCGACAGTGTCACTGCACAATCCGGATATTTCTGTTTGATCTCTCTTACGATATCCGCCATCAATTCGTCCGTATAATGCAGATCTTCTCCCCCTTGAAGCACAAACGTACGGAATCCAAGTTCATAACCATTCTCGCAACAAGACAAAATTTCTTCTTTACTTAAGCGATAACGCATCGCATTCTTATTACCGCCACGTATTCCACAATAATAACAATTGTTCTTACAATAATTTGTAAACTCGATCAAGCCTCGGATAAATACTTTCTCTCCATAATTTTCTTTACGAAGACGTACTGCTTCTTGTGCAAGTCGCTCTGCCACTTCTTTGTTGTCATACTGCTTCAAAAGTTCTACATATTCCTCTTTTGTAAGCTCCTGCTGACGGATCAGCTTTTCTGCAAGTTCCATAGACTAACCCCTTTCATCGTAATCATCAAGAAAATTATATACCATCTCATCTTTATGATATCCAATCACTGTATTCAAATTGATATCATGAACACTTCGGAAAATATTTTTGTCGATCAGATCACTTTCCTCTCGGAAATGTGCGATCAAGTTCTTCATTTCATCACGTTTTGATGCCTGTTCGCTGTGCTGATCTGCACACATTTCTGTAAATCGGCACGCACACTGGATAAATCGAAGATCATTATAATTGCTCCATGCAATGATATCTGCCTCTTTGATCATATAAAGTGGACGGATCAATTCCATTCCCTCAAAATTCTGACTGTGAAGCTTTGGCATCATTGTCTCAATCTTACCACTATAAAACATTCCCATAAGAATCGTTTCGATCATATCATCAAAATGATGTCCAAGTGCGATTTTATTGCATCCCAATGCTTTTGCATGAGAATACAAATATCCTCTTCTCATTCTCGCACAAAGATAACATGGGCTCTTCTCAATATCCTCTACAACATTAAAAATATCTGTTTCAAATACTGTGAGTGGAATTCCAAGGATCTTTGCATTTTTCTGGATCAATTCCCAGTTTTCTTCGTTATACCCCGGATTCATCACGAGGAAAACAATCTCAAATGGGAACTTCCCATGTCGTTTTAATTCTTGAAATAATTTCGCCATCAACATCGAGTCTTTTCCACCAGAAATACAGACTGCAATCTTATCCCCTGGTTTTACAAGTTCATATTCATTAATAGCTTTTGTAAATTTTCTCCAGATTGACTTGCGGAATTTTTTTATGATGCTCCGCTCAATCTCCTTTGTTCGTTCTTCTGAAATATAATCCATAATACCTCCAGATATGTAAAAGATGTGTTTCCCCATCTTCTCAGTATATTCAGCAACAAAGGCAGGAAGAAACCATGCGGTATTCTTTCCTGCCTTAATAATCTCTTATTCAGCTACATCACGCATGCTGAAACTGAATCTGCCCATTTTATCTTTTCCAAGACAAACAACTTTGACTACATCGCCAATGCTGAGGACATCTTCTACTTTATTTACTCTTTCTTTGGAAATCTTAGAAATGTGTACCATTCCTTCTTTTCCTGGTGCAAATTCAACAAATGCACCGAATTCTTTAATGCTTGTTACAGTTCCTTCAAAAATCTGTCCAGCTTCGAATTCTGTTACGATTGTAGCGATCATCTTCGCAGCTTTGTTCATCATCTCTGCTTCTGTTCCACAGATAGAAACTGCACCTTCATCTGTAATATCAATCTTAACGCCTGTCTGATCGATGATCGCGTTGATTGTCTTACCTCTCTGGCCAACAACATCACCAATCTTCTGTGGATCGATCTGCATCTGAATGATCTTAGGTGCAAATTCACCAACTTCTGGACGTGCTTCAGCGATTGCTTTGCTCATAACTTCATCTAAGATATAAGTTCTAGCCTGTTTTGTTCTTGCAATTGCTTCTTCGATGATTGGTCTTGTAAGTCCGTGGATCTTAATATCCATCTGGATTGCTGTGATACCTTTGTGTGTACCAGCTACTTTAAAGTCCATATCTCCAAAGAAATCTTCCAGTCCCTGAATATCTGTAAGTACAAGATAATCTTCATCTGTTTCTCCTGTTACAAGACCACAAGAGATACCTGCTACTGGTGCTTTGATTGGTACACCAGCACTCATAAGTGACATACTTGATGCACAGATACTTGCCTGAGATGTAGAACCATTAGATTCAAATGTCTCAGATACTGTACGGATTGCATATGGGAACTCAGCTTCTGTTGGAAGTACTGGAACCAATGCTCTTTCAGCAAGTGCACCATGACCAATTTCACGACGTCCTGGTCCTCTAGATGGTTTTGTCTCACCTACAGAATAAGATGGGAAATTATAGTGGTGCATATATCTCTTAGATGTCTCTGATTCATCAAGACCATCCAATCTCTGTGCTTCTGAAAGTGGAGCAAGAGTTGTAACAGTACAAATCTGTGTCTGTCCACGAGTAAACATAGCAGAACCATGTACTCTAGGAATCAGATCAACTTCTGCTGCAAGTGGACGGATCTGATCGATCGCACGACCATCTGGACGTTTGTGATCTTTCAAGATCATCTTTCTTACTGTCTTCTTCTGGTACTGATATACTGCTTCGCCAAGAAGTTCTAACCATTCTTCATTATCAGCAAATGCTTCTGTCAGTTTTTCTTTTACTGCTTTGATGTTTTCTTCTCTTACCTGTTTTTCATCTGTGAAAACAGCTTCTTCCATCTCTGCTGGTGGTACGATCTCTTTGATCGCTTCAAACAATTCTTCTGGAATTGCACAGCTTGCATATTCATGTTTTGGTTTGCCGCATTCAGCAACGATTGTATCTACAAACTGGATCACTGTCTGGTTCACTTCGTGAGCAGCAAAGATCGCATCGATCATCTGTGCTTCTGGTACTTCATTCGCACCAGCTTCGATCATGATTACTTTTTCTCTTGTAGATGCAACTGTAAGAGCGAGGTCAGAAACTTCCTTCTGAGCTGCTGTTGGGTTGAATACGAATTCTCCATCAACAAGACCAACCTGTGTTGTAGAGATTGGACCATCAAATGGAATATCAGAAATGCTTACTGCAATTGCAGCACCAAGCATAGCTGTAAGTTCAGGACTGCAATCCTGATCTACAGACATAACAAGGTTTTCCAATGTTACATCATTTCTATAATCTTTTGGGAAAAGTGGACGCATTGGACGGTCGATTACGCGGTCTGTAAGAACTGCGTTCTCAGATGCTTTTCCTTCTCTTTTATTAAATCCTCCAGGAATCTTACCTACTGCGTACATTCTTTCATTATATTCTACGCTGAGTGGGAAGAAATCGATTCCATCTCTAGGCTTGTCAGATGCTGTTGCACAGCAAAGAACAGTTGTATCACCATAATGCATGAGTACTGCACCATTTGCCTGTTTTGCAACACGACCAACATCAACACGAAGAGGTCTGCCTGCAAGCTCCATCTCAAATGTCTTATACATAGTATTCTCCTTTAATTTTCAAAAACGCTTTTCATAGTTATTTTGGAACACAAGACTCCGAAACTACTGAAAAATCCACCGCTATGCGATGCACTTTTCAGTGGTCTCGGCATTACTTCCTTGTGCTCACATACTAAATCAGTATATCATACAGAATTTCCAAACGCAACCAAAATATTATTCTGCATTTAAAATCATATCCTCCACATACAAAAAGAAGCTTCGTTCCACCACTGTGGAACAAAGCTTCATTCATTTCATAATTATTTTCTCAGACCAAGTCTTTCGATAAGTGAACGATATCTTTCGATGTCAACTTTTTTAAGGTATGCAAGAAGACCTCTTCTCTGACCTACCATTTTAAGAAGACCTCTTCTTGAGTGGTGATCCTTTGGATTAGCTTTGAAGTGATCTGTAAGATCGTTGATTCTTGCTGTAAGGAGAGCTACCTGTACTTCTGGTGAACCTGTATCTCCTTCGCTTCTTCCATATTCTGCAATAATAGCCTGTTTCATTTCGCTTGTAATCATTGTTTTTTCCTCCTAATAAATCTCTTAAATAATCGCCAAGTATTAAGTAACGGTTGGAGTATCCAATTACCGAACACCGGCTTGACTCAACTTGTTCAATATAACACAAGAGTCTCATTCTGTAAAGTATAAATTTTTATTTTTTATGATTTTTTTACTTGACCTTTTTATATAATTCTAATACATAAAAGCTCTAGTGGATCATTTCAATCCACCAGAGCAATTATTTGCAACATAGCTGCGTCCATACAATATATCCGCATCTACTCTATTTTTTAATTCTTCGATCGAACCGAACTTCATCTCCGGTCGTACAAATTCAAGAAATTCAACGGTAACTTCTTTTCCGTATGCATTTCCTTCATAATCGAAAACAAAAACTTCTACCAACACTTTTGAACTATCATCAACCGTTGGTTTTACACCTACATTTCCAATTCCGTAATACCAGTTTCCATCTACTTCTATCCTGCATACATATACACCAAAGCGTGGCATAATCTTTTTTTCTTCTGGGACAACATTCATAGTCGGAAAACCAAGTGTTCTTCCAAGCTTTCTTCCATGCTCTACAAATCCTGTCATCTGGTAAGGATACCCAAAAAGTGCGTTTGCAAGACCAATCTTGCCTTCTTTCATTACTTCTTTTATGTACGTACTACTGATCACAGCACCGTTATATGTCTCTTTTTCGATCACATCCACTTGATACCCATAGATCGGAGCATATTCTTTGAGCATTTCTGCTGAACCACGTTTATTGTGACCAAACATAAAATCTGTTCCAACAACAATATATGCCGCATGTAATGTTTCGATCAAAATCTTACGAATAAATTCTTCCGCTTCCATTTCACGAAGTTCTTTTGTAAATGGACAGTCGATCAAATAATCTACAACTCCATCCAAATGCTTTTCTCGTTCGCTTTTTGTCATCAATGAGTCTTTGCTCATATCAAATGCACACACAACGCTACAGACATCTTCCGATGCGTACTCACGGATCTTTTTAATCAATTTCTGATGTCCTTTATGAAGTCCGTCAAATTTCCCAAGCGTTACTGCTGCTTTTTTCTTATTTTTATATGCTTCAAACCCTGATAACTCTTTCATATTCTTCCTCTAAATTGTTTCTTACAGAAACATTTTTTCTATAGAAAATCTTTTTTCTTCCACCTGGTAACGATAGATTCCTACGAATTGATGCTTCGTATCGTATACCCTTACCTGTTCTTTTTCTGAAAAATTCAGATGTTCGCCGAGATATTTTTCCGCAAATGGATTTCCATTGTAAATAAGTCTCTCCTGCACTGGATCGATCGTAATTTCTTTCAACGAAGAAAACATCTCATCAATTGGAATCAATACAGAATCTAACTTCCCCTCTTGCTGCAAGGCATCGATCTCAGAAAGTCGCAAGCTATCTTTCAACTCAAAACGACTTACTTTTGTTCTAAGAAGTGCTTCCATACAGCCACCACAGCCAAGTGTGTTTCCAATATCATGACACAACGTACGGATATAAGTTCCTTTTGAACAATGTACTTGCATGCGCACTCTAGGAAGGTCGATCTCAAGGATCTCAATCTCAAAAATTGTAATCTTACGTGCTTTTCTCTCAACCTCAATTCCTTCTCTTGCAAGTTCATACAGTTTTTTCCCATTCACTTTTAAAGCTGAATACATCGGCGGAATCTGCTCTTGTTCTCCAACAAACTTCTGAATACACGCTCTCACCTGTTCTTCTGTAAGATCTTTCGTTTCTCCTTCTTCAAGAATTGTACCTGTGATGTCCTGTGTATCTGTTGTCTTTCCAAGTAAAAGTACCGCTTCATACACCTTACTTTTATCTGTCAGCATATCACAAAGTTTTGTTGCTTTCCCAAGACACACAGGAAGTACGCCCTCCGCATCCGGATCGAGCGTACCTGTATGTCCGATTTTTTTCTGTTTTACAATTCCACGAAGTTTTGCAACAACATCATGCGATGTGAATCCTTTTTCTTTATAAATATTCAATACACCATTGATCATGCTGTTTCTCCATTTCCTTCCAACTGCAATGAAACCTGTTCCGTAATACGATTCACCACATCATATGCGGTTCCTCGCATTGTAACACCTGCCGCACGTACATGTCCGCCGCCGCCAAATCGCTGTGCGATCTGGCTAACATTGACTTTTCCTTTTGAACGAAGACTAACTTTATAAGTGTTTGCTTCCAATTCATATAAAAAGACTGCTACTTCTGTACCTTTTGTTTCTCTTAAAACACTGACAATTCCATCAAGATCACTTGGTTTTGCTCCAAAAAAGTCCAAATCCTTCTGACTGATCCAAGAAACAATACATTTCTCATCAAGCATCAAAAAGCTTTCAAGAAGTGCTTTCCCTAAAATCTGTGTCTGCACGTAACTCTTTTCATAGTAAGTTTTGTCAATAATCTCGTTGCCATCAATTCCTTTTCTGAGAAGATCTGCTGCTGCTTCCATTGTCTCAGGCGCTGTACAAGAGTACTGAAAAACACCGGTATCATGCGCAATTCCCATATACAGAGCTTCTGCACATTCTTTACTGATCTTATCTGTATCAAGCAGATTATAGACAAGTTCTGATGTAGAACTTGCTTCTGGCACAATGTAATTTTTTTCTGCAAATGCATGATTGCTGATATGATGATCAATACATGCTGTGTGTACAGCATTTTCAAATAAGACACCTGAAAATCCTAAGCGATCTACATCACCACAATCCAAGCAGATAAACAGATCGTATTTCTTTGGTTCAGCCACTTCATTCTTGATCATTTCCGTTTTATGGATCATTTCAAAACAATCTGCAATTGGTTCCAAATACACATCTACGCATATTTCTGGAAAATGTTCTATTAAATACAAATAGAGCCCCATACAAGAGCCCACGCAGTCGCCGTCTGGACGGATATGTCCGCCCAGCGCCACTGTTTTATTTCCTTCCAGAATTTCAGACAATTTAAAATTCATCTTCATCCCTGTCTTTCAAATCTTTTGTCACTTCATCGATCATATGGCTCATATTTACACCATATTCAATAGACTGATCCAGAACAAATGTAAGCTCTGGTGTATTTCTCATGTTCAGTTTTCTTGCAAGCTCACGGCGGATAAATCCTGCTGCACTATTCAGACCTTTTAATGTATCTGCCTGTGATGCTTCGTCACCGAGCACGCTGATATAAACTTTACTTGTTTTTAAGTCAGGTGCAACTTCTACAGCAACAACAGAAGTCATTGGATTGACTCTTGGATCTTTGATGCCGCCGCGCAGTATATTACTGAGCTCACGCTGTACTTCAGCATTTACTCTTGTATTTTTAATACTATTTTTTCTCATAACTGCCTGTTACTTCCTTTCTACTTCTACCATCTTGTATGCTTCTACAAGGTCGCCTTCCTGAATATCGTTATGATTTTCAAATACGAAACCACATTCATATCCTGCTCTTACTTCTTTCACGTCATCTTTGAAACGCTTCAGAGATGCAAGAGGACCATCGAAGATTACGATACCGTCACGTGTCAAACGAACAGAACATCCTCTTTCGAAGATACCATCCTGAACATAAGAACCTGCAATCGTACCAACACCAGATGCTTTGAATGTCTGGCGTACTTCTGCATGACCAAGTACTTTTTCTTCGAATACTGGATCGAGCATTCCCTTCATAGCAGCTTCTACATCTTCGATCGCACTGTAGATTACTCGATATAATCTCAAGTCTACGCCTTCACGCTCTGCAATATCTTTTGCAGTTGCATCTGGACGAACGTTAAATCCGATAATGATCGCATTGGATGCAGATGCAAGGTTTACGTCAGATTCGTTGATTGCACCAACACCAGCATGGATAACTTTGATCACAACTTCTTCGTTAGAAAGTTTCAAAAGACTCTGTTTCATAGCCTCTACAGAACCCTGTACGTCTGCTTTTACGATCAGTTTCAGTTCTTTCAAGTTACCTTCCTGAATCTGGTTAAACAGATCATCCAGAGACATCTTAGATTTTGTTTCTTCAAGCATTTTCACTCTGTTCTGTGCAATAAATGTTTCTGCAAAGCTTCTTGCATCTTTTTCATTCTTGCAGCCTACGAATACTTCACCTGCGTTTGGAACATCATTCAATCCAAGGATCTCTACTGGCTGAGAAGGACCTGCTTCTTTTACACGACGACCCTTATCATCCATCATCGCTCTTACACGACCATGAGCTGAACCTGCTGCGATCGCATCTCCAACGTGAAGTACACCTTTCTGTACAAGTACTGTTGCAACAGAACCTTTTCCTTTATCCAACTGTGCTTCGATAACAAGACCTCTTGCTGTACGGTTTGGATTAGCTTTGAGTTCCATTACTTCTGCTGTCAGAAGTACCATTTCCAGAAGTTCCTGAACACCTTCTCCTGTTTTTGCAGAAACAGGTACGAAAATTGTGCTTCCACCCCAATCTTCAGCGATCAGTTCATATTCTGTAAGTTCCTGTTTTACACGTTCGATATTTGCACTTGGTTTATCAATCTTATTTACTGCTACAATGATCTCAATTCCTGCTGCTTTTGCATGGTTGATCGCTTCTACAGTCTGTGGCATAACACCATCATCTGCAGCAACAACAAGGATAGCGATATCTGTTGAGCTTGCACCACGCATACGCATAGCTGTAAATGCTTCATGACCTGGAGTATCAAGGAAAGTAATAGACTCTCCGTTAATCTCTACTACAGATGCACCGATATGCTGTGTGATACCACCAGCCTCACGACTGATCACACTTGTGTGACGGATTGCATCAAGAAGAGATGTTTTACCGTGGTCAACGTGACCCATTACACATACTACAGGTGGACGTTTTACCATCTGGCTTTCATCTTCTTCATCTTCTTTCAGAAGTTCTTCAATTACGTCTACAACTACTTCTTTTTCACAGAGAACATCAAATTCCATTGCGATTTCTTCTGCAGTTTCATAATCAATCTCCTGATTTACTGTTACGATCTTGCCCTGCATGAATAATTTTTTAATGATCACAGACGGTGCAATCTTCATTGCATCTGCAAGTTCCTGAATTGTTAATGTTTCAGGAATTGTGATCTGGTTTACTTCTTCCACAACTGGTTCTGGTTTTGACTGTGGTTTCTGTGGCTTTTTAGCAGGTTCCGTGATCTGTTTCTGTTTTCTGCCTTTTTTGCCTTTATTTTCAAATTCCTGATCACGAAGTTCTTTCTTCTTGTTATCTTTTTCTTTATCTTTTGATTTATTTCTCTGAGATTTCTGCTGTTCTACCAATGGTGTTGGGATAGAATCTCTGTCATCTCTTCTGTTATTCTGTCTTCCCTGAGAACGCTGTCCATTACCACGTTCATTGTTATAGGAATCTTTATCTCCACCGAATTTTCCACCACGATCATTTCTATCAAACTTGTTATCTCTGCGATCGTTGCGGTCAAATTTATTATCTCTATGGTCATTTCTTGGACCTCTGCCTTCCTGACCATTATTGTTCTGGAAACGTCCTTCCTGATTGTTATTCTGGAAACGTCCTCCTCTGTTATTTCTTGGACCTCTACCTTCCTGACCATTATTGTTCTGGAAACGCTGTCCCTGTGGACGACCCTGACGTGTCTGTTCCTGACCATTTCTATTTTCCTGTGGTCTCGTATTTCTTGGAGCTTCTGAAGCTGCTCCATTCTGTGCTGGACGCTGTCCCTGTGGACGTGTACTCTGTGGTCTTGACTGTCCTGCTGGACGCTGTCCCTGTGAACGACCACCCTGGCCGTTCTGACGGCTATTACCGCCCTGTGGACGGTTTACATTTTTCGCATTCTGTGGGCGTACCACACGAACGATATTTTTTTTCTTTGGTGCAGCATTGTCTGCTTTTTCTTCTGCAGCAATCTCGGCAGCTTTACCTGCAGCAGATTTGCCAAATTCATTGTCTTCCTGTACTCTCATTTCTGTCATATATACTTACTGCCTCCTTTATGCAATTGTCTCGTCTTTCGTATCTATCTGTTTGCAGATCCCATCTGCAAACCCTTGATCCAAAACAGCCAGAGAAGCTCTAAACTGTTTTCCCATCGCGTGTCCAAGAGAATCTTTATCTCCATAAAAACGAATTGGAACCTTATAAAATTCGCACATATTACGGAAATTCTTTTTTGTATTCTCCGATGAATCTTCTGCAACGATCACCAATGTAGCCTTTCCGCTCTTGACTTCACGTTCCGTCATGAATTCACCGCTCACTGTCTTTCCTGCTTTTGTTGCAAGACCGATCAATGAGAAAATTCTATTTGGTTTCAATCTCACCCATCTCCTTTTCCAGGCGCTCATATACTTCCGAAGGGATTGCCTGTTTAAAAGAGCGCTCCAATCCTCTACTCTTTACCGCTTTTTTGAAGCACTCCTGTGACTGACAAAGATATGCTCCTCGCCCATTCATCTTTCCTGTTCTATCTAGAACAAATTCTCCTTCTTGCGTACGAAGCACCCGAAGTAAATCTTTCTTCGGTATCATTTCCCCACAACCTACACATTTACGCTGTGGTATCTTACGCTGCATTGTCAATTGAACTCACCTCTTTATATGGATTATTCTTCTGTTTCGACAAATTCGTATTCTTCTGTTTCTTCTGGACACTCTTCATCATATGATTCATATTCTTCAACATATCCATCATCTTCCATCATTGCCATCTGATCCATATAATCTTCTGCCAATTCACCTGATGCAATTGCCTGTGATTCGCTCTTGATATCAATCTTATAACCTGTCAAGCGTGCCGCAAGTCTTGCATTCTGTCCTTCTTTACCAATTGCAAGAGAAAGCTGATAATCAGGAACGATTACACTTGCCATCTTTTCATCTGGATCAGCTGCTACTGAGATAACCTTTGCTGGACTGAGTGCATTTTCAATAAGAAGTGCTGGATTTTCATCCCAATTGATGATGTCAATCTTTTCACCACGAAGCTCATTTACAACTGCACCTACACGTGCTCCATTCATACCTACGCATGCTCCAACTGGATCTACGTTAGGATCGTTTGACCATACAGCCATCTTTGTACGAGAACCTGCTTCACGCGCAATGCTCTTGATCTCTACGATTCCTTCTTTTACTTCTGCAACTTCTGCTTCAAACAGACGTTTTACAAGTTCTGGATGTGTACGAGATACAAGGATCTTTGGTCCCTTAGGAGCATTTTTAACTTCTACAATATAAAGTTTGATACGTTCTGTTGGTTTGAAAACTTCACCTTTTACCTGCTCATTTTCTGTAAGCATCGCATCTGCTCTTCCGAGGTTGATGCTGATATTTTTGCCAACATAACGCTGTACGATACCTGTTACAATGTCTTTCTCTTTTTCAAAATACTGATCAAATACAATCTTTCTTTCTTCTTCGCGGATTTTCTGAAGAATCAGGTTCTTTGCATTCTGTGTTGCAATACGTCCAAATGCTTTTGATTCTACAGGAACCTGTGCAATATCACCAAGGTGAAGTGAAGAATTCAGCTTTTCTGCATCTTCAAGGCTGATCTCTAACGCTGGATCAAATACTTCTTCTACAACTTCTTTTTCTGCATATACAGAATAATCACATGTTTCTCTATCCATGATGATTTTAATATTATCAGATGTACCGAAATGGTTCTTGCATGCACTGATCAAAGAATTTTCAATTGCATCCATCATTGTTTCTTTACTGATATTTTTTTCTTCTTCCAGAATCGTCAATGCTTCCAATAATTCAGTATTCATTTTATCTTCCTCCTAAAAAATTAAAAATCAAGCGCCAATCGAATCAGCGCAATATCACTTCTATCAAAGACCTGTTCTGTGTCATCTTCATATGCAATCGTCACTGTATCTTTATCATAAGCTTTTAATACTCCGATAAATTCTTTCTGTCTATCAATTGCACGGTAAGTTCTTATCTCGACTTCTTCTCCAAGACTTCTTTTAAAATCTTTTTCTTTTTTCAGCGGTCTTCCAAGTCCTGGTGAACTCACCTCAAAAATATAAGAATCTTCGATATAATCCTTCTCATCTAAAATATCTGAAAACTGTCTGCTCACTACTTCGCAGTCATCTACTGTAATTCCACCTGGTTTATCAATGTATGCTCTCAGATACCAGTTACCGGCCTCTTTTACATATTCTACATCTACCAGTTCAAATCCATGTTCTGTTACGATTGGTTCCAGAAGTTCTTCTGTGTGTTTTTCGTATTCTTCTCTTCTTGACACAATAACATTCCTTCCTTCATTATTATTCGCTTAGTCCTAATCGGCCTTATATCCCTTGTCCACTCTTGGAGACATGCCTTTATACATGGAAACAATTCTTTTTCCAATATATAAAGAAGAGTGGAACTATGTCCACTCTTCCGCCGATTTCTTTATGTAACTGCATGTAGTATAGCACCCTTTTTTTATAAAATCAAGGGATTTTCTCTTATTTTCGCATTTTTGTACCAGTTCCATCTCGTTTTGCAAGCTTCAAACGATTCAAAGTTATCTCTTTCTCATTATAAATGATCTTGGCTTCTCTACCCTCTTCAAACAGATAGATCCCTTCTAGTTCATCTTTTCTTTGAAGTTTGATCCCTCGTACCCCAACTGCTGCCTTTTTCTTTTCCGGAATATCTGCTACTGGGAATCGAAGAAAATATTCATTCTTTGTCCGTAGTACAATGTGCTGATTCTCCATCACAACCAGTACATCTAAAAGTTCATCTTCCTCCTGAAGCTTTGTAGCCGCAACACTTCGTTTTGCGACAAGGAACTCACTTCCATCAACCACTTTGATCATTCCCTGTTTTGTAACAAAAATATATTTACTATAAAGTAACTGACCCGAATCTACTATTTTTATGATTCGTTCTTCTGTACTGACAAAATTGCTAACATTATCGATCGGTGTTCCTTTGTCACGGAACTTTCCATATGGAAGGTCTAATACCTTCACTTGATGCATCTTACCAGCTTCAGTAAAAATACATAACTTGCCTGTATTCATGCAACGAATGATATATTTATTTTCCGCATCCGCTGCTTCTTTATTTCTTTCATATACAGATACGTCCACACATTTCGTATATCCAAAACGATCCATCAGAACAACAACTTCTTGTTCTTCAATCTTCTTCTCTTCAAATACAGCTTCCTCTGCATTTTCAATTGCTGTACGTCGCGCTCTTCCGTATTCTTTCTTAAATCGATCCAGTTCTTCGATGATAACATTTGCCATAGAATCATAATGATTCAAGATATCTTCATATCGTTCAATATTCTTCAATGTCTCTTCATGTTCTTTCTGCAATGCCTGAATTTCAAGTCCTATCAATTTATATAAACGCATCTCTAAGATTGCTGTTGCCTGTCGTTCTGTAAAACGAAGCATAGATGCCATCTTTTCGGATCTCTTAGTCTTAAACTTGATATTCTCTGTGATTCCGTTAACCAAACAAGCCTTCGCATCTTTTACATTAGAACTACCTCGAAGAATCTCGATGATCAGATCAATTACGTCACACGCTTTAATAAGACCTTCCTGAATCTCCTTCTTTTCAAGTTCTTTTGCAAGCAGTGTTTTATACTTTCTTGTTGTCAGTTCAAACTGAAAATCCACATGATGTTCAATGATCTGTTTGAGACTCAATGTTTCTGGTCTTCCATTTGCGACCGCAAGCATATTTACACCAAATGTATCTTCCAAACGGGTCTTTTTATAGAGCATATTTTTCAAGTTCTCTACATCTGCTCCACGTTTCAATTCTAATACAATACGGATCCCTTCTTTGGATGACTGGTTTGAAATATCTGTGATGTCAGTTGTCTTTTTTGTTTCAACCAGATTCGCCACATCATTTAAGAATTTTCCAATCCCACTTCCGATCATTGTATAAGGGATTTCTGAGATCACAAGCAGCTTCTTACCGCCCTTCTGATCTTCTACTTCTACTTTTCCTCGAAGCTTGATCTTTCCTTGTCCTGTTTCGTAAATATTCAGAAGTTCATCCTGATTGACTACGATACCTCCTGTTGGGAAATCTGGTCCTTTGATATACTGCATCAACTGCTCTGTCGTAATATTTTGATCTTTCATATATGCTTTAACAGCATCAATGACTTCCCCAAGATTGTGAGTCGGAATACTTGTCGCCATACCAACAGCGATTCCCTCTGCCCCGTTCACAAGCAGATTAGGAACTCTTGCAGGCAATACAAGTGGTTCTTTTTCTGTTTCATCAAAGTT
The DNA here is from genome assembly GCA_964484055.1 of uncultured Clostridium sp. Taxonomy (GTDB): domain Bacteria; phylum Bacillota; class Clostridia; order Lachnospirales; family Lachnospiraceae; genus Schaedlerella. Next base: position 36,199 of record CAZAEC010000011.1, read on the forward strand.
CGGACCAAAATCAATCACATTCTTATCAAGATCCGATAAATATACTTCCTGCGTAAACTTTGTAAGTCTCGCTTCTGTATATCGCATGGCCGCAGCCCCATCACCTTCAATAGAGCCAAAGTTACCATGTCCATCAACAAGGATCATTCCTTTTTTGAAATCCTGTGCCATAACAACCAGAGATTCATAAATAGAGCTGTCGCCGTGCGGATGATATTTACCCATCGTATCTCCTACGATACGTGCACACTTACGATATGGCTTATCATATCGAATCCCCAATTCATGCATGTCATAAAGCGTTCTTCTCTGTACCGGTTTCAACCCATCTCGCACATCTGGAAGTGCACGGGAAATGATAACGCTCATGGCATAATCTATATATGATTTTTTCATCAAATCCGAATATTCTGTCCGGATGATCTGTGATTCGTTATTCATCTATTTCTCCTTCTATCGCCAATCCCTGTTTTAAATATCCAGTTCAGCTTCTGTTGCATTTTCATAAATAAATGCTCGTCTTGGAGGAACTTCTGTTCCCATCAGCATCTCTGTCACACTAGATGCCATTCTCGCATCTTCAATCTCGATCCTGCGCATCATTCGTGTCTCCGGATTCAACGTTGTCTCCCAAAGCTGCTGTGCATCCATCTCACCAAGACCTTTGTATCTCTGCAATGTAAATGGGCCATCGTGTGTCTTACGATAACGTTCCAATGCAGCATCATCGTACAAATACTCTTCTTCCCCTTTTTTCGGCATTGCTTTATACAATGGAGGCATTGCTACATAAACATGTCCTTCATAGATCAATTCTGGCATAAAACGATAGAACAATGTAAGTAATAATGTAGAAATATGCGCACCATCCACATCGGCATCAGCCATGATGATGATCTTGTCATAACGCAATTTACTAATATCAAAATCATTACCATAACCTTCAGAAAATCCACAACCAAAGGCATTGATCATTGTCTTGATCTCAGCATTCGCAAGCACTTTATCAATACTTGCCTTTTCAACATTCAAGATCTTACCACGGATCGGAAGGATTGCCTGAAAACTTCTGTCACGTGCTGTCTTAGCAGAACCGCCAGCAGAATCTCCTTCGACGATAAAGATCTCACATTTTTTTGGATCTCTGCTCTCACAGTTTGCAAGTTTTCCATTACTATCGAAAGAATATTTCTGCTTTGTCAGGAGATTTGTCTTTGCCTTCTCTTCTGTCTTACGGATCTTCGCCGCTTTTTCCGCACTGGCAAGAACCGTCTTCAACACTTCCAAATTACGGTCAAAGAATAAGACCATCTCATCGCCAGTCACCTTTCCAGCTGCTTTCGAAGCATCTGGATTATCCAGTTTTGTCTTTGTCTGTCCTTCAAAACGTGGATCTGGATGCTTGATCGACACGATTGCTGTCATTCCATTACGAATATCTGCTCCTGTAAAATTCGCATCCTTTTCTTTCAACACACCGATTTCTCTAGCATACTGATTCATCACTGTTGTAAATGTTGTCTTAAATCCAGTCAGATGTGTCCCACCTTCTGAATTGTAGATATTATTACAAAATCCAAGAATATTCTCATGGAATTCATTCACATACTGAAACGCTACCTCTACTTCGATCCCTTCTGCTTCCCCTTTAAAATATACTGGTTCGTGAAGCACTTCTTCTTTAGCATTCAGATCTTTTATAAAACCAATGATTCCGTCTGGCTCATGAAATTCTACATGCTCTGCCGTCTCTGGTCTCTTATCATCAAATATGATCGTCAGGTTCGGATTCAGATATGCGGTTTCATGCATTCTGCTCTTTACCTCTTCTGCACGGAACTTTGTCTTTTCAAAAATCGTATCATCTGGCAAAAAATTTACTTTTGTTCCCGTCTTTCTTGTCTTTCCAACGATTGGAAGAAGACCATCCTCCAATTCTACAACAGGAATCCCACGTTCATAACTATCATGATGGATCGCACCTTCTCTGCTGATCCATACGTCCATATGAGTAGAAAGCGCATTTACAACCGAGGAACCAACCCCATGAAGTCCACCGCTTGTCTTATAAGCAGAATCATCAAACTTTCCACCCGCATGTAAAGTTGTATATACAAGTCGTGCAGCAGACACTCCTTTCTGATGCATTCCAACTGGAACACCTCGTCCGTTATCCTCTACTGTTGCAGACCCATCTTTTTCCAATGTCACATGAATCTCTGTACAAAATCCAGCCAAATGCTCATCCACAGCGTTATCTACGATCTCATAGATCAAATGATTCAAACCTTTTGTTGAAACACTTCCGATATACATACCTGGACGCTTGCGTACCGCTTCAAGTCCTTCTAATACAGCAATGCTGTCTGCATCATATGTAGTCTTTTTACTCATAATACCTCTCCTTCTTTACAATCAGTTAATCATAGCATGAAACGCAAGTTTTTTGCAACACCCAAAACATATGTTCGTCATTTTGTATAAATTTTCATATTTTTTTGTACTATTTTTCCAACAGTACTGAATGCAATACTTCCGCAAGCACCTCCATCGCATTACGCATTTCTTGAACTGTATTCGTCTGTGCCCCTGCTTCAATCAACAATGACTTCGGCATCATATGTAAACTATAACGATACCCTCTCAAATAGGTCTTTCTTGCAAATCCTGCATACATTTGCTCACAGGCAAGTTTCATTTGAAACGAAAACGCCAAATTATCTGGGATATAAGGATTATATAAATATTCCAATTCCCCATTCGTCCTCGTCCTGCTCAACCCATTAAAAAACATTACCTGCGCCGTCGGCTTGCCATCAATCTCCGTCACCAAATGTGTTGTCTCTGCAACACCATCTCTATGCAGATCAATCACCACCTCTATCGACGGATTCTGCGCAAGAATATTTCTCACGGAAGCCTCCGCGTATTCATAAGCATTACTCCGATCCAATTGACCATTGATAATATCGTAAACTCCCGTGTCGTGTATCGTTGGGATTCCCTTCGCATTCAACAACTGGGTCAAATATTCCCCGACCCCTACGATCGTCGTACTCACATCACCTTCAACCGAATCTGCAAATCCTTCCTGCGAATGCGTATGAAAGATCAACACTTTTGGAGTATTATCTTTCACTTCAACCTTCATACTTTTTCCCAAGAGTTCATCTACATTCAGATCACTCTCATATACGATCGTTGAACTATCCACTGTATAAAACTGCCCCAACAAATATTCAAAATCTCTTAATCTTTCCAACGACAGATCCATGACTGGCTCATTCACAGCCGGCACTATATTCTCGACCGCTTCTACTTCTCCTACCAAATTTCCATTTTCATCAACCATCACTTCTTCATTTGCCTGACATTCTAAGATTTTTCTAACCGTATCTTCATCATCATCCCTTGTTTCATATTTCTTTATGCTATCCAAATATCCTGTAAACGGAACAGCCATTTTCATCTGTTTCATCAACCACTGATTCACTGTAAACTCTTCTTCTTTCAAATACAATAATCCAGGAACATAAGATTCACCTGCTACTCTTTCGATTATTTGATTCCATTGATAAACCAGTCCCATTCCTGTATTCATAATATACGATTTCACTTGATAAACAAGAAACAAAAGCATCATCACACAAATGATTCTTCCATGTAATTTTCTTCTATTTTGAAAATGAACTTTCGCAAATTCTTTTTCTTTCATATTAGTTTCATAAATATACTGTTTCATACTTTCCACTTATCTATTCTTCAATTACAGCTCCATATATCCAAATATATTCTCACCCAACAAATTCTATGCTTTTTATATAAACAAGAAATTCAAAGCTTCTGAAATTGTATAACTCATCTGTTCGATCAACTCATCCTCTTCCTTCAAAGTCACATACATTCCATTCATCTGTGGTGCGATCACTTCTTTGATTAATTCATATTTTTCTGATTCTGTATACGAATGCAAAATATTCCCTGTTCTCTTTAATGTCTTTGAAGACTCTAAAATATGAAGCAGATTTTCCATTGTATCATTCACAATCGTTGCTGCATTAACGACTGTTGGTACGCCAATCCCAAGCACAGGGACACCTAATAATTTCTGATTTAATCCTCTTCGATGATTTCCCACTCCTGACCCCGGATGGATCCCTGCATCCGAAATCTGAATTGTACGATTTAATCGTTTACAATTTCTCGCTGCTAATGCATCCACCGCAATCACTAGATCCGGCCTCGTCTCTTGTACGATTCCTTTTATGATTTCTGACGTTTCCATTCCTGTTTGCCCCATAACACCAGGTGCGATCGCACTGATATATTTTCGTTCTTCATTTTCTAATGCATATTTTCCATACTCTTTTACAATATGTCTCGTCACATATAAATGATCCACCACATATGGCCCCAATGCATCTGGTGTCACATTTCTATTTCCTAAACCTACGATCAAAATAGAAATATCATTCTCTTTCTCCACCTTTTCTTGGATCAGATCTTCGATATGTTCTGCCAATTTTTCTGAAATTTCTTTATGATAATCTTCGTCCTTCATCCCTAGATTCGGAGCTTCCAAAGTAAGATAAACGCCTACCGGTTTTCCCATTATTTTCGCTCCCTTTTCAGTTTCTATCTTCACCCGTGTCACGCGAAGTTCCGATTTCTCATCATACTCTTCTTCCAAAACCACTCCTGGTATCTCCACATTATCACTTTCAAATCGTTCCTTCTCCTCCAAAGCAAGATCTGTGCGAACACTATCCCTTTCTATCATGCCCTTATTTTCCTCCCTTTTTCTGCAATCATTCTGTTTTTTCAAATTATGAATATTTTTTACAACTTTTTTCAAAATATGTATTGACAACCATTACCAATTGGAATAAAATAAATGCGTATGTTTGGTCGGAACGTCCGTGTCCGAGTCTGATCAGACCAAAACAAGCGGTTCTTTACATACCGCGTATACATTTGAAAGTCTTAATGTTTGGAGGTGTACAAATTGGCTAACATTAAATCTGCTAAAAAAAGAATTTTAGTAACAGAAACAAAAACTGCTAGAAATAAAGCAATCAAGTCTAAAGTTAAAACTGCTGTTAAAAAAGTAGAAGTTGCAGTTGCTAACAAAGACGTTGAAACAGCTAAAGCTGCTCTCAGAGCTGCTGTAACAGAGATTACAAAAGCAGGAACAAAGGGTGTTTATCACAAAAACACAGTTTCCAGAAAGATCGCTCGTTTATCTAAAGCTGTTGACAGCATTGCATAATTAGGATATACAGAACATTCAGGACATCCACTACCGTCATGGTGGATGTCCTTTTTCTTTGCCTTTTTATCTCTGCATTTGTCGAATCTTCTCCAATGTCATTAAATTATGATATACAGCAATAACTATCAAAGCTTCCACAAAATTTCACAAAAAGACAGGACACACAACTCCTGCATGTCCTGTCTTGAAAAGTTCTCGCATCACAATGCCTTAATTTTTGACATTACCTCTCTGCTCGCCTTTATACTTTTATATTATGATCCAACTAATCTTAGTTGTTGATCAATTTATCTTCATTACTCCAGCTATAAAGTTTTCTGATCTCAGCACCAACTTTTTCTGATGGATGCTCTGTTGCCAGTTTTCTCATAGCTTTGAAGTGAACCTGCTGTCCTGCATCAGACATATCCAAAAGGAATTCTTTTGCAAATGTTCCATCCTGAATATCAGAGAGAACTTTCTTCATGGCTTTCTTTGTATCTTCTGTGATGATCTTAGGTCCTGTAATGTAATCACCATATTCAGCTGTATTAGAGATAGAATATCTCATTCCTTCGAAACCTGACTGATAGATAAGATCTACGATCAGTTTCATCTCATGAATACATTCGAAGTAAGCGTTTCTTGGATCATATCCTGCTTCTGTAAGTGTTTCGAAACCTGCCTGCATAAGTGCACAAACACCGCCACAAAGTACTGCCTGTTCACCAAAAAGGTCTGTTTCTGTTTCTGTTCTGAATGTTGTTTCAAGAACACCAGCTCTTGCTCCACCGATACCTGCTGCATATGCAAGTGCTTTATCTAATGCTTTTCCTGTTGCATCCTGATGTACAGCAACTAAACATGGTACACCTTTTCCAACCTGATATTCGCTTCTTACAGTATGTCCTGGTCCTTTTGGTGCAATCATTGTTACATCAACATATTTTGGAGGTACGATTGTTCCAAAATGAATGTTGAAACCATGAGCAAACATCAACATATTGCCTTCTTCAAGGTTTGGTTCGATATCTTCTTTGTAAAGTTTTGCCTGTTTTTCATCATTGATAAGAATCATGATAACATCTGCTTTTTTCGCAGCTTCTGCGGCTGTATATACTTCAAATCCCTGAGCAACTGCTTTATCCCATGATTTACTTCCTTCATAAAGACCAATGATCACATTACATCCTGATTCTTTCAAGTTCAATGCATGTGCATGCCCCTGACTTCCATATCCGATAATCGCGATTGTCTTTCCATCTAACATAGAAAGGTTACAGTCTTCCTGATAATAAATCTTTGCATCCATTTTAAATTCCTCCTGATTGTCATACAAACGTTTCTGTCTGTGTATTTTTGTTAAAGAATTTTATACAGTTAAAGGGATGTTTACCCCTTAGCTTTCTCACTCATCAAAATATGTAACGTTCTGTGATCCTCTTAACAATGCTGTGATTCCTGTTCGAGCAATTTCAAGAATCTCAAATCCATCCATCAGATTCAAAAATCCATCAAGCTTGTTCTGTGTTCCAGTAAGCTCTATGATAAGAGAATCTTTTTCCACATCTACAATTTTGGCTCTGAAAATCTCTGCAATCGAGATGATCTCCGCTCTCTGCTTCGCATTTGCCGCAACTTTTATCATGATCAATTCTCTGCATACCGAATCATTATCATGAAGAAGTTTAATCTCTCTTACATCTACCAGCTTGCGTACCTGCTTTTCAATCTGCTCCAAAATCTGCTCATCTCCTGAAGCAACAACTGTGATCCTTGTAAATCTTGGATCTGCTGTTGTCCCTGCCGAAATACTGTCAATACTGTATCCTCTTCGACTGAACAATCCTGAAATCCTGCTCAATACACCTGGATTATTATCTACCAATAATGAATATATCTGTTTTCTCATATAATCTCCTATCTGATAAAAATAAATCCTTATTTTCCAAAACAGAGTGCGTTCTGTTTTATTATAATAACAACTTTTTATATCATTGTCAACACTTTATTCACGCATTGATTAAAATATCGCAATATACTATAATATATTCTAAGGGGCGACTCTGTACTTCATTGGCGTGCAGACAGAGTTTCTTTTACATGAACCACATTCATACAAAAGCGGGTACCCCTTTCGATTTAATAACCAGCAAGACTCGTATACCCTTCTTTGGATGCTCTTGCAAATACAATTATACGGATTTCCTCTAATCTGTCCCCCCTAAAAACCCAAAAATTGATAGGATACAACAAAAAATTATTGCATTTTTTCATTTTTTGACATTATAGCGAAAACAGACAGGATGTCCAAAACAACACCAAGGAGGAACTATGAAAAGAATCACAACAACATTTTTAACCGGACTGCTTTTGCTGTCGCTACTTATCGGGTGTTCCAAAAAATCAAATTTAGACCCCGAAAATCCAGTCACATTAACGATGTGGCATGTATACGGCGAACAAGCAGATTCCCCAATGAATCGTTTGGTAGAAGAATTTAACCGTACTACTGGTAAAGAAAAAGGAATCATTATTAATGTCTCCTTAATGTCCTCTACTTCACAAATCGGAGAAAAGCTCCTTGCTGCGCAAAACAGCGAAGCTGGTGCTATGAAAATGCCCGATTTATTTTTCTGTCATAACAATAATGTCCAAGAATTAGGCTCTGACATTTTACTCAATTGGCAGGATATCTTCACAGAAGAAGAGCTTGAAAATTATGTTCCTGAATTTTTAGAAGATGGTATGGTAGATGATAATTTATCATTATTTCCTATTTCAAAATCTACCCACTTACTCTTTATTGCAGGAACCCAGTTTGATCGTTTTTCAAACGCGACTGGCGTAACCTACGATTCGCTCTCTACATGGGATGGATTCTTTGACGCAGCTGAAAAGTATTATGAATATTCGAACGGAAAACCATTTTGTGCATTGGACTATTTAATCCGTGCAGTTGAACTAAATGCAATTGAAAAGGGAGGTCACGACTTCTACACAGAAGACGGGTGGTATGACTTTGAAAACGAAGTCTTCAAAGCGTCTTGGTTAGAATTTGCCGAAGCCATTGCCAAAGGACATATCATTGTTTCCGATCTCTACTCCAACACACAGGTAATGACAGGTGAGGTCATAGCAGGACTTGGTTCATCCGCATCTATCCTTTATTATAATGATACAGTAACCTACCCTGACAACACCTCAGAACCAATGGATTTACAGATCTTACCACCACCTTCAGCCAATAATGCCGATCTACTGATTACACAAGCAGGACCAGGGCTTTGTGCCTTAAAAACCACCGATCAAAATGCCGAAGCTGCTGCTGTATTCGCACGTTGGCTGACTGAAGCTGAACGCAACCTTGCATTTTGCGTTGAAACAGGTTATATGCCTGTAAATAAAGACTCCTTTGATAAAATACATGATTATGAATTCGAATCGGATGCATATAAAAATTTGTTTCATGCTATTAACACAGTTAATGAAACAGCAACTGCTGTTCGCGAGCCTTGTTTCGCAGGATATTACACTAAAATCTATTCTTTGTATGACTCTCTGCGCGAGGTGCAAAAGACCATGCCAAATCGTTATAAAAACGGAGAAAATGCAGACATTTTATCAAATGAGCTTTGGAAACTATTCAAGAACATTGAATAAGGCGGTGACGGACAATGAAGAGATCTAACGCTAGTAATAAGCAAACCTTAAAACGAAGACTCTTCTGTTATATGTGTATTTTAGCATTGCTGTTATGTGCGCTATTAGTTGCCGGACTATTTCTTATAGGCAGCTTTACCGGCACCAAACAGCGCGTAGCCGAAACGCTTGAATTTCAGACTGAACTATTTGAAAAACAAATAGACTCTTATTACGAAAGTCTTGCTGTAATGAGTGTTCAACTCTCATATAATACGATTGAAGTCTTAGAAAATTATCTTGACACTAACCAGCTTGCTTTTGAGGATTTAAATAATTCAGAAACGTACATTGAAAATTTACAAGAACAATTAATCGAACCCCTACAGCACAAGCTGTGGGAGGCAGATTGTACTGGTGCATTTCTCATGTTGGAAGCACAGGTTAATTCAAATATAGAAAATGCAAAGACTTCTCGCACTGGTATTTATCTTCAGCGTAATAGTTTAGAAGTTACCGATACTCGTGTTCTTCTTTATCGAGGACTTTCCAAAGTCGGTAAAAACCATAACTGTATGCCACACCGAAAATGGAGATTGGAATTCAGCACGGATTTATTTCCGAATTATGATGACTTAAAAGCCGAGGCAGCTTTTCCTCTGAACCAAAGCTATCGCATTTCGGATGTAGTACTTCTTCCCGGTACTGATCAGCATGTTATGCTGATGACTGTTCCAATCCTATCGGAGGACGGAACATTTTATGGACTTTGCGGTTTTGAACTAAACGAAGGATATTTTAAACAGATTTTTGCACAGCCTTCCGAATTAGATCATGTCATTTTCTGTATTTCCACAAACAGTGATGAACCAAACCTATCAGAATCTACAACACTCTGTGCCGGTGTTTTAAATGAATATTATTTAGAACCATACGATAATTTTACTACAAAATCTTTTGGTAGCGGACTTACCGAATACCAAGGTGAAAATGAAGCCTATGTCGGTATCACAAAAGATATTTGGCTCTGTCCCTGCGAACACGCCTCTGCAATGAGTGTGCTGATACCTAAACATGATTACGAACGCATGTTATCTACTGATACATTGCGTGTAATTCTACTGATCATTGCATTTTCAATTTCTGCTATTGGACTTTCCCTGTTCTTTGCAAGACAATATATAAAACCCATAAAGAACGCACTTGACAGTATCCACAAAAAAGAATATATATACAACATTGCAGATACTGCAGAGATTAAAGATTTGTTTGCATTTCTAGCTGAACAAGATCGTATCAACGAAGAAGAATTAAATCGACTTCGTCGCGAAAAAGCAGATGCTGTGACTGCTACAAATGAACTTCAAAGCAAATTCAATGAAACTGAAATGCAAAACAAACGCCTTGCATATTCCCGCAAAACAGAAATTGATCCTTATGATTATGAAAATTTCAAAAACAACCTTTCTATGTTAACCGCAAAGGAACAAGAAGTTTTCAACTTTTATATGCAAGGAAAAACAGTAAAAGAAATTATTGCCGCTTTAGGATTAAAAGAATCTACTGTTCGTTTTCACAACAAAAATATTTATTCAAAATTAGGAGTACACTCACTCAAACAACTGCTTAGATATGCGGCCGTCTTAAAGCAAGAAGAAGACGATACATCAGAATAACAAAAAGGGAGTATCACTCTGCAACGAATAATTTTCATTCATCACAGCATGATACTCCCTTAAAATATTATGTAATATATTTATTTAAGAAACTTTGTGTATCATCTATATCTAAAGCCCCATCTTTTCAGCAATATCATTCAGATAGACCCATCGATCCATCTTTTCTTCTAATTCTGCCTCTTTTTTCGCCTTTTCCTCGATCAATTCGGATAACTTTTTAGAGTTTGTTGAATTTTTTATCATATCTTCATCTAATTTCTCAATTGCAGATTCTAATTTAGCGATCACTTCATCAATCGTGTCATACTCTCTTTGTTCGTTAAATGTAAACTTCAATTTTTGTGTATTATTTTGTTTCCAATCCTTTTTCCCGGACTTTTCTTTAACAGCTACTGTCTGTACTTGTGACATAGGCTTCTTCTGTGTTGCAGCAAGATAATCACTATATCCCCCTTCGTACTGACGAAGCTTTCCATTTTCTTCAAACGCAAAAATACGATCCACCACATTATCCAAGAAATATCGGTCATGAGATACTGTGATCACAATACCTACAAAAGAATTCAAATAATCTTCTAAGATCGTTAGTGTTGGAATATCCAGATCATTCCCCGGTTCGTCAAAGATCAAACAGTTCGGAGCCTGTGCCAAAACACTAAGAAGATAAAGTCTCTTTTTCTCTCCGCCAGATAATTTTTCAATCGGTGCATACTGCATCTCTGGTGTAAAAAGAAAACGTTCCAACATCTTGGATGCCGAAATCTTTCCATCTCTTGTCGGAATATATTCTGCCACATCTTTTACATAATCAATCACTCTTTGATTACTGTTCATTCCCGGTACTTCCTGCGCAAAATACGCCACTTTTACAGTTTCTCCAATTTCTACACTTCCACTATCCGGTTCGATCAGACCTGCAATGATCTTCATCAATGTTGATTTACCACATCCATTTGGCCCAATAAATCCCACTCTTTGATTTTTCAATACAATATAATCAAAATCATCGATCAGTTTTTTCTCTCCATACCCTTTACTAATATGGTGAAGCTCAACTGTTTTTTTACCCATACGTGTTTCTATCGATTCTGCCTGTACAACCTGATCAGACTGCGGAGCTGACGCATTTTTCAAATCTTCTAATCTTTCCAAACGCGCTTTTTGCTTTGTCGTTCTTGCACGACATCCTCTCTTCGCCCACTCAATTTCCATACGCAGGATACTCTGTCTTTTTCTTTCAGAGGCTAATTCCATCTCTTCACGCTGTGCTTTTAACTCAAGAAATCCTGAATAATTCGACTCATAACTATACATATTTCCACGACTGATTTCTAAAATCTTATTCGTTACTTTATCAAGGAAATATCGGTCATGTGTTACCATGATCACAACGCCTCTATAACGCTTCAGGTAATCTTCCAGCCATTCCAACATTGCATTATCCAAATGGTTTGTTGGTTCGTCCAAAAGCAACACATCAGAAGAAGATACCAATATCTTTGCCAAGGCAACTTTTTTCTTTTGTCCACCTGAAAGATGTTCGATCAGACTCTCCTGCTCTGTGATCCCAAGCTCATTTAAGATTGTCTTTGCCTCACTTTCAGCGCTCCAATCTGTATCATCAATTCCTTCCATCATATAAGAAAGAATTGTACGTTCTTTCTCCAAACCTTTTTCTTCCGTTTCCGTAATCCCTTCTTGTGAAAGATATGCAATCTTCAATCCATTCTGTCGAATGATCTGTCCCTCATCTGGTTCCTCAATTCCTGCAATCATTTTTAACAATGTACTCTTTCCTGTACCATTGATTCCAACAATCCCTATCTTGTCATTCTCCTGTATTCCAAATGATGCATCATCGAATATCTTTTTTTCTCCATATATTTTACTGATATGTTCTATATTTAAAATGTTCATCCTAGTCACCTCATCTTACATCATATTTTAATATGATCTCTCTGATAATTCATAATGATATAAGATTTTTATACTGCTGTCAAAGGATTCTTAAATTTCTCTAACTTCACTTGTCTTCTCTCCGAAAATGTTATACTATATAAGGCATTAATAAAATTTTTAAAGGAGATTTTCATGAGTCCAAAAAAGAAAAAATCAATAGATCTCATCGATCATTTCGGAAATGATTTCGAAGTTTCATATGAAGATGAAATACCTCTTACATATAAGATAGAACCAGACCCTCGTCGTAAAAAGAAGAAAAAGGATGGTGGTCCCAACGTAATGAATGTCAGTTCTGACACAATTTACGCCTCTCGATCTAAACACCAAATAACAAAACAAAGTTTTAAACCATCCTTTGAAGAGGAATCATATGACGATGAGGATAACGATTATTATGATGAGGACTATGATCAATCATACCGTTCTTCCCAAAAACGAAAACATAAAAAAATGACTCCAATCGCTGCACCGATCAAAAAAAGCACAAAAGCTGCTTATAGCTTGATTCAAACACTACTCAGAAATCTTTCCCTTGTTTTGATCCTGGCGATCATCGTATATATGGCACTTAATTTTATAAAAGGAAGCATCCCATACGGTAATATCGAAGAAGAACTCCACACGCAAGATTTCTCCTACAAACTTGTCGGATATTTCACGGTTGTTGCCAGCTTAATCCTTTATGAACTTTTATCAGCTCTTTGGACAATGTCCAAAGCACGTGTAAGAGATCAATATGGTCGACACAAGGAAGATGTTGGAAGAGGTTTATTTTCTTTCATTCTCATTTATCTCTGCTCGTACGCATCCTTTTTACTAAGCAGTTATATTCCAGAGACACATGATGTAGTACTTGGCATTCAAGGAGCTTTAACTGTATTTGGCGCAATGCACAACGGTTTGTTTGGCATATGCATCGCAGGTGTCATCTCCTGTCTGCTAAGAAAATATCATTTATAACAAAACTACATAAAATCAAAAGCTGTAACTTTCATAGGCCTCATACACCACCACTTGAAAGTTACAGCTTTTTTATATTTCTCATATCACCAAACAGTTTAACACTTCATTCTAAGAAAGCGATAATCCCCCCAAAAACAAAAAAAGCATCTCAAGTCATTTCCGACTCAAGATACTCTTTCATTCCAACTTTTAATTAAGCAAGTTTAGCTTTTGCAACTTCTGCAAGTGTAGCAAATGCTTCTTTATCGTTTACTGCTAATTCTGCAAGCATTTTTCTGTTCATGTCAACATTAGCAAGTTTAAGACCATACATGAATTTGCTGTATGAAAGTCCGTTCATTCTTGCTGCAGCGTTGATACGAGCGATCCAAAGCTGACGCATCTGACGTTTGCGCTGTTTTCTTCCTGCGTATGCAGATGTGAGTGCTCTCATAACAGACTGTTTTGCAACTCTATACTGTTTAGAACGAGCTCCTCTATAACCTTTAGCTAATTTTAATGTTCTATTATGTTTTTTCTTTGCGTTTAATCCGCCTTTAATTCTTGCCATTTCTTAATCCTCCTAAATACTATAACCAACTACCAAATCTTACAGATATGGTAATACTTTCTTCATGCTCTTTACATTTGTTGAATCGATGATTGCTGATTTTCTAAGATTTCTTTTTCTCTTAGTGCTTTTCTTTGTTAAGATATGGCTCTTGTAAGCTTTATTTCTTTTCAGTAATCCTGTACCTGTTTTTTTGAAGCGCTTTGCTGCTGCTCTATTTGTTTTAATTTTTGGCATGATAATTTCCTCCTTTAATATGCTTGTGCCAATACTGAACTAAATGTCCGTATTATATTTTTAACGTTTTACAGTTAAAACCATACTCATGTTGCGGCCTTCCATCTTAGCCGGTTTTTCAACTGCTGCTACATCTTTCAGCAAATCTGCGAAATCATCAAGAATATGTTTGCTCTGCTGAACGTGTGCCATTTCTCTTCCACGGAAACGAAGTGTAACTTTTACTTTATTTCCTTTTTCGATAAATTTCTTCGCATTATTGACCTTTGTATTCAAATCATTTGTATCAATATTCGGTGATAAGCGAACTTCTTTTACCTCAACGGTTTTCTGCTTTTTCTTTGCTTCTTTTTCTTTTCTAGTTAATTCATACTTATATTTTCCGTAATCGATGATCTTGCATACCGGCGGTTTTGCTGTCGGTGCGATCTTAACCAGATCAAGCTCTGCTTCCTGAGCCAGCTTGTATGCTTCTCTAGCAGACATAATTCCTAACTGTTCCCCACTCTCGCTGATCAGACGAACTTCTTTATCTCTGATCTGCTCGTTAATCATTAATTCGCTAATTGTTGTATACCTCCATCAAATGAATTTCCTTTAGGTCTCGTTCCTATCATTCTGAAAAATCAAACCGATTCTTCTCACGCAAAAAGCGGGCAGATAATCATTATCCACCCGCTAAACATCATACGCATGCAATCATACGCTATCTGTCAATATCAAACCAATAGTCACTCTTTTGTGCTATGGTGAGAGTGGATACTCTTCTTTCTTTTCGCCTCACGCAATGACTACTATAACGCATCCGCATTAAAATGTCAATACTATTTTTCTACTTTTTTATCTTTTTTCTCCCATACAAAATACAGAGAGTACACCAGGGCCTGTATGACCACCGATTACTGTTCCAATGTTATTAATAAATATATTATCAATTCCCATTTTTTTACGAACGATCTCCGCTAATGCTTCCGCATCTTCAATACAATCACCATGAGTGATCATTACAATATCATTCACATCTTCCCAACCTTTTGACTGTTCCACTGCCATATCAACGATTCGGTTCATCGCTTTTTTACGTCCACGTTCTTTTGCTATAACTTCAAGTTTTCCTTCATCATTCATAACAATGATCGGTTTAATCTTCACAATTGATCCCAATACTGCACTTGTCTTAGAAAGACGTCCACCTCGATGTAAGTGATCAAGACTATCGATCGTTACATTATGCATAACGTGAAGTTTATTCTCTTCTGCCCACTGTGCTGCTTCTTCGATCGTCTTACCAGCAGCTTTCTGTTTCAATACATGGTGAAGTAAAACTGCCTCTCCTAGGCAAGCACAAAGCGTATCTACGATTATAATCTTCGCCTCTGGATATTCTTCTCTCAGCTCTTCTGCTGCAAGTCGCATACTATTGTATGTTCCGCTAAGCGCTGACGAAAATGCAAGATGCAGGATATCTTTTCCTTCTTTCAAAATTGGTTCCATCATTTCTCTTGCACCTTCTGGGTTCACCTGACTTGTAACCGCCATTTTTCCTTCACGCAGTTTTTCAAAAAATTCTTTGCTTGAAAGCCCCTGCATATCCACATAAGTTTCATTATCAATTGTATATTTTAATGGTGCAACTTTTACACCACGTTCTTCCAACCACTCCATTGGCACATCAACCGTGCTATTTACTGTAACCACATAATCTCTCATTTATAGTTCTCCTCCCGTTATAGAAACATATAATTCATACTATTTTGCGTTACATCGTTTTTTTAACTACATGTCGTTTTATCCGCATTACTTATATATCATATCATTGTTTCCACATTTATGCAAAACCTTTTTCTTCTATTTCTATAACAACAAAAGAGATTATTTCAATCGAACCTTCAAATAATTTCTTCCCGTCAAAGTCTTATTAAATACAATCATCATAGTCACGATCACACATCCAACAACAAATCCCACAACATTAAATAACGCTGTTAAGACCAACAACAGTAACCGCATAAATTTCAACGCATATCCTAATTCAAAATTTGGCTGTGTATAATTAGCTACAGCGACAATCGCCATCCCAAGCATCACCTCCGAATTAAACCATCCAGATGACACTGCAAATTCTCCCATCACCAAACCTGCGATCACACTAAGTGGGGTACTAAGAACATTTGGTGTATTCAATGCTGCCAGCCGCATTCCATCAATCGCTATTTCTAAGATTAAATACTGTGCAACTAATGGAACATTCACAACTTCATGTACGATTGAAAACTCAAATATTCCCGGTACCCATTGTAGATTCTGCATAAATAATAAATATACTGGTGTAAGAAAGATCGTTGCCACAGTGATCAACATTCTTGAAATCTTCAAATATAGCGCTGTGATCGTTGGAAAATAGTAATCATTTGCTTCTTCAATCATATCAAACACTGAAGTCGGCAATATCATTGCTGACGGTGAATTATCAACAAGAATGACCAATTTTCCTTCCAACAAACAAGCTGCTGCCGTATCTGGTCGTTCTGTATATTTAAATTTAGGAAAAGGATTCATCCATTTCTTTTTATACAAAGCATTTGCCAAACTCTGTTGATTCATCCGAAGATCATCGATTTTCAACTGTTGTATTTCTTTTTTTATATGTTTGAGCATCTGTTGATCCACCCGATCAGCCATATAGCAGATTGCAATATCCGTCCTTGTCACCTGTCCCGCTTCTGTCATTTCCATAACAAGATGAGGATCCCTAATGCGCCTACGGATCAAAGCTGTATTAAACACGATCGTCTCTACAAATCCATCCCTAGATCCCCTTATTGACTTATCTTTACTTGGTTCATCTACACTTCGCGCTGGATATGTGCGACAATCGATTGCAAAACAAACACTATATTTTTCTATAACCAAGATTGGAACACCTGATAGCAGATTCCGAAATACCTTATCAAAATTTCCAATCACATCCACCTCAGCATACGGAATATATTTCTCTGAAAATTGTGTCCCTGTTTCCGGCATATCCGTTTCTTTTATTTTCGACATTGATTCCATCAGTTTTGTCATTGTATCATCTTTTGTAAAGCCGTCAATAAAATAAAATATAGCCTTTCTTCCTCCAATCTCCATATTTCTCCGAAGGATATCAAAACTTGTTTTTACCGGAAGCACCTGTTCTATATATGTTATATTTTCCTCAAAAGACGCACTTAACTTTTTTTGATTCATTTCTATCATTTTCAAGATTCGCCCTTTCCACTTATAACTTTTTCTCAAATTATAGTAAAAGCGTTTCCCGTCTTTTCTCAGATTATTCCTCTTAATTCGTAGAAACTACTACTTTCCTCTCCTACAGAACATATTTATTTTCTAAAATCTGCACCATTTCCTAGTAAACAAAAAAGACACATATCATTCAGATACATGCCTTTCCCTATCTCTTTAATTTTTCTTTGTTGTACTTCCCAAACCACCATTACGCACTGTAGTCACATCATCATCCACTGTAATTCCATATTCTACAAAGATTCCTTGCATAAAGCCTTCTCCTGCTGTCAATTCAACAATTTTTCCTTCATTAGAATCATTTGTTATTTTCGAAAAAATATGTCCTTCATTGTCAGAATAAAAATAATCACTGTCAATGATCCCTACTGTATTGTTTAACTGCAAACGGTATTTGAATCCAAGTCCACTTCGTGGATAACATTTCAATACCCAATCTTGTTCCATCTCTACCCTGATTCCAGTAGGAACTTTTACCGTTTCTCCCGGACAGATCGTCAATGTGATCGGCATATAAAAATCATATCCAGCAGAACCTGCTGTTGCACGTTTTGGTAATTTAATCTCATCATAAATCTTTTTTGCAGATGCATCTGCTCCCTCACCAAATGTATCGATCCAATCTTTTTTAAACTGTTCTTCACTTACTTTGTGAAACTTTGCAATTCTTCGCATATTATAAATTCCTTTTATTCCTTTTCGTTATCTAATTAAAATCTGGTGCTCCATACAGATCATAAGGTGTCACCTGATATACATAGTAATTCAACCAATTCGAATAGAGACTATTTGCATGTGATCTCCACATCAGCAACGGCTTCTGCTCTGCATCGTTATTTGGATAATAATTAACAGGCATCTGAATATCCAAACCCTTACCGAGATCTCTTTTGTATTCTTTATCCAATGTGATTCTATCATACTCTGGATGTCCCATAACAAAGATCTGACGACCTTCTTCTGCCATACACAAGAAAACACCCGCTTCATCAGAGTCCGCTAAGATCATCAAACGATCTTCTGCTTCAATCGCCGCCTGCGGAACCTCTGTATGTCTAGAATGTGGAGCATAAAATATATCATCAAATCCTCTTACCAATGGTATTTTACGATTGCGTACTTTATGAGGAAATACACCAAACTGTTTGTGTGGAAGCTGTTTTTTATCAATTCCATAATGATAATAAATTCCAGCCTGTGCTCCCCAACAAAGATGAAGTGTTGAAGTTACATTTGTTTTCGTCCACTCCATGATTTCTTTTAGCTCTTCCCAATAATCCACCTCTTCAAAAGGCATCTGTTCTACTGGTGCTCCAGTAATGATAAATCCATCAAATTTTCTGTTTTTGATCGACTCAAATGATTCATAGAATTTCTGAATATGACTCGTAGATGTATTCTTAGAAACATGACTAGATACTCTCACAAATGTTACATCTATCTGCAACGGTGTATTTGACAAAGAACGTAAAATCTGTAATTCTGTATCTTCTTTTAGTGGCATCAAATTCAAAAGTCCAATACTGATCGGACGGATATCCTGCATTTCTGCACGATATTCATCCATCACAAAAATATTTTCCTGCTCTAAAATTTCTTTTACCGGTAAATCATTCTGTACTCGAATCGGCATTATTCTTCCCCTTTACCTTTCTCATTCTTATTCTCTTTTATGTTTTCAGGCACATATTCATTTTTTCTTTCAGAATGAACATATATACCTTCATTCGTTACATAACTTAATTCGTCATAACAATCGGTCTCTGTCGGCAACTTTTTATCTTCTAATCGTTGTTCTACTGTAATCTTCACGATATAATATATCATCGCAAATGTCGGAACCCCCAAGATCATACCCAGAACACCAAACATTCCTCCACCGACAAGAATCGCAAACATAACCCAAAAGGCAGACAGCCCTGTAGAATCCCCCAAGATCGTAGGTCCGATAACATTGCCATCCAATTGCTGAAGTATGATAATAAATATAATAAAATACAACCCCATCTTCGGATCTGACAGTAAAATCAAGATTGCACTTGGAATTGCTCCAATATATGGTCCAAAAAACGGAATTACATTTGTAACACCAACAACCACACTAACAAGCAATGTATAAGGCATATCTATGATCGATAATCCAATAAAACAAAGCACACCAATAATCGCAGAATCTATGATCTTCCCGATGATAAAACCACCAAAAAAACCATTGCTTTTACTCGTCATATGAAGTAGCATATTTGCTTTCTTCGGTTTCCAAACGGCATATACGATCTTTTTGCATTGCTTTGAAAATGTTTCTTTACTATATAACAAATACACCGATACACAGATTCCGATCAATAAGTTAAACAATTCTTGAAAAACATTGAATACTCCAACAGTAACGTTAGACATCAAAACATTCAGTTGGTCCATAAGATCTGTCCTCATCCAATTTGACAGATACTGTGTCCCTTCTTCTAAGATCTTTGTAAGTGCCACACCTAACATTGTATCACTTGTAAACATTTCAGAAATCTGTCTAACTGCACGATTCAACTGTGAAGGCAGTGTTATGATCATACTTTTGATACTCTGAACCAATTCAGGGATCATCATATTAAACAGTGCTACGATCACTGCAAACAAAAAGGCTAGTGCCACAAATATCCCAATGATCCTACCCGTTTTTTCTTTTTTCTGTAAATCCGGAAAATATTTTTGTAAAAACTTTATCACGTAACCCTCTACAAATTTCATGATAGGATTTAAAAGATATGCAATCGCAAGACCATATGTAATTGGCTTTAAAATATCAATAAATGTACCAATTGCTGATGCTATATTTTTTATTCTGAGCAACAAAAAATACAACAGTATTACACTAACAAGCACTATGAATAAACTCATTCCCTGTACAAACTGCTGTTTCAGCATAGAGGGCTCTTTTCTCTGCATCTCTGGCCTTTCTGCATAATATTCATTCTTTGGTGCAAAACTCTTTTGTCCAAATTGAATTTTCTTTCCTTCTTCTTTCTTTTCTTGTTCCATGAAAAACGCCCTTTTCACCCTTCATCATAATATCTAAATTATAACAATAGAACCTTCTATTCGTCAACAGCGAACCACCCAAGCCAAACTTGATTGCAAAACAATATTTTCCATACACCATTCTACTCATTCTCGCAAATCATTTTTATTTACTAAGAAAAACTTTTTTCTGATAAACAAGAAAAAATCCAGGCCGAAACCTGGATTTTTGTAAATCAAATTTAACATCTACACTGGAATGTTGCACACTCTGTATTCTCTGCTTTGCAAGCATTGCTGCCTTCTACACTGATCTTACCAGCATGACATTTACATTCTTTATTGTACATACATTCTTTTGCTTCACACATAATATTTGTAATATCAGATGCTTTGCCAGCCATATTGGAATAGCTGTCATTTTTGCGTTCTTTAAAGCTATCACAGCATGTCTCGCATGCAGATTTTGCTTTATTTCCTCCAACTTGAATTTTTTCAAGATCACACAAAAACTGTTTGTTGTGTACACATGTCTGTACTGTACATTTTAATTCTGGCATACTAATCTCTCCTTTTTATTAAATTCAATCTTAGTATGCTCATTCCGCAACTTTCTATTCACAATTGCTATAATATTTATCTACATCTGTATTATTACTTGATTATGCGTTTTTACCACAGCATTTTTTGTACTTTTTACCACTTCCGCATGGGCATGGATCATTTCTTCCAATTTTCTTTTCTTTACGGATTGTTCCAGACTGTTTCTGTTCACGATATAAACGTTTTTTTGTTTCTTCATCGAAGATCTTATCCCACTGTGGAAGTTCATAAAGCCATTCTGCTTTTGCATCCACCATGTTCTTGTAAAGTTTTTCTTTATCATATACAAGATTTACAACAGTATCTTCTGTCATTGTTTCGATTGGATTTGCTTCTTTCAAGCTATCATTGATACCATCTAAAAATCCTACCATTGTAAGAACTTCCTGACCATATTTTTCAGCCAATTCTTTTAATGTTCCTCTAACTTCTACGTCTGGTTCTTCAAGAAGCTGTTCATAAATTCCTTTTTCAATATTAAAATATGTTCCCCAGAATGCCTGTAATTTTGCTCTATCGGCTTCCTGATCATATGCAACCTGACGCCACTGTTCTAATAATGTCTTATCGCTCATTGTATTTAACTCCTTTTTTCATAAATATACATTCTTTATTATATAATATTTTTCCAGCTCCGTAAACCTAATTTTTCCATCATTGATTTTTTCTTTTAAATTCTATATAATATTTTCCAAGAAAATTTAACATAGAAAGGAGAACACTATGAAAAAGATTCGACGTATCCTAGCGATCATTGGGGTTATTGCACTTATTTCATTATATGTCAGCACACTTATATTTGCCCTTATGGATTCTGCGCAATCCACAAATCTTCTTATGGCTTCTATTGCTGCAACGATTCTTATTCCTGTTCTTATTTATGGATTTACACTTTTTACCAAGCTTTCCAAAAACGAGTCGGATGACAACTCAAAAGAGTAGACTTCCGGCTCTCTTTTATTTTCCTTCCAAAAAACCCTACATTTTCTCAAATATTCTTCCATCGACAATACATTGCACATTACCTGCTTTTTTTTGTCACACATTAAACCACCTCCGATTTTTGTCTCAGCCTTATTATTCTATTCACAGTGAGTTATAAATATGACAAAACAAAGAAAAAAGTCTGTTAAAATGTAACAGACTTCTTCTCATATAATTACATAAGCGGTGCAATCAAACGCAATGTTTTACCAGCAAGCATCATGAATGGATTGATCTTATTCAGATCTGCCATTGTAATCTTCGAACATTTCTTCAATGTCTTGTTAAAATCCATTTCAATATCTCTGATCACTGGATTATTGTAAATAAACACACCATTTTCAAAATGAAGATATAAACTTCGATAATCTAGATTGATCGTTCCTACTGTTGCAGTATCACCATCGGATACAAACACTTTTGCATGTACAAACCCCGGCAGGTATTCATACACTTTCACCCCAGATGCGATCAATTCTTTATAAAATGTTTTAGCCACCGCAAACGCATACCATTTGTCCGGTATAAACGGCAAGATAAGCCGCACATCAATACCACTTTTTGCAGTTCTTGTCAACGCTGTAACCATCTCGCGATCAAGGATCAAATATGGCGTCATAATATATACATATTTCTTTGCATGATTCAAAATATGATAATACACTTCTTTTCCAACATCCTCTTGATCAAACGGGCTGTCCCCATATGGAATTACAAATCCTAATTCTCTTCTCAATTCACTTGACATTGTCGTTACATATCTATCAAATGTTTCTGATCTTGTTTCAGTTACATTCCACATTTGTAAAAAAAGCATCGTCAAGCTCTGGACCGCATCGCCTTTCAACATGATAGCTGTATCTTTCCAGTATCCAAATCTTTCTATTTTATTAATGTATTCGTCCGCCAGATTTAACCCACCAGTAAATCCAACTTTTCCATCGATCACACAAATTTTTCTATGATCTCTATTATTATGTGATGTCGAAAGAATCGGAACGATCGGACTAAACAACTTGCATTGTATTCCATATTTTTTTAACATTTTAGGATATTCATTCGGAAGCCTTGAAATGCTGTTCATTCCATCATACATCAAACGGATCTCTACTCCTGCTTGTGCCTTTTTCTTTAAAATATTTAGGATCATTTCCCACATATATCCTTCATCAATAATAAAATATTCTAAAAAGATATACTTTTCTGCTTTTTCTAATTCTCTAAGCATTACAGGAAAAAAGGCCTCACCATTTTCAAAATACTCTACCTCTGTATTTCTATATGTCGGAAAATGTAATCTATTTAAAAATCGAGATAAATTCACATTTGCTGGTTTACTTACCTCTAGTTCTTTCGTAACACTCTTCTTTTGTTTTAAGTACTCCTTTGTTTCCAGATCAAGTGTACACAATCGTTCTCTGATATACTTTGTACCAAATTCCATTTTTGCATAGATATAAAATAAACATCCAAATACCGGAAATACAAGAATTAATATGATCCATGTACACATAAATTCCGGATTTCCTTTTTCGTTTACAATATAGATCACAACACACGCCTGCACAAGGGTCATCGTACCATAGTAGTAGATTGCATGTTCTTTCAATACTGTTGCAACAGAAAACAAAACGCCAATCTGCAGCAGCACCAATACCAATACCAGTGCTGTTCGACTGAACACAACGCCCAGAATACCACCCTTCGCTTTTTTTGCCGCATTATTTTTCATATAATATTGCATCTCCGTTTCATAAAATTTATGTATAAGTCTAGCACAATTTCGGAACCATAACAATAAAACCGTTGTTTTTTTTTACAAAAAGTATTAGAATAAAATTGGCTATATAATTTCCCAGGAAAGGAGTGTTATACATTGAAAAAGTATTGGAAATGGATACTGGCGCTTGTTGCCACAGGAACTGCAGTTGGTCTGATCATCGCTTATTTCTGCAAGAAAAATAATGAATTTGATGAATTGGACGAATTCGCAGAAGATGATTTCGACCTGGATGTTGATCTTCAGCCAGTTTCTGAACGTGAATATGTTTCTTTAAAAAAGGCAGCAACTGAAACAGTTGCAGAAGAAGCTGAAAAAACAACCGAAGAAACAGAAGAAGCTGAAGTAACTGAAAATCCAGAAGAATAAAAACTGACAGTTCATCCTTGACTGGTTAGAATACGAAAAAAAGATTGCGCATCAAGCGCAATCTTTTTCTTTTCTTTATTTCTTCGGAAGCTTAAATGAACTCTTCAAAGATACAATTCTATTAAATACTAATGCATCTGGTGTTGAATCTTTTGCATCAATACAGAAAAATCCTGTTCTTACAAACTGGAAACTATCATATGCTTTTGCATCAGCAAAACTTGGCTCTACATAACAGTTTTTCAAGATTACCAATGAATTTGGATTCAAGTTCAATGAACCGTCTTCTTTATTATAAACACCTTTTTCTTCATCTACAAGATTTTCATAGAGACGAACTTCTGCTTTCTGTGCAGTTGGTGCAGCAACCCAGTGGATTGTTCCTTTTACTTTTCTTCCAGTAAATCCGCTTCCGCTCTTTGTTTCTGGATCATAAGTACAATGTACAACTGTCACATTGCCCGCTTCATCTTTTTCATAACTTACACATTTCACAAAATATGCAGACATCAAACGAACTTCATTACCTGGGAAAAGACGGAAATATTTCTTCGGTGGTTCTTCCATAAAGTCATCTCTTTCGATATATAATTCTTTACAGAACGGAACCTTTCTTGTTCCCAATTCTTCGTTTTCAAGATTGTTTGGTACATCCAAATATTCAACCTGACCTTCTGGATAGTTGTCAATCACAAGTTTGATCGGATCAAGCACTGCCATCATACGTGCTTTTTTAAGTTTAAGGTCTTCACGGATGCAATATTCAAGCATTGCATAATCAACGGAACTCTGTGCTTTTGAAACACCACACATCTCGATAAACATTTTAAGAGATTCTGGAGTAAATCCTCTTCTTCTTAAAGCTGCGATTGTTACAAGACGTGGATCATCCCATCCATCTACAATACCATCTTCTACAAGTCTCTTAATATAACGTTTACCTGTTACTACATTTGTCAAATACATCTTCGCAAATTCAATCTGTCTTGGTTTGTTCTCAAATTCACATTCACGAACTACCCAATCATACAAAGGTCTGTGGTCTTCAAATTCCAGTGTACAGATAGAGTGTGTGATTCCTTCTACTGCATCTTCAATTGGATGAGCGAAATCATACATTGGATAGATACACCATTTATCTCCTGTATTATGATGATGCATTCTCGCTACACGATAAATAACTGGATCACGCATGTTGATATTAGGTGATGCCATATCAATCTTTGCACGAAGTACCTTCTGTCCATCCTCAAACTTACCATCTTTCATTGCTTCAAAAAGTTCAAGGTTTTCTTCTACGCTTCGATCTCTATATGGGCTTTCCTTACCAGGTTCTG
The DNA here is from genome assembly GCA_964484055.1 of uncultured Clostridium sp. Taxonomy (GTDB): domain Bacteria; phylum Bacillota; class Clostridia; order Lachnospirales; family Lachnospiraceae; genus Schaedlerella. The sequence goes on from CAZAEC010000011.1 coordinate 61,859, forward strand.
TTAAAGTCCCTCTATATTCACGGATTTCTTCTGCTGTAAGATCGCAGACATATGCTTTTCCTTTTTTGATCAACTTGATCGCACACTCATACATTACTTCAAAATAATCAGATGCAAAATACAGATGATCCTTCCAGTCTGCTCCAAGCCACTGAATATCAGCCTTAATAGAATCTACAAATTCTGTTTTCTCCTTTGTAGGGTTTGTATCATCAAAACGCATATGGAAAGTTCCATTATACTTCTGTGCAAGCCCATAATTTAAAAGAATAGACTTTGCATGTCCAATATGCAAATATCCATTAGGTTCTGGTGGAAAACGTGTACATACATGATCATAAACGCCTTCTGCCAAATCTTTATCTATTTCCTGCTCAATAAAATTTTTTGAAACGATTTCGTTTTCCATAAATTTCCTCCTCAGAAAGTTCAATTCTATAAGTAATCTTATCACAATTCAAATACGACAGCAAGGCAAACTTTCACATCACCACTAGTAAGAATCTCTTTTACAAAATATTTTTCGCTTGTGCAACAAAATAATCCGCCACTTCTTGCACCAAACGTGCATACTGATGATACAACTCTATACTTTCTTCGCATACTTTATTAGAAATTTCAAATGTCGCAATTCCATATATCATATGATTTGCTTCATACCAATCTCTATATAATACCTCCTCTAAGCCAATCAGATCTTCACTTTGAATCATCAAATAGATTTCTATATTATTCTTCATATAATCCAGCATACGATAAAAATACGGGAGATCTCCGCCTGAAAAATAATATACAAACTTCTGCAGATCATCCAATGCATTTCTCAGTTTCTCAAGTTTTTTCACTTCATCTCGTCTCATTTTTTCTCCTTCTATGTAATCCGCCTAGATTTTCCCGAAAAATGTATCCCTTTTGATTATAAACCTCGTCCTTCAATTAAATATAAACTCATTTCTAAAAAACTAACTAGACTTTCCGCTCTTATACCATTAGAATAAAAACAATATAGTTTAGGAGGACTTATAAAAAATTATGAAATTTGTAATTCAAAGAGTATTAGAGGCCGCAGTAAAAGTAGATGATACCACTATCGGGCAGATTAACAAAGGATTTCTGGTCTTGATCGGTGTATCCAATACAGATACAAAAGAAATTGCAGATAAAATGATGCGAAAAATGATCGGACTACGAATTTTTGAAGATGAAAATGGAAAGACAAATCTTTCTCTTTCCGATGTACAAGGCAGTCTGCTCCTTGTTTCTCAATTCACATTATACGCAAACTGCAAAAGAGGAAACCGACCAAGTTTTACAGATGCCGGTTCCCCAGATCACGCAAATGCTATGTATGAATATATTATTGAAAAATGCAAAGAATCTGTACCTATTGTAGAAACCGGAAGTTTTGGTGCTGATATGAAAGTCAGTTTAATCAACGATGGTCCATTCACAATCGTATTAGATTCAGATAATTTGTAATTTTATACAGAATCTGTCATCGACAGCTTCTTTCTAGTTCATAAAATCAAAAAAGGAGTATCACTCTACAACTGATGATTTATTCAGTAATAAAGTGATACTCCCTTTTAAGCTACTGAGCGGACTTGAACCGCCGACCTCATCCTTACCAAGGATGCGCGCTACCTACTGCGCCACAATAGCTTACTCGTTGTCATTCTTTTCAACAACGGTTTAAATATACACTAAAAGCTATCGAATGTCAACGCTTTTCAAATTCGTCCAATAGCTTTCCTGCCTTTGTTCTTATTCTTTGAATGGCATTATCTATTGTTTTTGGACTTTTTTCTAAAAGTTCTGCAATCTTCCGATAATCTGTCCCCATCAAATGTAAATACAATACATTATTTTCTAATGTACTCAAATTATGCTTTAACCGTTCCGCAAACTCTTCTGTATATTCTTTGCCAAAATAAAGTGCTTCCGGATCATTCTCCACTTGTGGTTCGATCATGTCGATCAGTGGTAATGATTTTCCATCTTCCGGATACTCCCCCTCTTCGTACAACGATACATAAGAATTCAACGGCATATGCTTTTTTCTTTTTGAAGCTTCAATTGCAGTATACATCTGTCTTGAAACACATAATTCTGCAAAACTTGAAAACAATGTCCCTTGCGATGGATCATAATCTCTTACCGCCTTGATCAGGCCGATCATCCCTTCCTGGATCAAATCTTCATTTTCTCCCCCCATCAGATACATTGCTCTTGCTTTCTGCCGAACCATATATTTATACTTCACCATCAGATAATCCATTACTCCTGTATCTCCATTGCGAAGATCTGCAATAAGCTGTTCATCCGCGATTCGAGAATAATCTTTCATGAATTTCGACTCCTCGTTACTGCAATCTCTGTCTTACGATCTCATAAGCAAGAACACCTGCTGCCACAGATGCATTCAGAGAATCAATTTCTCCTTTCATCGGAATTCCTGCTATAAAATCACATTTTTCTTTTACAAGACGTCCTACGCCTTCTCCTTCGTTTCCAATAACAAGGCCGATCGGTCCTTTCAAATTCAGGCGATACATAGATTCGCCATCCATATCTGCACATACAAACCAGATACCACGTTCTTTCAGTTCTTCCATTGTCTTTGCAAGATTTGTAACTTTTGCTACTGGAGTATAATTCAATGCACCTGCAGAAGTTTTTGCTACTGTCGCAGTCAGTCCTACTGCTCTTCTTTTTGGAATGATCACACCGTGTGCTCCTGCAAGATTAGCTGTTCGAATGATCGCTCCAAGATTATGTGGATCTTCAATATTATCAAGAAGGATCAAAAATGGATCTTCTCCTCTTTCCTCTGCCAGTGCAAACATATCTTCAATCTTAGCATACTCATATGCTGCTGCATATGCGATCACGCCCTGATGTCTTCCAGTTTCTGAAAGCTGTGCAAGACGCTCTTTTGCTACAAAATTAATGATCGTATCATGTTTTTTTGCTTCTCTGATGATCGTACGTACAGGACCATCCTGACAGCCATCTAATACAAACAGTTTATCAATTGGTTTCCCAGAACGAAATGCTTCTAATACTGCATTACGTCCTTCGATGATAAGCGTATGCTCTTTATTAATAAAATCTTTCTCTTTTTCCTGCATGTTCTTTCCCCTATTATTCCTGCTCATTTTCCAGACTGTCTAGTCCTATTTTTACCAATTCCATAAGGCGGGCATATTCTTTTTCCAAATACAGATATCCGATCAGTGCCTCAAAACCTGTTGCTCTACGATAATCCGTGATTGACTGGTTCTTTGCTGGTGAAACGGATTTCGCATTACGCCCTCTCTTGTATATTGCATGCTCCTTCTCTGTCAAACACGGCTGCATCGCACGCATCATCGCGGACTGTGTAGATGCCTGTACATAACTGCTTGTTTCTTTATGAAGCTTCTGTACTGCCTTATTTCCTTTACTTATGACCATAGATTTAATGATAAGATCATAAACACAATCGCCGATATATGCCAGCACAAGAGGTGAATAGCTATTTATATCCACCTCTTCTAACTGGAGCACTGTTTCTATATAGTCATGAAACTCTAACTTTACGCTCTCGTCCATTTTACTCCTTCACGTGTATCTTTCAAAATAATTCCTTTCGCAAGAAGTTCTTCACGGATTTCATCTGCTCGAGCAAAATCACGTGCTTTTCTTGCATCCTGTCTTTCCTGGATCAACGCTTCAATATCAGCATCCAAAAGTTCTTCTTTTTTCTCAACGATGATTCCAAGAACATCCGTTAATTTCACGATCAGATCATATAATTTCCCAAGATATTCTTTTGATGATTCTCCATCAGCAGTTTTATTTGCATATTTTACAAGTTCAAATACTGCTGAGATTGCATCTGCTGTATTAAAATCATCGTCCATTGCTTTTTCAAATGAAGCAACATATTCTTCTGTTTTTGCAAATGCTTCTGATTCTTCTGCTGTCATGCTGTCAGCTTTTGCATTTGCAGAAAGGAATTTCAGATTTTCTGTTGCTGTTACAATACGATCAAGACCACTCTTTGCAGCTTCCATAAGATCTGCACTAAAGTTCAGCGGACTTCTGTAGTGTGCACTTAACATAAAGAAACGTAACACCTGAAGATCGTATTTTTCACTTATCTCACGAACTGTGAAGAAGTTACCAAGAGATTTTGACATTTTCTTATTATCAATGTTAAGGAATGCATTATGAATCCAATATTTTGCAAATTCTTTTCCGTTCGCAGCTTCACTCTGTGCGATTTCATTTTCATGATGTGGGAATACAAGGTCTTCTCCACCCGCATGAATATCAATCTGTTCTCCAAGATATTTCTTAGACATTACAGAGCATTCGATATGCCATCCTGGACGGCCTTCACTCCATGGTGACTGCCAAGCTGGCTCTCCTTCTTTTTTTGGTTTCCAAAGTACGAAATCCAATGGATCTTCCTTTTCATCCTCACCGCTTACAAGTAAAGAACGATTTCCAGAACGGAGATCATCCAGATTCTTGTGAGATAATTTACCATATTCTTCAAACTGTCTTGTACGGAAATATACTGTTCCATTCTTTGGATAAGCGAAGCCTTTATCAATCAGCTTCTGGATCATCTCGATCATTCCGCTAATCTCTTCTGTTGCAAGTGGATTCTTTGTAGCAGGCTTAACATTCATGCCTTCCATATCTTTTTTGCATTCTACGATATAGCGCTGAGAAATTTCTTCTGCTGTCACACCTTCTTCGATTGCTTTTTTGATAATCTTATCATCTACATCTGTAAAGTTGGATACAAAATTCACATCATAGCCTTTATATTCAAAATATCTTCTAACTGTGTCAAAAACGATCATTGGTCTTGCATTCCCAATGTGGATAAAGTTATATACTGTAGGTCCGCAGACATACATCTTTACCTTTCCTTCTTCCAATGGAACGAATTCCTCTTTTGCTTTTGACATTGTATTATACAATTTCATCTCTATTCCTCCTTCTTCGTCTGTCCATCCGCTTCTAATCTCTCTATCTTTTCTTTTAAAAGCGTGATCTGATGATACAGACGCTGATTTTCCGTTTTCAATTCTGCAATATCTGTTCGAACTGGGTCTGGCAAATGGATCTGATCCATATCTTGTCTTGGAACTTTTTTATTATCCATTCGGACAACTCGACCTGGAACACCTACAACAGTACAGTTTGGCGGAACTTCTTCCAAGACAACAGAACCCGCTCCGATCTTTGAATTTTCTCCAATCGTAAAAGATCCTAAGATCTTTGCCCCTGCACTGACCATTACATTATCTTTCAATGTAGGATGACGTTTTCCCTTTTCTTTCCCAGTACCACCAAGTGTGACTCCTTGATACAACGTAACATTATCGCCAATGATCGTTGTTTCCCCAATGATCACACCACTACCGTGATCAATAAAAAGTCCTTTTCCAATCTGAGCACCTGGATGAATCTCAATTCCAGTCTTTCTTGTTGCTCTCTGTGATATCCAACGAGCAAGAAAATAATGCTTTTTCGTATATAATTTATGAGCGATCCGATATCTCAGTATAACCTTAAAACTTGGATACAGCAATACTTCCATATTGGATTTGATTGCCGGATCTCGCTCGCGGATCACTGCGATTTCCTCTTTGATATATGATATAAATCCCATTTTAACCTCCAATGTCTCTAAACATTATGTTTGAGATTATATTATTTTGTCAACACTAATTTGTGATATATTTCATAATCTAATTTATTCCCAACAAAAACAAATCTGAGATTAAACAACTTCGTTCAAAAAAACATTTTTTAATGATTCAATCTTATTCAACTCGAAAGCTAATCGATCTGTTAAAAAAACATTTTCTTCGTTCTGGATCTCTTCAACTGTTTTATAACCAAAGGCAAAGCTTGTAAGTGCAGCGATCGTCAGTACACCTTCCGAATCTTCTGTCTCCCGCACATTCACTTTCTGTTCTCCATCTTGTCCTGCGGTGAGTCTCCAAACCTTACTATTTTTCATAATAACTGCATCCAACACTGCAAATGAACAGTCTAAGCTTTCCCCTGCCTTTACCTTTAATAAAGACAAAAAACTTTCTAAATGCAAGATCCTTGCCATGATCATCGGCTGTTTTTCCATTTCACATGCATTCCCGCTTGCAGCATAAATCTGTACCTGTTCCTGGGCTTTCTTCATTACATAGACTGCTTTATAAAATTCCGCTTCGGATTCTTCCAGAAACAGTGGTTCTCGGACTGCAAACTCGCCTTCCCACGAATAAAAGAACATTCCTACAATATCCGTTCCGGATTTCATCAGCATGATTCCACCACGCTGACTCTGCTGTTCCAACAACACGGTACTGTAATATTTTTTATCACGCACAGCATAGACTTGATGTTTTGATGCCACAAGTTCTTCAAAAAAATGTACCATTGCTGGAATATCTAATATAGAAGCATCCTTTAATTCTATCTGCAGTGTTCCCGGATTTCCATTTATTTTACACTTTTTCTGATCATAGACAAACCGAAAATCGTATGGTGCGTAAATTGCTTCCGCCGCTGGCATTAGAAATGTAAATGGTTCTTTTCTATTATACATTTCCCACATTGAAGTACAAAGCAACTTTTGCATATATCTACGTTTACGGTAATTTTCTTCTGTAGCAACTGCAACTATATAATGTCCTTCAAACTTTGCTTCTTCTACTGCAATCAAATACGGATTCAGATGTAGCATTGAGCGAATCTGTCCATCCTCTTCAATCACGAAAATCTCATTATCTCTTGTTTTCAAAAAATAATAATAATCCAGAAACGCTTCTGTATCTTCCACAAAAACTTCTTCCCATAATTTTCGTGTGAAAATATGCTCGTTTTCTTGTAACTTTCTTAATTCCATTACATTTCTTCTTTCTTACAGCCTGTACAGTGGCTGCAGCCTTCTGAAGCATACGTCATATCATAACTACTGTAATTTGTAATCTTTTCTAATAAGCAGACTGCCTGAGAAGAAATTCCCTCTCCTGTGCCAGTGAATCCGAGTCCTTCTTCTGTTGTTGCTTTTACATTAATCTGATCGATATCTACTTTCAATGCATCTGCAATATTCTGGCGCATCTGATCGATATAAGGGCGCATCTTTGGTCTCTGTGCGATGATCGTTGCATCGATATTTTCAACAATATACTGATGACTTTCAATCAACTCAGCCACATGTTCCAATAACTTGATACTAGAGATTCCTTTATATGCTGGATCTGAATCCGGAAAATGCTTTCCGATATCACCCAATGCCGCTGCACCAAGCATCGCATCCATGATCGCATGTAATAAAACATCCGCATCAGAATGTCCTAAAAGACCTTTTTCATATGGAATCTTCACTCCACCAATGATCAGATCTCTATCTTCTGTTAATTTATGAACATCATATCCCATACCAATTCGCATACTATTCCTCCTCGTCCTTCTCTTCTGATACATCTATATTAACTTTTTGCTTTTCTAACGTTTTACTTTCCTCATCTCTGCTCTTTTCTATTATTGCATGTTCTTCCTCTTCATAATCATGGATCATGATCTGGTCTTCTGAAAAATCCTCTAGATCTTCTTCCATTTTCTCAAGACTGATCGGCTTTACTGTACGCATCGGAGCAGTTCGAAATTTATCACTGCTATGCAATTCCTTATATTTTCGTACTCTTTCTTCCGCTTTTTTTCTTTCTGCTTTGATCGCTCTTTCTTTCAGAAATCTTTCCAACAGCTTTCGCACATCCCAAACCATATATCCAATACCCATGATAACAAAAAATAGCGCGATCATAATCTGTAAATGCATATCACTTGGTTTTTGATCATAAATATTAATAAAGTGTGCACTCCCAATAAAAATAAGATATGCACCTAAAAGAATTTTAATTATACGGATCATTCTTTGTTTCATTTCGGCTTCCCACTTTCATCTCACATATTGTTGTAAAAGCATTTCATTTACCCAGTATATCATATCCCTCACCATAACGGCAAAAAAGTTTTTACCAAATACTAGAAAGATGATTTTATTCACAAAAAGAAAAAGGGTCTGCAATCATCATTGCGGACCCTTGATAGCGGAAACTGGATTCGAACCAGCGACACCACGGGTATGAACCGTGTGCTCTAGCCAACTGAGCTATTCCGCCATATATGTTTTTTGAAATGTATGGGACCAACAGGGCTCGAACCTGTGACCCCCTGCT
>CAZAEC010000012.1:0-68589 GCA_964484055.1 uncultured Clostridium sp.
TTAGAGAAAGTAGGTGAAGCATTATGTCAGAAGTAAAGAAAATTGCAACAAGAGATAGTTACGGTAATGCTTTGGCTGAATTAGGTAAAGAACATGCAGATGTAGTTGTTCTTGATGCTGACCTTGCAGGCGCTACAAAAACAGCTGTATTCCAGAAAGCATTTCCAGAAAGATTTATCGATTGCGGTATCGCAGAAGGTAATATGATCGGTGTGGCTGCTGGTCTTGCAACAACAGGAAAAGTTCCATTCGCAAGTTCATTTGCTATGTTTGCAGCTGGACGTGCATTCGAACAGGTAAGAAACTCTGTTGGTTATCCAAAATTGAATGTAAAGATCGGTGCAACACATGCAGGTATTTCTGTAGGTGAAGATGGTGCAACACACCAGTGTAACGAAGATATCGCTCTGATGCGTACAATTCCAGGAATGGTAGTGATCAATCCATCTGATGATGTGGAAGCAAGAGCTGCTGTAAAAGCTGCTTATGATCATGTTGGTCCTGTATATATGCGTTTTGGTCGTCTGGCAGTTCCAGTGATCAATGATAATGAAGATTATAAATTTGAACTTGGAAAAGGTGTTGTACTTCGTGAAGGAAAAGATGTAACGATCATCGCAACAGGACTTCCAGTAGCAAACTGTCTGGAAGCTGCAGAAAGACTTGCAGCAGATGGAATTGAAGCAAAAGTGATCAATATCCATACAATTAAACCTTTAGATACAGAACTAATCATTGAAGCTGCAAAAGCAACAGGAAAAGTTGTTACAGTTGAAGAACATTCAGTGATCGGTGGTATTGGTAGTGCAGTGTGTGATGTGCTCTCAGAAAATGCACCTACAAAGGTTATGAAGATTGGCGTTAATGATGTATTTGGTGAATCAGGTCCAGCTGTAGAACTGATCAAGAAATACGGACTTGATGCAGATAGCATTTATGCAAAAGTAAAAGCATTCTGTTAATAGAATAAAAAGTTCTTTTTAAAGAGCGTAAGATCAAGGAGCTGTTGCTCTGGCAGGAAATCTGCTGGGCGATGGCTCCTTGTTGCATAAAAATATAACAGTCTTATCGTACACAAAAAACTTGTCGAACACTTTTGAGATCTGCCAGACATAAAATGGCAAAAACAGCCTTTTTGGTTATGCTATGCTCTAGAAGATTTAACTGCTGAGTACAAGCAATCCGACTTTGCTGCCGTTGGAGATTGTGCAAAGTATAATCTTAAAAAATTTAATGAGGTGAGTATATATGGAAAGACAGTTGCCAAAAAACGTACGTCAGATTGGAAATGTAAGTGACACACCGAAAATTTATGTGGAAGATTATGTAGATACATTTTTTACACAATTATGTGAAAAAGCGGGAGATGGACCGATTGGGGCTTTTTTGATCGGAGATATTCAGCACACGTTGACTGAAGATTATATTTATATATATGGAGCGATCCAGATGCATGATTTAAAAATGGCAGGCACAGAATATCTATTAGATGAAGAAGTGTGGAAATATGCATTTGAAGATTGTAAACAGTATTTTGAAGATGGGGAGATGCTAGGATGGTTTGTGGCTAGTCCAAATGGATTGAAAGTACCAGATGATGCGTTGATCAGATTGCACGAGAAAGCATTTCCAAAAGAGAATACGATTTTCATCATGCGTGATGCCAATGAAAAAGAGGAATGCTATTATGTTCACAAGTTTGATGATCTACTAGAGATCAGTGGACATTATACATATTATGAAAAAAATCCTAGTATGCAAAATTATATGATCTCAACGAGAAAAAAGAATGGGGTATCCCCCACGGAAACTGTGGGCGATCGAGCGGCGCAGGATTTTCGCAGTATTGTACGCAACAGAGAAGAAAGAACGCGGCAGCGTCGGACAAACCGGATGATGTACGCAATAAGTGCGTGTCTTGTGTTGATAATTATTGTGATGGGGGTTGCCATGGTGAATAACTTTGATAAGATGCGGTCTGTGCAGATGGCTTTAGAGAATTTAAAACAAGGTGAGCAGGAGAATGTTGATCAAGAAGCAATTGAGACAGGAGCAGGGGTAACAGTTGTAGTAGGAGCGGATGAGACAGAAAAGCAGGAGGGAGAGTTTCTTGTAAAAAGCCAAGATGTTAAGAAAGAAGATACGGATGTAAAAGAAATAACGGAACAGGGGGAAGAACAGGAAAATAAAAAGAAGAAAGAGAATGCGGAGATTGAAATGGAACAAGGAGATTCTAATGCAAACGGAAGTGATGGTGTTTATATTGTAGAAGAAGGAGATACACTTGCGATCATTAGCAGAAAGATGTATGGAGATCTTTCGCATGTAGAAAATATTTGTGCAATGAATGGATTGGATGATGGTAACCTCATTTATATCGGTCAAAAATTATTATTGCCCTAATTTGAAAAAGTGTTATACTGAAAATATATACGCTTATAATGAAGTAAAAGGGGAGTATAATGGCGCGAAAGAAAAAAATGAAGTTTAGACTGTTCAATGCTTCAAGGTACATTGGAGCTGGAAGAATGGCAAGAAGCTTTCAGAAGATAAAAAGAAAGGAAAGTTTATCATTGATCTTTCCAATAGTACTGGCTATTTTGGGCACGTACATGCTGATCGCAACACATTCTTACGAGTCAGTCTACCGGACAGTTTCTTATAAAAAAGAATCAACAGATGCACATACTTATGCAGCTTTTAAGAATGGGATCATTCGATATAACAAAGATGGGGTTGCATTTTTAAATAGAAAAAATGATGAACAGTGGATCCATTCTGCACAGTTTGGCACTCCGATTCTAGATGTAGGAGAGAATGCATTTGCAATTGCTGATGTTGGTGGGAATGCGATACAGGTGTTTACTGAGAATGGATTAAAAGGTGAGATTGAAACAAAACTACCAATTGAAAAAATCACAGTTTCAAGTCAAGGAATCATAGGTGTGATCTTAAAAAATGAAATGAATCCGGTCATTGTAACGTATGATTCTACAGGAAATGTTTTGACAGAAAATCAGATCAATGCAGTTAGTATGGGATATCCAACGGCGGTAGAGCTCTCGCCGGATGGGACGGTGTTAGCAGCGGCATATTTGGATGTGAGTTCTGTTAATACAAAGACGAAGATCATTTGCTATAACTTTGGAAAAACAGGAAAAAAGAATAAAAATTATGAAGTAAGCATAGAAGAATATGAAGATGTATATATTCCAGAGTTGTATTTTATGAGCGATTCTACTCTTGTTGCTGTGACTGACAGCTCGTTTATATTATATGATGGGAAAGAGACACCAGTAAAGAAGAAGGAAGTAGTGATCAATCAGCGGATAAAGAGTGTATTCCATACAGATAAATATATTGGTTTTATTTTGTTGAATGAATCAAAATCAGGATATGAAGCGAGATTGTACAACAAAAATGGAGAACAGATTATGAATCGATCCTTTACAGGAGAGTATGCAAATGTACAGATGCAGGATGATGAGATCATCATGTATACAGGATCACATTGTTGTATTCTTACAAAAAACGGTATTATTAAATTTGACGGGGATCTGAAAACAGATATTTTATTAGTATTAGAAACAAACGGATTGAATAAATACCTTGTGATGAGTTCAAATGAGTTGAGAACAGTTCATTTGTTAAAATAGGAGAAAACGATGGATAATTGGTTACTGATATTGGTTGCGGTTATATTTTTCCTTTGCATAGCAGTGGGGTTTGTAAGAGGCTTTTTTAAGATTACAATCTCGGTGCTCTCTGTGGTGCTTACATTAGTGATCGTTCTATTAGTATCGCCGTATGTACAAGATGCGGTTGTAAAATACACGGTGTTGGATGAGATTGTAGAAGAAAAGTGTCTTGAAACATTCATGCCGAATCTTACGTCCACTATGTTGGAGGGAAAAGATCTAACAGGAACACCGTTAGAAGGACTTTCGTCATCAGAGATTGATGCAATGGGTAATATTAATTGGGATGCGATGGGAATGGCTGTTGATGATGTGATCAAACTTGCAGGTGAGTTTACACAAACGCAGCAGACAGAATTGATCGAGAGATCGATCCTTCCGGAGTTTGTGAAGAATCAGCTTTTGGAAAATAATAATGCTACGATCTACAAAGAATTGGGTGTGACTTATTTTGCTGAGTATGTGGCAGAATATATGTCTAATATGGTAGTAAAGATCGTATCATTTTTGGTGACATTTATTTTTGCTTTCGTCATTGTAAAAGCATTATCTGCGGCGGTTGATATTATTGGAGAACTTCCTGTCATAGGAGCACTCAATCATGCGGGTGGAGCGATGATAGGGGGTATCCAGGCGGTTATCATTGTATGGTTCTTGTTCTTGCTGATTACTTTGTTGTATACGACTGAGTTGGGAAGAGATTGCTTTGCGATGATCGAAGAGAGTAAATTTTTATCTTTTATGTATGATACGAATATTTTGTTAAATAAATTATTAAAACTATAAATAAGAAAGAGTTGCTGGGGAGAGTTGATATATAGCCGGCAGCTCTTTTTGTATTATGTAAAATGGATTTGAATCGATATTTGTAAAAAAAATAAAAAAGTTTAAAAAATCTGTTGACAAACAATAATATGTATGATATTCTAACAGAGTTGAAAGCAACAGTAACAAAAAAGAGAAGTACGGGGGATTAGCTCAGTTGGGAGAGCGCCTGCCTTGCAAGCAGGAGGTCACGAGTTCGAATCTCGTATTCTCCATTATTCCTCCTTAGCTCAGTCGGTAGAGCACTCGGCTGTTAACCGAGTTGTCGTTGGTTCGAGTCCAACAGGGGGAGCTACAGATTCCGTAGACAGATGTCTGCGGAATTTTTTTGTTTATTTGCAACTTTTTGTTTTAATAAATAAAAAGTTGCATTGAGGCTGAGCATGCGTGTGTGCGGAAAATAATGTTTTACAATTATGTTTTGGATTGAAGATCAGAAAGTATATGAGGATAAAAGCTATGAAGAAAAAAATTTTGATTATCAATACAGGAGGGACACTTTCTTCTGTAAATAGTGAAAAAGGAATGGTTCCAGGCATGAGAAGTGGAGATATGCTTGAAGAACTTCGACTTGTTTCAAAAAATCTGGAGTTAGATACAGAAGATTTTTGCTCTGTAGATAGTGCGAATATTTTTCCAGAAGATTGGGCAGCTCTCGCAGAACGGATTGGCGAGCGTAGTAAAGAATATCAAGGTATTGTTGTGATCCATGGTACAGATACGCTTGCATACACATCTTCTATGTTGGCTTTTATGCTTCAAAATATTTCAATCCCTGTAGTAGTGACAGGAAGTCAGTTGTCGATTGCACATCCAGTTGCGGATGCTTTAGAAAATTGCCGTTGTGGAATCCATATGGCGGCCAGTGGATGTCCGGGAGTATTCGTTGCATTTAATCGAAAAGTTATGCTCGGATGCCGTGCATCAAAAGTGCGTACGATGAGTTTTAATGCTTTTGAAAGCATCAACTATCCTTATGTTGGAGAGATTAGTTCCTTAGGTTTACATATTCGCAAAGAAAATCTTCTTGGGAAAAGAGGAATCTTTCGTCCACAAACAAAATATTCAGATAAAGTCTTTATGTTGAAGTTATATCCAGGAATCAATCCGAATATTTTAGAATACCTTTATGAGGAAGGGTATAGAGGTGTATATATCGAAGGATTTGGTCTGGGCGGCATGCCATTCTTAAAAAATGATTTTATTGGTGCTGTCCGTAATGTTGTGGAAAAAGGAATGGTCGTTCTTGTGGGTAGCCAGTGTAGATATGAAGGAAGTAACCTTTTTGTGTATGAAACAGGACAGCTTGCATTAGAAAGTGGAGTTGTGCAGGCATATGATATGACTGCAGAAGCTGCGATGACAAAATTGATGTGGGTTCTTGGGCAGACAGATGACTTGCGTGAGATAAAAGAATACTTTTCTGTAGATATTGCAGGAGAAGTTTCATTTGGAGAAGAAAGATTATAGCAGATTCTGGATGTTTTCTTAATTCAAGATTCGTAAGCGGGTCTTGAATTAAGAAAAATAAAAAATATGAAAAAAGTACTTGCAAAATAAAAAGATATGTGATATTATAAATGAGTCGTCGCGAAAGATGACAGTAATAAATGTGGCTCCTTGGTCAAGCGGTTAAGACATCGCCCTTTCACGGCGGTAACACGGGTTCGATTCCCGTAGGAGTCATTAAGGCGCAGTAGCCAAGTGGTAAGGCGTGGGTCTGCAACACCCTGATTCACCGGTTCAAATCCGGTCTGCGCCTCGCGCAGAGATGCTTTAAGTATTGTTTATCAAGACTTAAAGCGTTTTTTATTTTTGAAATTTATTGAGAGATAATGGCGAGGAAGAAAGTTAATATATAAAATATAAAAAAGTACTTGCAAAATATAAACTCATGTGATAATATGACTAAGGTCGATGCAGGACAATGCAAAGACGAAGAAAAAAGAAGAATGGCTCCTTGGTCAAGCGGTTAAGACATCGCCCTTTCACGGCGGTAACACGGGTTCGATTCCCGTAGGAGTCACTAAGGCGCAGTAGCCAAGTGGTAAGGCGTGGGTCTGCAACACCCTGATTCACCGGTTCAAATCCGGTCTGCGCCTCGTAAAGCTCGAGAGTAATCTCGAGCTTTTTTTGCATTATTGGAAATAAATCAATAAGAATAGGAGAAAAGTATGATTAAGCTGATTGCGTTTGATCTGGATGGTACACTTGCGGAATTAGGGAAAGGCATGACACAGGAACAGATTGAGCTATTATGTAAATTAGAAGATAAAGGAATAAGGATTGCAATCTGTTCTGGTAAACCTACATATTATTTATGCGGATTTATGCGTCAGATCGGATTGCAGCAGCCAATTCTTGTAGGAGAGAATGGGGCAGTCATCCAGTATGGGGTAGATCTTCCACCTAAGAAATTTTTTATAGCACCGTTTTCAAATGAAGCGGCAGAAACGATCCGATTTTTTTATGAAGAGATCAGACGACGTATCCCAGATGTATGGTATCAGCCGAATATGGTGGAATTGACCCCATTTTTACAAAGAGAGTCGGATTTTGCAGTTATGGAAGAATGCTTGCATGAAATGCAGGATCGTATTCGAGATGTTTCAATCTATCGCTTTTCAGATTGTTATGATTTTGTGCCAAATGGAATTACCAAAAAAAGTGGTTTAGAAAATCTGGGAAAACAGTTGGGGATCAAGGCAGAAGAAATGATCGCAGTCGGAGATGGAGAAAATGACATTCCGATGTTTGAATATGTGGGAAAATCCTTTGGCGTGGGAGAAAAAGTGCGAGATCATGTGGATAAGTGTTTTGAAAATACGACCGATATGTTGAAAAATCTGCTGAAATTTGTTGAAGGACAGTAAACGGAACGAAATATTTTACAGTAGATTAAAAAGATAAAAAGTGATATACTATCTTCACTGAATAAAAATTGACAATATAATAAAGGAGATTTTGCGAGGTAGGACATATGAAGAAAAGAGATGTGCGTTTGAAAGGTCAGCTCAAGATGTATATGCAGTGGCCGCTGATCATGTCAGTATTATTGATTGCAATGAATGTCTGGATCTTGATGATCGACAGAAAGGCAGCAATGATCATGGCCTCATTCGTACTTGTTTATATGGTGATTGTAGGAGCGTTGTATTTTTATAACCGTACATTGATCTTGGAAGATATGATTCAATTTTCTGTTCAATATCAAGGTGTGCAGAATAGACTTTTGAAAGAACTTACGATACCATATGCGATCTTGATGGATGATGGAAGGATCTTGTGGAAAAATGATAGCTTTAAAGAGCTTTTCAAAAATCAGGAGAAAGAACGTTATATCAACAATTTGATTCCTGAATTAAATCGTAAGACTTATCCAAAGAGCGACATTGATCATACAGATATAGAAGTACAGTTTAATGGCTGTGATTATCGTGTGACAATGAGAAAAGTGTCGATCGAAGGATTTAGTGAGAGTGAGAGTATATTAGAACTTCCTCCAGAGAAGGAGTATTTTCTTGCGATCAGCATGACTGATATCACAGAGTTGAATAATTATATCCGAAGAAATAAAGCACAACGTCTAGTCATGGGATTGATCTATTTTGATAACTATGAAGAGGTAATGGATAGTGTTGAAGAAGTAAGACAATCACTTCTTGTGGCATTACTCGATCGAAAGATCAATAAGTATTTTAGTGACGTGGATGGTATCGTTAAAAAGCTTGAAAAAGATAAGTATTTTGTTGTTATGCGTCAGGAAAGTTACCAGAAGTGTAAGGAAGACAGATTTGCATTGCTTGAAGAGGTAAAGCAGGTAAGTATCGGAAATGCACGCCCGGCAACGCTTAGTATTGGTATCGGAATGAATAACTCAACATATGCACAGAATTACAGTTATGCGCGTATTGCGATTGATCTTGCACTGGCTAGAGGTGGAGATCAGGCGGTTATTAAAGAAACGAGTGGTCTGACATATTTTGGTGGAAAGAAAGAGCAGACTTCGAAGAATACACGAGTAAAAGCTAGAGTTAAAGCAGAAGCACTCAGAGAGTTTATGGTCCAGAAAGACCAGATCCTCGTTATGGGACATAAGATCGCAGATGCAGATTGTCTTGGTGCATGCATGGGTATTTATAGAGCTGCACGTGAATTGAAGAAGAAAGTTCATATTGTAATGGATAGTGTGAGCGGTGGTGTACGTCCGCTATATGATGAGATCATGGAAAGCCAGTCTTATGAGAAGGATCTCTTTGTTAAGTCAGATAAAGCATTAGATCTGATGGATGAGAATACAATGGTCGTTGTTGTGGATACGAATAAGGTGCATATGACAGAGTGTCCAGAATTACTTCGTAAAACAAAGACGATCGCGGTATTGGATCATCATAGACAGAGTGACAGTGTGATCGAGAATGCGGTCCTTTCTTACATAGAACCTTATTCTTCATCAACAAGCGAGATGGTAGCAGAAGTTCTGCAATATATGGTGGAAGATATTAAGATCCCGGCGATTGAGGCAGAGTGTATGTATGCAGGAATGATGATCGATACACGTAACTTTATGAACCGTACAGGTGTAAGAACTTTTGAAGCGGCAGCATTTCTTAGAAGATGTGGTGCAGATATCACACGTGTTCGAAAGATGTTTCGAGATGATATGGATTCTTATAAAGCAAAAGCAGAAGCATTGTTTAATGCAGAAGTATATAAGGATGAATTTGCGATCGCACAGAGCAGTGGAGATATAGATACTCCAACAGTGGTTGCAGCACAGACGGCGAATGAACTTTTGGACATCAATAAGATCAAGGCATCGTTTGTATTTACAATATATAAAGGAAGAACATATTTAAGTGCCCGTTCAATTGATGAAGTGAATGTGCAGATCATTGCGGAAAAATTGGGCGGTGGTGGCCATATCAATGCTTCTGGAGCACAGTTTGATCATACTGATGTAGCGGAAGCAGTCAGAGCACTGAAAGAAGTGATCGATACAATGATGGAAGAAGGAGATATATAATTATGAAAGTTATTTTATTAGAAGATGTAAAAGCACTTGGGAAAAAAGGTGAGATCGTAAATGTAAACGATGGTTATGCAAGAAACTTTATCCTTCCTAAAAAATTGGGCCTGGAAGCGACAGGAAAAAATCTGAATGATCTGAAACTTCAGAAAAACAATCAGGAAAAGATCGCAAAAGAAAATTTGGAGGCTGCAAAAAAACTTGCAGCAGAATTAGAAGCTGCAAAAGTAGAACTTAAGATCAAAGTTGGAGAAGGTGGAAGAGTATTTGGTTCTGTATCCAGCAAAGAGATCGCAGCAGCTGCAAAAGCGCAGTTAAAGATTGATATTGATAAAAAGAAGATCCAGCAGAAAGATGCGATCAAGTCTCTTGGAACACATCTTGTTCCTGTAAAACTTCATCCAGAAGTAACAGCTGAACTGAAAGTTGTTGTAAAAGAAGAAGCGTAAAACATTGATAACAGGAGAACGGCTTTATGGATGAAGCAGTAATCAAGCGAATAATGCCGCATAGCACAGAAGCAGAGCAAGCGGTGATCGGTGCGATGTTGATGAATAAAGATGCGATCTTGACGGCGTCTGAGATGATCACAGGTGATGATTTTTATCAGACTGCGTATGGAATCGTATTTGATGCGATGGTCGATCTGTTTCAGGCTGCAAAGCCTGTAGATCTGATCACATTACAGGAACACTTAAAAGAAAAGAATGTACCGCCAGAAGTCAGCAGTATGGAATTTATGAGAGACTTACTGGGAAATGTTTATACGTCAGCAAATGTAAAATATTATGCAGAGATCGTACGACAGAAAGCAGTTCTGCGTAGAATGATCAAGTTTAATGAACAGGTTGCAGATGTATGTTATCGTGAAAGCGAGCCAGTAGAACAGATTCTGGAATCAGCTGAAAAGGGAATTTTTGAACTTGCAGAACGAGGAAATACACAAGAGTTTACGCCGATCAAACAAGTTGTATTGAATGCGTTAGAGGTTATTGAGCGTGCATCAAGAACAAAGGGGACAGTAACAGGTATTCCGACAGGATTTATTGATCTGGATTATAAATTGTCTGGGCTTCAAAGATCGGACCTTGTACTTGTTGCGGCTCGTCCATCTATGGGTAAGACGGCATTTGTGTTGAACATTGCACAGCATGTGGCATTTCGTCAGAATCTAGCGGTTGCAATCTTCAGTTTGGAAATGTCAAAAGAACAGCTCGTAAACCGACTGTTTTCATTGGAATCTCATGTCGATGCACAGGTACTTAGAACAGGTAATCTACGAGATACAGATTGGGAAAAACTGATCGAGGGTGCAGGAACGATCGGAAAATCAAAATTGATCATTGATGATACACCGGGTATATCGGTTGCAGAACTTCGATCAAAGTGTCGAAAGTTCAAGTTGGAACAGGGACTTGATCTGATCATTATTGACTACTTACAGTTGATGAGCGGAAGCAGTAAGCGAAGCAGCGAAAGCCGTCAGCAAGAGATCTCAGAGATTTCAAGATCTTTGAAAGGGATCGCACGTGAGTTGAATGTACCAGTGATCGCACTTTCTCAGTTGAGCCGTGCAGTAGAGTCACGTACAGACAAACGCCCGATGTTATCTGACCTTCGAGAATCTGGAGCGATCGAGCAGGATGCTGACGTTTGTATGTTTATTTATCGAGAAGATTATTACATTCCGGATACAGAAGATAAGAATATTGCAGAGATTATCATTGCAAAACAGAGAAACGGTCCGATCGGAACGGTGCGTCTTGCATGGATGCCACAATATACAAGATTTGGAAACGAACTGCGTCAGCAGGATCAAAATAATTAAAAAATGAAAGAGTATGAAAAGGGTAAGTTGTAATCTTCAAAAGTATAACTTGCCTTTTTTGCTTATAAGGAATTTGGATTACAATATACGAAGGGGATCACAGGATGAATTATGTTACCAATATTCAAAAATATTCCATCCACGATGGCGATGGAATTCGTACAACAGTATTTTTTAAGGGATGTCCATTGCGGTGTCAATGGTGTCACAATCCAGAAACACAGAAATTTCAGAAACAGCTCTTGGTCGATGTGAAAAAATGTACTGGCTGTGGAACATGTGTTGCATCGTGTCCAAGTAATGCAATTGAAATAATGGAAGGCAGGACGGTAACAGACCAAGAAAAATGTATAGTGTGTGGTGAATGTACAACCTTTTGTTTAAGTAATATCAGAGAGCTCGCAGGGAAAGAATATACGATTCGAGAACTTGTAAAAGAACTTATGAAAGATGAGATGTTTTATGAAGAATCTAGAGGCGGTGTTACTTTATCTGGTGGAGAAGTGATGTGTATGGATATGGATTTTATAGAATCACTTGTAAAAGCACTGCATCGTAAAGGGGTCACGGTTACGATTGACACTTGTGGATTCGCGCCGTATGATAATTTCAAAAGGCTCCTTCCGTATGTTGATACATTTCTTTATGATATCAAAGTGATCGATCAAGAGAAACATAAAAAATATACGGGCGTGGAAAATGCGTTGATCTTGAGCAATTTAGAGCATTTGAGCGAAGATGGTGGAAGAATTTATATTCGAATCCCAGTGATAAAGGGCGTCAATGCAGAGGAACAGAGTATACACGCGATTATAGATTGGCTGAAGGAACATAAGATCCATGTAGAGCAGGTAAATCTACTTCCATATCATAACACTGGAAGCAATAAGTATCATAGACTTGGAGCTACATATAAAGGAACAATATTTGAAACACCGACAAAAGAAGAGATGGAACATTTTGTGGAGATGTTTTGTGCTGATGGTTTTCACAATACAAAGATTGGGGGATGATGGAATGGAAAAAAGAGGGATGAATGAACGTGTACAGGCATTGCGTGAATTGAGTGTAAATACGCAGCCACATATCGATATGGAACGAGCAAAAAGTGAAACAGAGACTTATAAAAAGTATGAAGGACAGCTTTCAATTCCTGAGTTGAGAGCACAGGTACTTTATGATTATTTTGCAACAAAGACATTATATATCGGAGAGGGAGAATTGATTGTAGGAGAAAAGGGAGATTCTCCGCATGGTGCACCGACATTTCCAGAACTTTGCTGTCATAGCGTGGAAGATATGCACATCATGAATGACCGTGAATTGATCAGTTTTTCCGTTACAGAAGAAGATTGTCAATATCAAAAGCAGGAGATCATTCCTTATTGGGAGAAACGTTCTACACGTTCTAAGATCCTAGCAAATATGACACCGGAGTGGATGGACTGTTATCAAGCGGGAATTTTTACAGAGTTTATGGAACAACGTGGACCGGGGCATACGGTAGGTTCTGTAAAGATTTATGAAAAAGGATTTCTTGATTATAAGGAAGATATTCAGCAGGCGATTGAAGCACTCGATTTTTATAATGATAAAGAGGCGTTCGAGAAGCGTAATGAACTTCGTGCTATGTCGAAAGCGTGTGATGCAATCATGCTTTTAGGTGTGCGTTATGCGGCATATGCACGAGAGCTTGCCGAAAATGAAATGGATGTCAAACGTAAGTCGGAATTACTTCAGATTGCAGCAAACTGCGATGTTGTTCCAGCGCATAAACCAGAAACATTTTGGCAGGCATTGCAGATGTATTGGTTTGTGCATCTTGGTGTAACAACAGAATTAAATCCTTGGGATTCCTATTCACCAGGACGTTTGGATCAGCATTTGAATCCATTTTATGAAAAGGATACAGAAGCTGGAATTTTAGATGAAGAGAAAGCTTTGGAACTTTTGGAATGTTTATGGGTAAAATTTAATAATCAGCCGGCTCCACCGAAGGTTGGAATCACATTAAAAGAAAGCAGTACATACACAGATTTTGCTAATCTGAATACAGGAGGGATCACACCGGATGGAGAGAATGGTGTTAATGATGTCAGCTATCTGATCCTAGATTGTATGGATGATATGAAGTTGTTACAGCCAAGTTCGAATGTACAGATCAGCCGAAAGACACCGCAGAAGTTTTTGAAGCGAGCTTGTGAGATTGCGAGAAAAGGTTGGGGACAGCCGGCATTTTACAATACAGAAGCGATCATCCAGGAACTTATGAATGCTGGGAAAACTTTGGAAGATGCTCGAAAAGGTGGAACGAGTGGATGTGTAGAAACAGGTGCATTTGGAAATGAAGCATATATTTTGACAGGATATTTTAATATTCCAAAGATTTTTGAAATCACACTGCAGAATGGGTTTGATAAGATGAGTGGAAAACAGCTTGGTCCAAAGACTGGTAAGGTAGAAACGTTTACATCTTATGAAGAACTGTTTGAAGCATTTAAGATTCAGATGAAACATTTCATTGATATTAAAGTTGCAGGAAGCAATGTAATCGAAAGTATTTTCGCAAATTATATGCCGGCTCCATTTCTTTCGATCATTACGAATGACTGTATTACAAAAGGGAAAGATTATAATGCTGGCGGTGCGAGATATAATACAAAATATTTGCAGGGTGTTGGGATTGCAACGATCACAGATTGTTTGGCAGCAGTGAAGTATCATGTATTTGATAAGAAAACATTTACAATGAAAGAACTTCTTGCAGCAATGGATGCAAATTATGTTGGATATGAGAGGATCTTAAATCTTGTCAGAAATCATTCTCCTAAATATGGAAATGATGATGATTATGCAGACGGTATCATGAAGAGTGTTTTTGAATTCTATCAGAAAGAAGTGACGGGACGAAAGAATATGCTTGGAGGTACATATCGTGTCAATATGCTTCCGACAACCTGTCATGTGTATTTTGGGGAAGTGATGATGGCAAGTGCGAATGGACGATTGGCACAAGCACTTGTTTCAGAAGGAATTTCACCAGAGAAAGGTGCAGATACGAATGGACCGACAGCAGTGATCAAATCTTGCGCAAAGATGGACCACCTTATGACTGGTGGAACACTTTTGAATCAGAAATTTACACCAGATGTTCTTGCGGGTGAAGAGGGATTGGATCAATTGGCGAGTCTGATCCGCGCATATTTTAATATGGATGGACATCACATTCAGTTTAATGTGATCGATCGTTCTACATTGATCGCAGCACAGAAAAATCCAGAAGAATATAAAGATCTGATCGTGAGAGTAGCGGGTTATAGTGATCATTTCCGTAATCTGAGCAAGACGTTGCAGGATGAGATCATCAATCGAACAGAACAGAGTTTTCATTAGATAGAAATGCGTAGGAGACCGGGATGAAGATACAGTATCGTAAAGTGAAAAGTGGAATAGAGATCGTACGCTGTTTTGGTACAGAACCATATGTTGTTCTGCCGGTACAGATTGAAGGTTTTCCAGTAACAAGAGTGGCTGCATATACATTTTCGGCCAGAAAAGGTGAAGAGGATACGGATGTTTTAGAATATCAAACAGAAGATACAATTTTAACTGGTGATATAGAACATCTGTTAGCAGGATTAGATATTGAAGAAGTTGTATTTCCAAATACTGTCGAAGCGATTGGGAATTATGTATTTTATGGATGTAAGTCTTTGAAGCGGATAGAATTTTCGGATGCACTGATGGATATTGGAAGTGGAGCCTTTACAGGGTGTGATCGGCTTTCAAAATTGGATGTTCATTTGAATCTAGGTGAGAAGTCTTGTGTGAAAGAAATTTTGGGGGATTTGTGGCAGAGGATTGATGTGTCATTTTATTATGATGACAAAAAAGAAAAAGTCGATCTGATCTTTCCGGAACATTATGAAGAAGCGGTGGAAAATACTCCTGCAAGAATCTTATTTACGCAGCATCATGGAAGTGGGAACAATTACCGTCAGTGTTTTACTTCAAAAGAAGTGGATTACCGGAAATACGATGAATTATTTGCAGTGGCTAAGGTATATGACAAGACAGAACTTTTGGCAGACCTTGCATTTTCAAGATTGATCAGTGAAAAAGGACTGTCAGAGAAGAGTAAAAAGTTATATGAAGATTATATATCAGAAAATGTGCAGGATATCTTGCAAAATTTGGTGAAAAATAAAAATTCAGAAACAAAAATATTTTTATATTTGCAAGAAATGTCGCAAAAGAAACTTTTGAATATTGAAGCGTTAGATTTAGCGATACAGTTGTCGGCGGAGGAAGGAATGCAGGAAGTATCGGCATGGCTTATGAACGAAAGATTTCAGTTGACTACAAAAAACGAGAAAACTCCTACTGGAAAAAAACGTAAAAAATTTGCATTATAAAAAGTTGTACAGAGGTATCAGAAAATGGCAAATGAAATTTATTCCGAAGAAGAATTACAGAGATTGTCGGAGCAGTTTCAGGAATTGGGTGCACAGATCTTGTGTACAGCGCGTGATGAATTGTATATGGGAATGCGTTTTCTGGATGTAGTATTGAGCAGTTTCATTTATCAAATGGATACGACAGTGTCACCATTTGGGACGGATGGCATGGGAATATATTTTCATCCACAGCAGTTAGGCGGCTTGTATAGAAAGAATCGGATTCTTGTGAATCGAGGATATCTTCATATGGTATTTCACTGTATTTTCCAACATTTGTGGAAGAGTGGATACGATAAACGGATCTGGAATCTGAGTTGTGATATTGCGGTGGAACATTTGATAGATGATAATTTTCATCGGTCTGTTCGGTATTCAAGAAGTTTGCTTCGAAGAGAAACGTATAGAAAGTTAGAACTTGAGAATAAGACACTTCATGCAGAACGTGTTTATAAGATTTTGCAAAAATGGAACCTTGAAGAGAAGGATATCGTAAAGTTAGAAACAGAATTTTATGTGGATGATCATAAATATTGGCCATCACAGGATCCGGATCAAAAACAGGAGCCACAGCTTCGACAGATGTGGCAGGAAATGAATGAGAATATGGAAACAGATCTTGAAACATTTTCGAAAGAAGCTTCGGAACAAAATGGCGATTTTTTGGAACAGATTAAGATTGAAAATAGAGAGCGACAGGATTATAAAGAATTTTTGAGAAAATTTTCTGTTTACAGAGAAGAGATGGGAGTAGATGTAGAGTCTTTTGATTATACATTTTATAGCTATGGGCTTCAACTTTATGGGAATATGCCTTTGATCGAACCGTTAGAAACAAAAGAAGTGAAAAAGGTTGCGGAGTTTGTGATCGTGATCGATACATCGATGTCATGTTCAGGGGAGCTTGTACGTAAATTTTTGGAAGAAACGTATGGGATCTTGATGGAACAGAATAATTTCTTTCATAAAGTAAATATTCATATTATACAGTGTGATGAGGATGTGCAATCTGATGTGAAGATAACATGTCAGGAAGAATTGGTAAAATATATGGAAGAACTAGATCTGTATGGAGAAGGTGGAACGGATTTTCGACCGGCGTTTGAATACGTACAACAATTGCTAGATACAGGAGAATTCGAAAATCTTAAGGGATTATTATATTTTACAGATGGATATGGAATCTATCCGGCGAAGATGCCAACGTATCAGACCGCATTCGTTTTTATGCAGGAAGATTATAATGATTCAGAAGTGCCGGTATGGGCAATGAAACTTATCGTTGAAGAACCGTTTGAATAAAATGGTCAATAATAAAAGTGCTTAGAGGAAACAGGAAATGATTTTAGATAAAAGAAAGTTTTGGCTTTTTTTAATCTGCATGTTGATCTGGATGACGGTTATTTTTCGTTTTTCTTCCGAAAAGAGTGATCGATCAGATGAGACGAGTCTGGGAGTTGGTAAAATCATTGCAGAGATCATTGTAAATGATTTTGAGCAGATGGAAGAAGGAAAACAATTTGAAATAATTGAAAGTTGGAATTTTATGATTCGCAAGACCGCTCATTTTTGTGAATATGCGATACTTGGAATGTGGTCGATATTGATGTTTTTACAGGTTGATATTTCAAACAGAGCGTGTGCATTATTTGGAATCTCGCTCTGTGCCTTATATGCGATGTCAGATGAATTGCATCAATATTTTGTACCGGGACGAGCTTGTCAGTTTCGAGATATATGCATCGACACGGCAGGTGCGGCGGTAGGAGTGATTTTGATCATGTTGATCAGACAGATTTGCAAATTGCTATTACAAGATCGATTGAAAAAACGAAAATAGATCACAAAGATCAGATAGAAAATATATAGAAGGAAAATTTTATGAATATCAAAAGAGCAAAACAGGAAATAAAAGATTCCATAGAGGCGTATCTTGCGAAGGATGAATTTGGTGAGTATCGAATCCCGGCGATCCGACAGCGGCCGATTCTTTTGATTGGGCCACCGGGGATCGGAAAGACACAGATCATGGAACAGATTGCCCGAGAATGTAAGGTGGGGCTTGTGGCATATACGATCACACATCATACAAGGCAAAGCGCAGTTGGGCTTCCGTTTATAAAAGAGAAAAATTATGAAGGTCGGGCTGTTTCTATTACAGAATATACAATGAGTGAGATTATTGCATCGATATATGAAAAAATAGAACAAACAGGATTAAAAGAAGGAATCCTTTTTATTGATGAAATAAATTGTGTGTCGGAAACATTGGCACCGACAATGTTACAATTTTTGCAGTGTAAGACATTTGGGAATCAACGAGTTCCAGAAGGATGGGTGATCGTGACGGCGGGAAATCCACCAGAATATAATAAATCAGTTCGAGAGTTTGATATTGTAACAATGGACAGGATTAAGCGAATCGATGTCAATGCAGATTTTGAAGTGTGGAAGGAATATGCTTATCAACAGGGAATTCATGCAGCAGTGATCTCGTATCTGGAACTTCGCAGAAAGAATTTTTATAGGATAGAAAATACAGTAGATGGGAAGGTATTTGCAACGGCTAGAGGATGGGAAGATCTGTCTCAGTTAATCCAGGTATATGAAATACTTGGAAAGGCAGTGGATAGGGAAGTGGTCTATCAGTATATACAACATCGTATGATCGCAAAAGATTTTGCAAATTATCTAGAACTCTATTATAAATATAAAGAAGATTACAATGTGGAAGAGATCTTAAGAGGAATTTGGAGCCCGACGATCGTACAAAAGATTAAGAGAGCACCGTTTGATGAGCATTTAAGTATTGTTGGTCTTTTAAATGGAAAACTCAGTGAATTGTTTACAGAGAATTATTTTGTAGATTCTTTTGTTACCAAATTGTATGAGTATATGGTAGAGTATAAAGAGGAACAAGAAAGATTGTCCGTAGAGGATATTTTGAAAAAAGCGATGAAGGAGCAGGAGACGCTTCAAAAGGCAGAATTTTTGACAAGAAGAGAACTCTTAACGTGGAAGAGAGTGATCGCATTTTTGGAAAATGCTGTCCAGGGGGTTAAAAAAGAACTTTTATCAGGAAGTGAGTCATATGCATATGTGAAATCACAGTTTGAGGTAGAAGTGGAGAAGTTGGAGGACCAGACGGAGTTTATATCCAAAACACTTCAAAATGTATTTGATTTTATGGAAACGGCATTTGGAGAAAGTCAAGAGATGGTTGCGTTCATTACAGAACTGAATGCGAATTATTACAGTGTTTGGTTTATCAAAGAAAATGGTTCGGATCAGTATTATCGTTATAACAAAGGGCTGTTATTTGATGAACGTCATAAAGCACTGGAAGGTCGGATGGATGCTATGGAAGAACTGTTGAATAAAGGTATCCGATAGAACAAAAGTAGATTCAGGAGGGTAAGAAGATGGATGTAAGAACAATGAGAAATGATGTATTGGGGACACGTCTTGTAAAAGCATTAGAGTCTCGTAATATGGAAGCATATTATGTGAAAACGAAAGAAGAGGCCTTGCAGAAAGCACTTGAGTTGATTCCAGAAGGAAGTCAGGTAAGCTGGGGGGGAACAATGTCTGCACAGGAGATTGGATTGACAAGTGCACTTCATGAGGGAGCTTATGACGTGTTGGATAGAGAGCTGGTGCAGACGGTAGAAGAAAAAGAAGCGATCGCACATCAAGCATTGAATTGTGATTGGTT
Source organism: uncultured Clostridium sp. (assembly GCA_964484055.1). Classification (GTDB taxonomy): domain Bacteria; phylum Bacillota; class Clostridia; order Lachnospirales; family Lachnospiraceae; genus Schaedlerella. Next base: position 19,553 of record CAZAEC010000012.1, read on the forward strand.
TATTGGAAGTAGTAATGCAGTCAGTGAAGATGGGGTTCTTGTAAATATTGATGGTAATTCTAATCGAGTTGCAGCATTTGCATATGGTCCTAAAAATGTTCTTTTGATCGTTGGAATGAATAAAGTTGTGAAAACAGCAGAAGATGCTTTGGGTCGTGCGCGAAATGAAGCGGCACCGATCAATGCGCAAAGATTTCCGATTGAGACACCTTGCAAAAAGAATGGAATGTGTTTCGATTGTAAATCTCCTCAGACGATCTGCTGTCAGATTTTGATCACAAGATTTTCAAGAGTAAAGAATCGTATCAAAGTGATCTTGGTCGATGAAAATTTGGGGTTCTAGGAGAAAATATGAAGAAAGAAGAAAGAAAAAGAACGAAAAAAGTACAAAAGAAAAAAGGCAATATTTTATCTACGATCATTATAGCGATTGCAGCAAGTGTATTTGTGTTCTCTCTTTTTATGCTTGTGGATTCGCTCGCACCTTATTTTGAAGGTGGACAGGAATATGATGAGGTTAGAAAATTGGTGATCAAGCAAGAAGTTGTTGAAACTGAAGAAGGAGAGGAAGAAGAGCGGTTTATTGTAGATTTCGATCTTTTGAAACAACAGAATGCAGATACGATTGCATGGATCAGGATGGATGAACCGTCTGTTATAAGTTATCCAATCGTAAAAAGTAGAGATAATAGTGAATATCTGACACAGACATTTACAGCAAATGACAATAAATTGGGAACTATTTTTGCAGATATGAATTGTGCGTCAGATTTTTCGGATAGGAATACGATCATATATGGTCACAATATGAAAGTGGGAGGAGAGATGTTCTCTCAGCTGGATTCATATAAAGATGCAGAGTTTTGTAGAGAAAACCCATATTTCTATGTTTATACACCGGATAAAAAAGTGCGTACATATCAGGTGTTTTCGGCAGGTGTCGTGAAGGATACGGCAAAGAATTATACGCTTTCTTTTGGTTCGGATGAAGAATTTTTAAATTATCTGGATACATGTAAAGCATCTTCCAATTATGCTGTGAATGTTGATTTGAATAAAGATTCTAAGATTGTGACTCTTTCAACATGTACAAATATAAATGAAGATGAAAGATTTATAGTTCAGGGCGTATTGGTAAAAGAGGAAATGAACGAATAAATTTGAGGAGGCAGTATGGCAGATCGTTTTGATATTGGAGATGTGATCCGAATGAAAAAACCCCATCCATGCGGAAGCAATGAATGGGAAGTTTTAAGGGTCGGAGCGGACTTTCGTCTGAAATGTCTTGGGTGTGGCCATCAGGTTATGGTACCGCGAAAATTAGTGGAAAAAAATACGAAAGAAATTAGAAAAAAGGCTTGAAACATCGGGGAAATTGTGCTAATATACCTACTTGTGACGTGCCGTTGGATGAACATCTGACGGGTGATTACATTCCTTGTTCCCGACAGGGATCGGGAGCCAGAGACCAAAAGGAGGTGCAAAGACATGAACAAGTATGAATTAGCTGTTGTTGTCAGCGCAAAGATCGAAGACGAAGCCAGAGCAGAAGTTATCGAAAAAGCTAAAGAATTAGTTACACGTTTCGGTGGCAATGTTACTGATGTAGAAGAATGGGGCAAGAAAAGACTTGCTTACGAAATTCAGAAGATGAAAGAAGCTTACTACTATTTCATCCACTTCGAAGCTGAAGCATCTGTTCCAGGAGAAGTTGAAAAACGTATCCGTATCATGGACAATGTTCTCAGATATTTATGCGTTAGACAGGAAGCATAAAAGAAAGAGGTTTTTATGAATAAGGTAGTATTGGTGGGTCGCTTAACAAGAGACCCGGAAGTTAGATATTCACAAGGTGACAATGCAACAGCAGTTGCAAGATATACAGTTGCTGTAGACCGTAGATTCAAAAGAGACAACGAAGCAACAGCGGATTTTATCCCATGTGTAGTATTCGGACGTTCAGCTGAATTTGCAGAAAAATATTTCCGCCAGGGTATGCGCGTATCAATTTCAGGTCGTATTCAGACAGGAAGTTATACAAACAAAGATGGTGTGAGAGTTTACACAACAGAAGTTGTTGTTGAAGAACAGGAATTTGCTGAGAGCAGAGCGGAGAGCGAAGCAAACCGTGGAGCATATCAGAATAACTACCAGAATAATTCCTATCGCCAGCCAGCGCCAGCACAGCCATCAGGATTTGATGCAGGTGATGGATTTATGAATATCCCAGACGGTATCGATGAAGAATTACCGTTTAACTAGCTTCCAAGTTTTGATTAAATCAGGAGGTAAATAGCAATGGCTTACGAAAAAGCAGGCAAACCGGAAGGCTTCAAAAGAAGAGGACCAGTTCGTAGAAGAAAAAAAGTTTGCGTATTCTGTGGTAAAGAGAATAACGAAATCAATTATAAAGACGTAGCAAAGCTTAAAAAATATGTGTCTGAAAGAGGAAAAATCCTTCCAAGAAGAATCACAGGAAACTGTGCAAAACATCAGAGAGCTCTTACAGTTGCTGTAAAGAGAGCAAGACACGTAGCACTTATGCCATACGTTGCAGAATAATTTTTATGATTATTAAGGCTGATTCTAAGAAGAATTGGCCTTTTTTCAAACTTCAGCCGTGTATACGGATCTAGATTCATTTAACAAATTCTTAGTTTATATCCATTGATTGAAAATAAAATACCGATTTAAAGAATGGGGGCTGTCTATGCAAATATTATGCAAATTTGTATATTATTGTCTGCTGTTATTTATGTTACTTATACTTAGCATAAGCGATCTTCGTTTTCGTATCATTCCGCCAAAGAGTATTCAAAGTATATTTTGGCTAGGAGTTGTACATTTACTTTTTGATCTGTCGAATTGGTTAGATTACATAGAGGGATTTTTGACGGTAAGTGTGATTTTGTTTTTTGTGAGTTTTATAAGCAGAGGGCATTTGATTGGAGGTGGCGATATAAAAATGATGGCAGTTTGCGGATTGGTTCTTGGAAGAGAGCTTATCTGGATCGCATTTATAATAGGGTGTATGACAGGGCTTGTTGTACATAGTATACGGATGAAGATTGATAACTCGGATAATCACCTGCCTATGGGACCGTATTTGTCGATAGGAGTGATAGTGGCAATTGTTTATAGTGAAATAGAATTGACCAGTGTATATTGCTAAATTATCTGATTTTTGACAGGGTGAAATGATACTTGTAAAAGTTATTTTTTCACTCTGTCATTTTGGTGAAGAGTCTTATATTAAGAGATTAGAATAAAAATTTTATTGGGTAAATTTATGGAGAAAAGAAAGGATAAACTTTATAAAAGCAGATGAATGGATGATAAGAATTGTATAGTTTTTTGGAAAAACAGTATAAAAAATCAAGTGATTTGGCTAATATTCACAAAATCTGAAGGGGATAATTGAAGAGCGAGTGTTGACAATCTGAAAACAAAGGGATATAATGGGAACGTTATGATAGCCCATAAATAGAATAATGGGCGTTGGGTAAGGTAAGGAGGATAAAAAGATGAGTAAAGCAAAAACTCAGGAAAATGTAAGCGTAGAAAACGTTTACAAGCTTGATGGACGAGTTCCATTGGGAAAAGCAATTCCTTTCGGTTTACAGCATGTACTTGCTATGTTCGTAGCAAACTTAGTACCTGTTATGATCGTTATGGGAATGGCACTTGTACATGATGGTGGAACAACAAGAAACTTCACACCAGCAGAGATTTCAGGAATTCTGCAGTGTGCAATGTTCGCAGCCGGTGTTGGTACAGCAGTTCAGTTGTATCCTATCTGGAAAGTAGGTTCTAAACTTCCAATCGTTATGGGATGTTCCTTTACATTCCTTGCAGCAATGATCGGTATTGTAACTAATCCTGCATATGGATATGAAGGATTGATCGGTGCGATTCTCGTTGGTGGATGTATCGAAGGTACACTTGGTCTTACTGCTAAATATTGGAGAAAATATCTTGACGATATCGTTCCAGCATGCGTAGTTATGGCAATCGGATTCTCACTGTTATCAGCAGGTATGAATTCATTCGGTGGTGGAGATGGAGCAGCAGACTTCGGTGCTTGGTATCATCTCGTTGTTGCTGTTATTTCTCTTGTTTCTTGTCTTGTTTACAAGGCAGTTGTAAAAGGTGTTTGGAGAAATATCGATATTCTTTTCGGTATTGCTGTAGGTTATGTTGTATCTATTATCTTTACTGTAACTGGTATCGCTCCAATGGTTGATTTTTCAACATTTGGTACAACAATCGATCAGCTTGGAATTATCGAAGTTCCATTGCCAATTTTCCTTAAAGGTGTAACACCAACATTTGATATTGGACCTATCGTTTCTATGACAATTGTATTCCTTGTATCTGCAGCTGAAACAATCGGAGGAACAGCAGCAGTTGCTATGGATGGTCTTGGAAGACCTGTTACAGACAGAGAAGTATCTGGTTCTCTTGGTGTTGACGGTTATGGTTCAGCATTCTCCGGTTTATTCGGTGCATGCCCTATCACTTCCTTCAACCAGAACATTGGTCTGATCGCTATGACAAAAGTTGTTAACCGTTTTACAATCCTGATGGGTGCTTTAATCCTCATCATCGCATCATTCTTCACACCAATCGGTGCATTCTTTAATACAATTCCGGATGCAGTACTTGGTGGATGTATGGTTATGATGTATGGATCAATCATTTACTCAGGTCTGAAGATGATTGCTGGTACTGGTGATTCAGAAAGAAATATGACAATCGTTGCTATTTCATTCTGTATCGGTGTAGGTGTAACAGAAGTTAATCCTGCATTCTTCAGTGCATTACCATCAATCTTTACAGATATCTTTGCTGGTAACTCAGTAGCTGGTGTATTTGTAATTTCATTGATCCTTTCTTTCATTCTTCCAAGGAAGAATAAAGAAGAAGCAAACTAAAATAATAAGTACATAATTAACAAAGTACGAAATTATTATAGCGTTTGCTGCGTACGAAAAGCGTACGACTCTTGATTAAATTCAAAAAATATCATATACTTATGTATGAAAAGTAGAATACCCCGGTCAGTTTGTGGACTGACTGGGGATTTTATGACAAAAAGGTTAAAAAATGTATGTATGGTTTCCGTGGGGATGCGCAGCTCACGGAGCTGAAACTGACAGCATTGCTGTCGAACTTACATAAGGTTGTAAGCATTAAAACTAAAAAATATCCGGTTGTCGGGAAAAGAATTGCCGGTTATTTAAAAAGTAACTAAAAAAGTGTCTATTTTAAAGGAGAGGTTGTTATGTATGTAGGTAAAAGTATGCCTAGAGTAGATGCTTATGATAAGGTTACAGGACGTACAAAATACACAGACGATTTTTGTGATAAAGAAGCATATGTTGCACGTATTTATCACGCAACGATCGCTCATGGTAAAGTATTGTCTATTGACACATCAGAAGCAGAAAAAGTTCCAGGCGTTGTTAAAGTTTGCACATGTTTCGATGTAACAGAGAAACATTATTTCCCAACTGCGGGTCATCCATGGTCCACAGATCCATCCCATCAGGACGTTGCAGACCGTTTGGTCTTGACAGATGAAGTTCGTTTTTATGGTGATGATATTGCTGCAGTTGTTGCAGAAGATGAAGTTGCAGCAGCACAGGCATTAAGAAAGATTAAAGTTGAATACGAAGAGTATCCATTTGTATTGGATGTTCAGGAAGCTATGAAGGATGGAGCTCCACAGCTTCATAAAGATTATCCAAACAATATTCTGAAACATACAGATGTTCGTAGAGGCAACTACGAAGAAGCGATCAAAGAACCAGGGCTTATCAAAGTTGAAGGTTGGTATAATACACCAGTTGTACAGCATTGTCATATTGAGAACTTTATTTGTACAGCAGAGTTAGAATATGGTCGTCTTACAGTAGTATCTTCTACACAGATTCCACACATTGTTCGTCGTGGAATCGGTCAGGCACTCGGAATGGACTGGGGTAAGATCCGCGTGATCAAACCATATATTGGTGGTGGATTTGGTAATAAACAGGACATTCTTTATGAGCCACTTTGTGCATGGCTTTGTCTGCAGGTTGGCGGACACCTTGTAAAATTAGATGTTCCTCGTGAAGAAACATTCTACTGCAACCGTGTACGTCATTCTATTCGTTCCCACATTATTTCATGGGTTCGTCCAGACGGAACATTCGCAGCAAGAAAGCTTGAAGCTTTCTCAGATCAGGGAGCATATGCTTCTCATGGTCACAGTATCGTAGCAAAAGGTGCAAACTGTTTCCATCAGTTATATCCATGCGACAATGTTGAAGTAGATGCTTATACAGTATTTACGAATAAAGCAGTTGCAGGCGCGATGCGTGGTTATGGTATTCCACAGGCTATGTGGGCTGTAGAATCACACACAGATGAAGTTGCAGCAGCAGTTGGAATGGATCCAATTGACTTCCGTCGTAAAAACCTTATGCCTAAGGGATATGTTGAGCCATTCTCAAAGAATGAATTATATGATGACACATTCAACCAGTGTTTAGATAAAGCAATCGAGCACATTGGCTGGAATGAAAAACATGAAAAATATAAAAACCAGACAGGTCCAATCCGCAGAGGTATTGGTGCATCTGTATTTTGGTATAATACAGCAGTATGGCCAATCTCATTGGAAACATCTTCTTGCCGTATGGTAATGAACCAGGATGGTTCTATCCAGGTACAGCTTGGTGAAACAGAGATTGGACAGGGAGCTGACACAGCATATGCAGCAATGGCTGCAGATGTACTTGGTATTAAGATGGATGAAGTTCATGTGGTTTCTTGTCAGGACACAGACCTTACTCCATTCGGTACAGGTGCTTATGCTTCACGTCAGACATATACAGCAGGTTTTGCAATCAGACAGACAGGACTTGCATTGAAAGAAAGAGTACTTAAATATGCTCATGAGCTTACAAGAATGCCAGCTTACAAACTTGACATCATTGACAGTAATATCGTACGTGTAGCTGACGGACGTGTTCTGATGTCTCTGAAAGATTTGGCAACAGAAGCTCTTTATAGCCTTACACATAGTGAACATCTGCATGCTGAATCAACAGCACAGATTAAGTCTAATGCTTTCTCCTTCGGTTGTACAATCGCAGAAGTAGAAGTAGATATCCCAGCTTGTAAGATCGAACTGATTGATATCGTAAATGTTCACGACTGTGGAAAACTTATCAACCCAGCCTTAGCAGAAGCTCAGGTACATGGTGGTATGAGTATGGCAATCGGATATGGTCTGTCCGAACGTCTTATCTTTGATGAAAAGACAGGTCGTCCATTGAACAATAACCTTCTTGACTACAAGCTTTCTACATTTATGGACCATCCAAGACTTACAGGTCTGTTTGTAGAAAACGAAGAGCCAACAAGTGCATTTGGAACAAAATCACTTGGTGAACCACCAGCTTGTTCTGTTGCACCAGCAATGCGTAATGCGGTATATCAGGCAACAGGTGTATTTATCAATGAAGCACCTATGACACCACATGTTCTCTTCAAACGATTCAAAGAAGAGGGGCTTATTTAAGGAGGTTTTAGTTTATGTATGATTTGAAAGCACTTTATGAAGCTGAAAGCGTAGAACATGCAGTACAGCTTCGTCTGGAACATCCTGAAGCTCAGATCATCGCGGGCGGAAGTGACGTTTTAGTACAGATGCGAGAAGGAAAACGTGCTGGTAAAGAACTTATCAGTATTTATGGTATTGATTCAATGCGTGGAATTAGCTATGAAGAAGATGGTGCGATCCGTATCGGTTCTCTTACAAGCTTTTCACATATTACAAAAGATCCTATCATTCAGGAACATATCAATGTTCTTGGTGAAGCAGTAGATATGGTTGGTGGACCACAGATCCGTAACCTTGGAACAATCGGAGGTAACACATGCAACGGTGTTACATCTGCAGACTCTGCATCTACACTTCATGCATGGGATGCGATCGTAGAACTTACAGGAGCAAACGGTGTTCGCCGTATTCCAATTAAAGAGTTCTATATCAAAGCTGGAACAGTTGATCTGAAACCAGATGAGATCCAGACAGCAATTATTATTCCTAAAAAATCCTATGAAGGATATAAAGGACATTATATTAAATATGCAATGCGTAATGCGATGGATATCGCTACAACAGGATGCTCTGTAAATGTTAAATTGTCAGAAGATAAGAAGACAATCGAAGACGTTCGTATTGCATACGGTGTTGCAGGACCAGTTCCAATGCGTACACCATCTGCTGAAGCAGCTGCAAAAGGCAAACCAGTTTGTATGGAAACAGTAAAAGCGTTTGCTGCAGCAGTTCTCGAAGATATTAACCCACGTGATAGCTGGCGTGCATCAAAAGCATTCCGTCAGCATATCGCAACAGTACTTGCTGAACGTGGTCTGTTAGAATCTATCCGCTTATCAGGAGGTGAATGCAATGAGTAAACACCAGTATAAATTAGTATCTTTTACACTCAACGGAAAACAGGTTGAGAAAATGGTAGACGTAAGAGCATCTCTTACAGATATGCTTCGTAACGACTTCCGTATGACTTCTGTAAAGAAAGGCTGCGAAGTTGGTGAGTGCGGTGCATGTAACGTTATCATCGATGGAGAATGCTTCAACTCTTGTCTTTATCTTGCAGTATGGGCAGAAGGAAAGAACATCAGAACAGTAGAAGGTCTGTTAGGACCTAACGGAGAACTTTCTGATATCCAGCAGGCATTTATCGATGAAACTGCTGTACAGTGTGGTTTCTGTACACCAGGATTTATCATGACAGCAATTGAGATTCTTGAAATGAACAGAGAAGTTCCGGATGCAGAACTTCGTAAACTGTTATCTGGTCACCTTTGCCGTTGTACAGGATATGAAAATATTTTCAAAGCAGTTAAGAAGACAATGCTTCGCAGACTCGGCAAATTCGAAGAGGCTGAATTAGTATAAGCGTATAAACCTATATTGTGGTCTTCTTTTTTGACAGACACCTCTGGTACTGCGGTATCAGGGGTGTTTGCATTTCTAAATTAGTTATGAATGATTTTAAATAGGAGATAAGAATGGTATTAAAAGGTAATATTGTATATAGTAAGAGTCTTGCAGAACTTGAAGTCTGTGAGAACGGCTATCTCGTTTATCAAGATAGTGTTGTGAAGGGTGTTTATTCAGATCTTCCAGAAGAGTATCAGAATGAAGAAATAGAAGATTATGGAGATAAATTGATTATTCCAGGACTTGTAGATCTTCACGTGCATGCTCCACAGTATGCATTCCGTGGACTCGGAATGGATATGGAACTGCTGGACTGGTTGGAAACAAATACATTTCCAGAGGAAGCAAAGATGAAAGATCTCTATTATGCGAGAGAATCTTACAAGATCTTTGTTGATAATCTGAAGAAAAGTGCAACAACAAGAGCCTGCATTTTTGCAACCGTTCATCGTCCGGCAACAAATCTTTTGATGAGTATGTTAGAGTCTTCTGGTCTTGCAACAATGGTAGGAAAAGTAAATATGGATCGAAACTGTCCGGATTATTTAAAGGAAGAAGATTCAGAATGGTCTGCATGGGAAACAGTAGAGTGGATCAAAGATGTGAAACATAGCAAGTTCAAAAATACGCAGCCAATCCTGACACCTCGTTTTATCCCAAGTTGTACAGACGAGTTGATGGACAAAATCAAAATGGTGCAGATGCGATATGAACTTCCGGTTCAGTCACATTTGTCAGAAAATCCAGGCGAGATTGAATGGGTAAAAGAACTGTGTCCATGGTCTGAATTTTATGGAGACGCATATGATGTGTTTGGACTTTTTGGTGTTGACTGTAAAACAGTTATGGCACATTGCGTATATTCTAGTGATGCTGAGATTGAAAGAATCAAAGAAAATGGAGTTTATGTTGCACATTGCCCAGAGTCTAATATCAATCTTTCATCTGGTATCGCACCAATTCGCCGTTATCTTGATGAAGGAATCCATGTTGGACTGGGAAGTGATGTTGCCGCAGGTTCAACAGAGAACATGTTCACTGCAATGGCATATGCAATCCAGGCTTCAAAAATGTATTGGAGATTGAAAGATGATACAAAGAAACCTCTGACAGCAGAAGAAGTATTTTATCTTGCTACAAAAGGTGGTGGAGAGTTCTTTGGAAAAGTTGGAAGTTTTGAAGAAGGATATGAGATGGATGCAGTTGTTCTTGATGATTCCAGATTGGAACACCCACAGGAAATGACTGTAAAACAGCGTCTTGAACGAATGATATATTTTTCGGATGATAGAGAAATCAGTGCAAAATACGTTAAGGGTAAAAAGATTTACACGAACGAAAAATAGAAAAATTAGGGAAAGCATATATGGGTACAGGAAGTGTATTTATATATGCTTTTCTTATATTAATAGGATAAGAAACGACACTTTTTTACGTTGAAGTGTTGAAAATATCGCACAACAGAGGTATAATATACATAATTGTTTGATAAATATGCAGATGCATAGAAATACGAGAGGAGCAAATGAAGATGGCAAAAGTTGCTTTAACAGATTGGAAAGAACGGATCAGAGATCCGAAGATTGAATGTATGAGCAGAGATGAGATGACAGCATTGCAAAGCCAACGTCTCGTAAAACAAGTTAAGAATGTATATGATAATGTTACGTTTTACCGAAATAAAATGGATGCAATGGGGTTAGAACCGGGAGATATCAAAGGGATTGAAGATATCAATAAACTTCCGTTTACAACAAAGGAAGATTTAAGAGATAACTATCCATTTGGACTTTTGGCAGTTCCACAGGAAAAGATCGTCAGAGTACAGGGAACATCTGGAACGACTGGAAAATTGACACTTGCATCTTACACTCAAAAAGACGTAGATGTATGGGCAGAATGCGTAGCAAGAGCGCTCACAATGGCGGGGCTTACTGCAGAAGATAGATTACATATTTGTTATGGATATGGATTGTTTACTGGTGGTATGGGATTAGATTTTGGGGCAAGAGCTCTTGGCTGTATGGCTATTCCAATGTCATCAGGTAACACGAAACGTCAGTTGATGTGTATGGAAGATTTTGGGGCAACAGCATTTGCATGCACACCATCTTATGCGTTGTATTTGGCAGAAGCAGCAAAAGAAGCAGATGTGATAGATCGTATTCAATTAAAAGTAGGCATCAATGGTGCAGAACCTTGGACAGATGAGATGAGAAAACAGATTGAAGGCATCTTAAATGTAAATTGTTTTGATATTTATGGATTGTGTGAGATTACAGGCCCGGGTGTTGCAATGGATTGTATTCATCATAAAGGACTCCATGTATACGAAGATTATTTTTATCCAGAAGTTTTGAATCCGGTGGATCACACTCCGTGTGCGGATAATGAGACAGGAGAACTTGTATTTACAACGCTTGCAAAAGAAGGAATGCCGCTTCTTCGTTATCGTACAAAAGACCTTACAAGTATTGACCATAGTACATGTGAATGTGGTCGAACACTTCCACGAATCCAGAAATTTACAGGTCGTACAGATGATATGAAGGTTATTCGTGGTGTTAACGTATTCCCAACACAAGTTGAACAGGCACTGCTTTCTATGGGCGGCGGTGTGGCTCCTCATTATATGCTTGTGGTTGACAGAGAAAATAATCTTGATGTACTGACTGTTATGGTAGAAGTGGATGAAAAATATTTCTCAGATGAGATTCGTAAATTGGATGAATTGAAGAAGAGAGTTGGCGAAGTTCTCAAACAGGCACTCGGTGTATCGGTAAGGGTAAAACTTGTGGAACCTAAGAGTATTCAGAGAAGTGAAGGAAAAGCAAAACGAGTGATCGATAATAGAGATCTGTAGAAGGGAGATTGTTATGAGTTCAAAAAATACAATTCAGCAATTGTCGGTATTTTTGGAGAATAGAGCAGGGCGTTTAGATAGTGTTCTGAATGAATTGGCGAAAGGAAATGTGAATATCGTTGCTTTAAGTCTTGCAGATACATCGGAATATGGAATGCTTCGTATGATTGTTTCAGATCCAGAAAAAGGGCGCGCAGTATTGGCAGAGGCTGGAATGACAGCGATGTTGACAGAGGTAGTAGCACTTCGAGTGCCACATGCACCGGGTTCTCTTAGCAAAGCTATGCATCAGATTGTAGATAGTGGTGTGAATATTGAATATATGTATGCCTTTGCAAATGGAAATGATGCGGCAGCAGTATTAAAGAGTGATGCACCTGAGAAGGTTGCGGAAATTCTGATCAATGGAGGATTTGCAGTTTATACTTCAGAGGAAGCATACGCATTTACTTCAGATAAATAATAAAATATATATTAATAAGAATAAATAGAAAGACCAGTTCCACTTGATATGTACCCTCTTTACTGAACAATCCAGTAAGGAGGGTACATATCACTATAGAGGCTGGTCTTTTGTATGTCTTAATCTAAAATTTCTGCAATCTGTTCTTTAGTATGGTATCCGATCATTGTCTGATCAGCAACACCATCTTTGAACAGGATGAGTGTTGGGATGCTTGCAACTCTAAATTTGACTGCAAGATCTGGTTCTTCATCTACATTGATTTTCCCGACTTTTACTTTTCCTTCATATTCCTTTGCAAGCTCTTCGAGGACTGGAGCGAGCATCTGGCATGGTCCGCACCATGTTGCCCAGAAATCAACTAAAACTGGAATATCTGATTCTAAAACTTCTTTTTCAAAATTCTGAGATGTAATTTTAATTTCTGACATGTATGATTCCTCCTTTGTCTTCATGATCAGTCTTTTTTCTTATAGTATAACATGCAGTGGCAGTAGCCTTCAAAATCTGGATCAGCAATTTGATCTTTAAATTCTTTGCACATACATTTGTTTTCTTCTATACGTTCGAGTCGGCATGGGCAATAGCCACCAGTACGTTTCAGACCTTCTTTTATTGTATTTACAATTTCTGTATTAGGATTTAATGTAACTTTCATGTGCTTCACCTCCGTATAGCTTGATAATAACATGTTTGCACAATGTGTTCCAGTAAAATGATTTGTATTTTGGGTTAGAATTATACTACAAAAGAAAATTGAATAATTAATTATCAAAAAATTCAAAAAATGGTTAAAATATGTCAAAAAAACAAACAATTGTGTTGGAAAATGCACTTTTTTCAACTTATAATTCTTGACACAAGAGAGGCTTATCTATATAATATTAAGATAGCGAATGTTATGGATAGGTGCTAGACAATGATTAGGCAGATGGGGCATGTGCATCCGCCTTTTTTTCGACAATTTGATACTTTAGTAAGGTAGAACGTCAAATTGAGAAAATAGCAGACTATCGAATCGAAAAAGTCGCTAAAACACGTTTAAAAGATAAAAAGGAGTAGTGGTAGTATGTTAAAGTACATCTTACAACGTATTGGGATGGCAATAGCGACTATTTTTGTTGTAGCTACACTGACATTTTTTGTAATGAACCTCGTTCCAGGTGGACCGTTCATGTCAGAGAAAGCCGTATCCCCACAGGCACAGGCTGCCTTAGAAGCAAAATATGGACTCGATAAACCACTTGGAGAACAGTACATCACTTATATGAAAGGTGTTGTTCATCTTGATTTCGGTGATTCATTGAAACAGCGTGGTCGTACCGTTATGTCTATTATTTCAACAAAGTTCCCTGTATCAGCAAGAATCGCGCTTATGTCAGCAACATTGGCACTTTTAATTGGTGTTCCATTGGGATGTATTTCAGCGATGAATCGAGGAAAGATCATAGATAATGTTATTATTGTAATTGCTACGTGCGGAATCGCAGTACCAGGTTTCGTAGTTTGTACGATGCTTTTGTATTTCCTCAGTGCAAAGACAGGATGGCTGCCAGCATTTGGATTAACATCGTGGAAGCATTACATCATGCCTGTAATTGCGATTGCGTTCTATCCAACTGCATATATTACACGTTTGATGCGTTCTTCAATGTTGGACGTATTGGGACAGGATTATATGCGTACAGCGAGAGCTAAAGGACTTTCACAGTTTGTATCATTGTTTAAACATGCATTGCGTAATGCGATTCTTCCGGTTGTTACTTATATCGGACCAATGCTTGCATATGCAATGACAGGAAGTTTCATTACAGAGAAGATCTTCACAATCCCAGGACTTGGTGGAGAGTTGATCGGATCATGTATGAACCGAGACTATACTGTAATCATGGGAACAACAATTTTCCTTGCAACAATCATGGTATTTGTCAACGTGATCGTAGATATTGTTTATACAATTGTCGATCCACGAATTAAATTGAAGTAGAAAGGAGAAAACTAAGATGGATAACAAAAACCCTATGAGTTTTCAGGCAAATTATAGTCCAGAAGATTTTCTCCCAGCAACAGATGATGAAAAACAGAGTCTGGTAATTATGAGAGAAAGCGTAGGCTTCTGGAAAGATGGTTTGCGCAGACTGAAAAAGAACAAAATTGCGATGACAAGTTTAATTGTACTCCTCATCATCATGTTCTTTTCATTTATTGTACCTTCATTCTATCCATATACTTATGAGAAACAGATCAAAGGTGCAAACAACTTGAAACCATTTGAATATTCTGCAAACGAACTCGAACAGATTGAGGCTGGAGAAGATGTATTTCCACATATTCTCGGAACAGACAGCATGGGACGTGACTATGCGATCCGTGTTATGATGGGAAGCCGTATTTCTTTGATCGTTGGTATCGTAGCTGCAGTGATCATTTTGATCATTGGTGCGACAATGGGTTCTTTAGCAGCGTTCTTTGGTGGTGTTGTAGATATGATCATCATGCGAATCGTAGATATCATTTATACAGTACCTGACGTTCTTCTGATCATCCTGCTTTCAAGTGCGATCAGAGAGCCAATGCAGGCATTGGCTACAAAGCCTGGATTTGGATGGCTTCAGAAGATGGGACCTAATATGATCAGTATCTTCATCGTATTCGCCCTTCTTTACTGGGTAAGCATGGCACGTCTTGTACGAAGCCAGATTCTTACTCTGAAACAGAGCGAATATGTAACTGCTGCTAGAGCACTTGGCGCAAGCAGTGGACGTATCATTAAGAAGCATCTGCTTACAAACTGTATTGGTACTCTTATCATTACAACAACATTGCAGATTCCTTCTTCAATCTTTACAGAAAGTTTCCTGTCATTCTTAGGACTTGGTGTTGCAGTTCCAATGCCATCTCTTGGATCACTGGCAGGTGATGCGATCAATGGATTTATTTCACATCCACACTTACTGTTCATTCCAGCGTTATTGATCAGTTTGATCATTCTGAGCTTTAACTTGTTGGGTGACGGTCTGCGTGATGCATTTGACCCTAAATTAAAATCATAAAGAAAGGAAGCGTAGAACATGAGTGAAAAATATTTAGTAGATGTCAAAAACGAACGCCTCTCTTTCTTTACTCCAGCAGGAGAGGTAAAAGCACTGAACGATGTAAGTATTCACTTGAAAGAGGGAGAAGTACTTGGTATCGTAGGTGAAAGTGGTTCCGGTAAATCCGTAACTGCTTACAGTTTGATGGGACTGACAGCTCATCCAGGTAAACTGCTCGGCGGTTCACTGGATTTTAATGGTCATCACATCAATGATATGACAGAAAAGGAATTCCGTAAAATGCGTGGTAACGAAGTTTCCATCATTTTCCAGGATCCTATGACAAGTTTGAATCCGGTTTACACAATCGGAGATCAGATCCGTGAAGTAATCCTGCTTCACACAGATAAGACAAAAGCAGAGGCAAAAGAACGTGCAAAAGAACTTCTGACACTGGTTGGTATCAATGAGCCTGAAAAACGTCTCAAACAGTACCCACATGAATTGTCAGGTGGTATGCGTCAGCGTGTTATGATCGCGATCGCACTTGCATGTGAGCCAAAACTTCTGATCGCTGACGAACCTACAACAGCGCTTGACGTTACAATCCAGGCTCAGATCCTTGAATTGATGATGGAACTGAAAGATAAACTGGGTATGGCGATCATCATGATTACACATGACCTTGGTGTTGTAGCAAGTACATGTGAAAGAATTGCAGTTATGTATGCAGGACATATCGTAGAATACGGTACAACAGAAGATATCTTCTATCGTCCAAAACATGAGTATACAAAAGGTTTGATCCGCAGTATGCCAAGAATGGATACAGAAGAGCATGAGAGATTGATCCCAATCGAAGGTACACCAGTAGATATGCTGAATCCACCGAAGGGATGTCCATTTGCTTCACGTTGTGACAACTGTATGAAGATCTGTCTGCGTGAAAAACCACCAGTGACATGGTTTGACGATGTACACTATACACAGTGCTGGTTGAACCAGAAAGAAGAATTTGAAAGGGGAGCTGCAAAATGAGTGATGAATTAATTAAAATTGAACATCTGAAACAGTGGTTCCCAGCTGGCGGATGGGGAAAAAACAAAAAGTTTGTAAAAGCTGTAGATGATGTATCGTTCTCAATCAAAAGAGGAGAAACATTAGGTCTCGTAGGAGAATCAGGATGTGGTAAAACAACTACAGGTCGTTCTCTGCTTCGTCTTTACGAACCAACAAGCGGACGCATCACATACGATGGAAAAGTAATCTTTGATAAAGAGAAGAAGATTGCAGTAGATATGCTTCCATACAGACGTAAGATGCAGATCGTATTCCAGGATCCATATGCAAGTTTGGACCCTCGTATGACAGTTGGCGATATCGTAGGAGAAGCCCTCGATATCCACAAGCTGACAAAGTCACCAAAGGAAAGATATGAAAGAATCATTGAACTCCTTCGTTGTGTAGGTCTTAACTCTGACCACGCAAACCGTTACCCACATGAGTTCTCTGGTGGACAGAGACAGCGTGTTGGTATCGCACGTGCATTGGCAGTAAATCCAGAATTTATTGTCTGTGACGAACCAATCTCTGCTTTGGACGTATCTATCCAGGCTCAGGTTGTTAACATGTTTGAAGATCTTCAGGAATCCATGGGCTTGACATATTTGTTTATTGCACATGACCTTTCTGTAGTAAAACATATTTCCGATAGAATCGGTGTTATGTACCTTGGAAAAATGGTTGAGCTTGCTGACAGCAACGAGATCGCATTCCACAGCGTACATCCATATACAAAGAGTTTGATTTCTGCAATTCCGATCGCAGATCCAATCGTTGCAAAATCAAACAAACGTATTATCCTTGAAGGCGATGTTCCAAGTCCATTGAACCCACCATCAGGATGTCACTTCCGTACACGTTGTCCATATGCGGATGAAAAATGTGCATGTGAAGATCCTGAATTTAGAGAAGTATCTAAAGGACATTGGGCAGCATGTCACCATCTTGATAAAGTGAATTAACAAGGTAACGGTTTAAAAGTTTACCAAGATGAAGTGAAATGTGTTGACAGATTGCAAAAATTCTGTTAAATTATCGTTAATATCGGTAATAAATCAAATTGATTTATACAATACATTTTTTATTATCTAGGGAGGGTATCTTTATGAAAAAGAGAATCTTATCTGTATTGCTCGCATCAGCAATGGTAGCTTCTCTGCTCGCAGGATGCGGCGGAAGCGACACAAAAACTGACGCAGCAAAGGGAGACAAAGCAGGCGAAAAACAGCTGGCAGTTCAGGTTGGTCCTGACCCAGAAACAATTGACCCAGCACTTAACTCCGCAAGTGATGGTGGTAACATGATCATCACAGCATTCGAAGGTCTTCTCATGAAGGGTGAAGACGATCAGATCATTGAAGGATGTGCTGAAGATTGGGGCGTATCTGAAGATGGACTTACATGGACATTCAAACTTCGTGAAGGTTTGACATGGTCTGATGGATCAGATCTTACAGCTGAAGACTTTGTATACAGCTGGAAACGTGTATGTGA
The DNA here is from genome assembly GCA_964484055.1 of uncultured Clostridium sp. GTDB lineage: Bacteria > Bacillota > Clostridia > Lachnospirales > Lachnospiraceae > Schaedlerella. Next base: position 37,489 of record CAZAEC010000012.1, read on the forward strand.
CCCAGCATTAGCTGCTCCATACGCTGAAACAGTTCTTAACATGGTAGTAGGTTATGAAGATGCAATCAATGGTGATCTTGACGCTCTTGGTGTAAAAGCAGTTGATGATCTTACACTTGAAGTTCAGTTATCATCTCCATGTTCATATTTTGAACAGCTTGTAGCTTTCCCAACACTGTACCCAGTACAGCAGGAAACAGTAGAAGCTAACGGTGATGCTTGGGCAATCGCTGCTGACACATACATCACAAACGGTGCATTCTACATTTCTGAATGGGTTCCAGGACAGCACATCATCATGACAAAGAATGAAAACTACTGGAATGCAGATGCAGTTAAACTTGACAGCATCAAATTCGCTCTTATGGAAGATTCTAATGCTGCTTACTCAGCATACCAGAATGGTGAACTTCAGATGATCAAAGACGTTCCTACAGAAGAAGTACCAAGTCTCCAGGGACAGGATGATTTCTATGTAGATCCAATCATCGGAACATACTACATCAGTGTAAACATTGATAAAGAACCATTCAACAATGCAGACGTTCGTAAAGCATTGTCACTCGCTATCGACAGAGAATATGTTGCTAACACAATCATGCAGGGAACATATTCACCAGCTTACAACTTCTGTGGACCAGGATGGCTTGACACAGACGGATCCGTATTCATGGATAACGCAAACGGTGGAGAAGTTTACCTTTCTGACGATTATGAAGCTAACTTAGAAGAAGCTAAGAAACTTCTTGCAAAAGCTGGTTATGCAGATGGCTTAACAATCAGCTACAAGACAAATGATTCTGGTTACCATGTACCACTTGCTGAATACTTACAGCAGGCATGGGCTGAAATTGGTGTAACAGTTAACGTTGAAACAGTAGAATGGTCTTCATTCACACCAGACCGTCGTGCAGGTTCTTATGAAGTTGCTCGTAATGGTTGGATAGGTGACTATTCAGATCCATCTAACATGTTAGAACTTCTGTACTCAACAAACGGTAACAACGATGGTAACTACAACAATCCAGAATTTGATGCAGCTATCGAACTTTCTAGAAAAACTACAGATCTTGAAGAACGTTCACAGGCTCTTCACACAGCAGAAGATATTCTGATGGAAGATGCTGGATGTATCCCAGTTGCATACTACAATGACTTCTGGCTTGAAAGCAGCAATGTAGAAAACCTCTATCACTCAGCAATGGGTAAATGGATCTTCAGATTTGCTGATATCGCTGAATAATCGAAGCTAACTGAAAAAGAATAAAAAACGAAAAAACGTTCACACTGGTATGGTGTGAACGTTTTTTTGTGGAAAGAAATTGATTAAATTTACTATAAGAGGCTTTTAGCGAAGAAGATTCAATTACATTTGCATTATTTTGGGAAAGAAGATAGAATAACAGTAAATGTGAAAAGAATCTTAAAAAGGAAGAAGTAGAAAAATGAAATCATTGTTACGTTTTCTGAAAAATTACAAAAAAGAAACAGTGATTGCTCCGCTATTTAAGATGTTGGAAGCAATCTTCGAATTATTTGTTCCGCTTGTTATGGCGGCGATCATTGATGTGGGAATTGGAAATAGGGACAGAATATATGTCTTGCAGATGTGTTTGGTCTTGGTTGCGCTTGGTGTGATCGGACTTGCTTGTTCTTTGACAGCACAGTTCTTTGCAGCAAAGGCAGCGACTGGATTTGCAACGGAATTAAGACATGATCTGTTTGCGCATATTCAGAATTTTACTTATTCAAAATTGGATACAATAGGGACATCAACACTGATCACACGTATGACAAGTGATGTCAATCAGGTGCAGTCTGGTGTTAATATGGTACTTCGGTTATTCTTGCGTTCGCCGTTTATCGTTTTTGGTTCTATGATCATGGCATTTACGGTAGATGTGAAAGCGGCACTTGTGTTTGTTGTTGTAATTCCATTGTTGTCAATCGTTGTCTTTGGAGTTATGTTGATTACAATGCCTTTGTATAAAAAAGTGCAGTCAGATCTTGATAAGGTATTACTTATAACACGAGAGAATCTGACTGGAACAAGAGTGATCCGTGCATTTAACAAAGAAGAGGAAGAACGAGAACATTTCAGATATCAGAATCAGATCTTAACAGAAGCACAAAAATATGTAGGTCGAATTTCAGGTCTTCTGAATCCGTTGACATATATTATTGCAAATGGTGCATTGGTTGTCTTGATCTATGTTGGTGCAGTCCGCGTAAATATTGGAGCATTGACACAGGGTGAAGTAGTGGCGCTTGTCAATTATATGTCATCCATTCTTGTGGAACTTGTAAAGTTGGCGAATCTGATTGTGACGATCACAAAAGCAATTGCGTGTGGAAACCGTATTCAGAGTGTTTTTGAAGAGAAGGCAGGCATGCCAGAGGGCAGTCAGCAATTTGAAAAATGTGAAGAGACAACACTTGAGTTTGATCACGTTGGATTGACTTACGAGGGTGCTGGAGCAGAGTCGCTATCGGATATCAGCTTTGTGGCAAGAAAAGGTCAGACGATTGGAATTATTGGTGGTACTGGATCTGGTAAATCTTCAGTGATCAACTTGATTCCGCGATTTTATGATGTAACGGCAGGTGAGGTGCGTATCAATGGAAAAAATGTAAAAGATTACGCGCTGAAAGAAATACGAAATATTGTAGGCGTTGTGCCGCAGAAAGCAGTTTTATTCAAGGGTACGATCGCAGAAAATCTCCGTTGGGGAAATGATACTGCAACAGATGAAGAACTTGAGGATGCACTTGAATGTGCACAGGCAAAGGAATTTGTTGATACAAAAAAAGGCAGATTAGATTTTTGGATTGAGCAAGGCGGAAGGAATCTTTCTGGTGGTCAGAAACAACGTCTGACGATTGCACGTGCACTTGTTAAAAAACCGGAAATCTTAATCTTAGATGATAGTGCATCTGCGTTGGATTTTGCAACGGATGCGAAGCTTCGTAAAGCAATTCGGGAAATGGAAGAGAAACCAATCATATTTATTGTATCGCAGAGAGCATCCTCTGTGCAGTATGCAGACCAGATTCTTGTAATGGATGACGGAAAGCTTGCTGGAATTGGTACACATGAGCAATTGATTGAAAATTGTCAGATCTATCAGGAGATTTATTACTCACAATTTCCAGAGAAGAAAAGTAGATAAAGGAGGCGGAAGAATATGGCAGAGAAAAAAGAATCACAGATGAAAAAACAGTCAGAGACTTTGAAAAAAGTATTCCGCCGTCTTGGGAAGTATCGAATCTTTTTGGCGCTTACGATTTTGCTTGCTGCAGTTACGGTGACATTAACATTGTATGTGCCGAAACTTACGGGAGCTGCGGTTGATTATATCGTGGATAAAGGTTTTGTAGATTTTGGAAATGTCACACAGATTTTAGTAAAGATTGCAATTTGTGTTCTTATGACAGGACTGGCACAGTGGCTTATGAATATCTGTAATAATAAGATGACATATCAAATAGTACAAGACATTCGTAATGAAGCTTTTGAAAAGATTGAAATTTTACCTTTAAAATATATTGATGGACATTCTCATGGCGAGATTGTGAGTCGTGTGATTGCAGATGTGGATCAGTTTTCAGACGGTCTCTTAATGGGATTTACACAACTGTTTACAGCAGCGGCAACCATAGTTGGAACATTTGGTTTCATGCTTTCTGTGAATGTTAAAATTACATTTGTTGTAGTTCTGATCACACCAGTATCGTTTTTGGTGGCAAGTTTTATTGCAAAGAGAACATTTTCTATGTTCAAGCTGCAGTCCGAGACGAGAGGGGAACAGACAGGGCTTATTGAAGAAATGATCGGTAATCAGAAGGTTGTTCAGGCTTTTGGAAAAGGGGAAGATGTATTAGAAGAGTTTGATGAGATCAATGGACGTTTGCAGAAATTTTCAATGCAGGCAGTGTTCTTCTCTTCGCTTACAAATCCATGTACACGTTTTGTAAACAGCCTTGTTTATACAGGGGTCGGTGTGACCGGTGCAGTTGCTGTAATTAATGGTGCAATGAGTGTAGGACAGCTTACTTGTTTTTTGAGTTATGCGAATCAGTATACAAAACCATTTAATGAAATTTCAGGTGTTGTTACAGAATTACAGAATGCAATCGCGTGTGCGCAGAGAATCTTTGATCTGATAGAAGAAGAACCGCAAGTTCCAGAAGTGGAAAATGCATTGGAGTTAGAAAATGTACAGGGAAATATTGAACTTACAGATGTGGCATTTTCTTATCAGCCAGAACAGAAATTGATCGAGAATTTAAATTTGAAAGTTGAGCCGGGACAGAGAATTGCAATTGTTGGTCCGACAGGGTGTGGAAAGACAACTTTGATCAATCTGCTTATGCGTTTTTACGATGTGACTGGTGGACGAATCAGTATAGAAGAACATGATATTCGAGAACTGACAAGAAAAAGTCTTCGTGCTGGATTTGGAATGGTTCTTCAGGAAACTTGGTTGAAAACAGGCACAATCAGAGATAATATCGTGATGGGTAAACCAGATGCTACAGAAGAAGAAGTGATTGCAGCAGCAAAAGCATCAAATGCACACAGCTTTATCAAACGTCTGCCGAATGGGTATGACACATGGATCACAGAGGATGGTGGAAGCCTTTCACAAGGACAAAAACAGTTGCTTTGCATTACTCGTGTAATGCTGTTAAAACCACCAATGCTGATCTTAGATGAAGCTACTTCATCCATTGATACTAGAACAGAAATAATGATTCAGAAAGCGTTTTCAAGCCTCATGGAAGGCAGAACAAGTTTTATCGTTGCACATCGACTGTCAACGATCCAAAATGCAGATGTAATCCTTGTTATGAAGGATGGAAAGATTATCGAACAGGGGAATCATGAAGAGTTGTTGAAATGTGATGGATTTTATAAAGAGTTATATCAAAGTCAATTTGCAGGCGCGTAGTGTGCCTGCAATTCTTTTACCGAAAACGAGTTGCTTTTTTAATAGCAACTGCTATAATGAGGTAAGAATTATAAGGAAGTAAAGATTTGGTAAAAATGGTCTTGATCTTCAGGAGGAATAGAGTATGAAAATATTAATTGCTGGTGGCGGAAAAGTTGGGGCCTCACTGGCACAGAAGTTGTCAGCGGCTGGTTATGATGTTACAGTGATCGATCAGAAACAGAGTGTATTAGATAATCTGCAGGAAAGATTTGACGTGATGGCTGTGCAGGGGAATTGTGCGGCTATGGACACATTGATACAGGCAGGCATCAAAGAGGTTAATCTTTTGATCGCAGTGACAAGTGAAGATGAAAAGAACCTTTTGTGTTGTATGACAGCGCACGGTTTGAACCCTGATCTGCATACGATCGCAAGAATCCGTAATCCGGAATATTCAGATCAAGTGTATGTTATGAGAGATCTGTTTGCACTGTCTATGGCGGTAAATCCTGAAAAGCAGGCTGCGATAGAGATTGAACATCTTCTGAAATATCCGGGATTTTTGAAGAGAGATACATTTGCAAAAGGAAGAATGGAACTTGTAGAGCTTAGAATTGATGCTAAGAGTAAGTTGTGTGATGTTGCATTGAATGATCTGAATGGAATCGTAAAACAGCATAAAGTATTGGTTTGTACTGTTTTAAGAGATGGTAAAGCAATCGCACCAGATGGTAATTTTGTACTTAGAGAAGGGGATCATATTTTTGTAACAGCGCCAACGAAAAATCTGACTCATTTACTTCGAAGTCTCGGAATCATCACACATAAAGTAAAACGTGTACTGATCTGTGGCGGAGATAGGATCAGTTACTATCTTGCGAAGAATCTGATTCAGAGTGGGATTGATGTTACGATCATTGAAAGTGATTATGATCGTTGTCTGCATTTGGCGTCAATCCTTCCGGAAGTTACCGTTGTACATGGTGATGCAGGAGATCAGTTTATACTTGATCAAGAAGGCGTCCGTAATTGCGATGCTGTCGTTACATTGACTGGATTGGATGAATTGAATATCATCATTTCAATGTATGCAAGCAGTTGTGGAGTTTCACAGGTAATTACAAAATTAGGACATCTTAGTGATAATCGAATGGTTGATCGATTGGATATTGGAAGTCCAATCTGTCCAAAAGAGTCTTGTAGTGAGTTGATCGTTCGATATGTCCGTGCGATCCATAATCAGACAGGTGCAGCATTATCTGTACACTCTATCGCTCATGGACAGGCAGAAGCGATGGAGTTTATCGTGGATGAGAAGACTTTGCATTGTGGCGAACCTTTGAAAATGTTAAAGACAAAGAAAAGTGTACTGATTGCTGGTATTTGCAGAGGAACACATACACAGATACCAGATGGAGATTCTATGTTTATGCTTGGTGATACAGTGATTGTGATATCCAATGGAGATGATGTGATCTATAGTCTGAATGATATCTTCGAATAAAAATATCCGGAGACGTTCATAAATTGCTTTTTAAGCGATTTTTGGAAGGAGTGTATAGAGTTGAATTACAAAATGATGGGGCGTTTTATTGGCTTGATATTATGCGTGGAAAGCGCATTTATGATACCGGCACTGCTTTTAAGTCTTTATGACGGGGAGATGCAGGCGGTAAAAGCATTTTTGATCACGATTGCATTGATATTTGCAGTTTCTGGAGTCTTGTTGTTGTATGCAAAAGGATGCGAACGTCGATTTTTCGCAAGAGAAGGTCTTGTGTGTGTTGCATTAGGATGGATCGTTATGAGTCTTTTGGGATGCTTGCCATTCTATCTTTCGAAAGAGATTCCGATGTATGTGGATGCATTGTTTGAAATCGTGTCAGGTTTTACGACAACAGGAGCTTCGATTCATCCAAGTGTAGAAAGTATGTCGAGAGGGATTTTGTATTGGAGAAGTTTCAGCCATTGGTTAGGCGGCATGGGTGTATTGGTATTTTTGCTTGCAATCGTGCCGAATGCGAAAAAGACTGGGAATAATAACAATACAGGATTTACGATGCATATATTAAGAGCAGAAAGTCCGGGACCTAGTGTTGGGAAATTAGTTCCAAAGATGCGAAAAACAGCAACAATCTTGTATTTGATGTATATCGTATTAACGATTTTGAATATTATCTTTCTTCTTGTTGGGGGAATGTCATGGTTTGATTCAATCTGTACTGCATTTGGAACAGCAGGAACAGGAGGTTTTGGAATCAAGAATGACAGTATGGCTGGATATAGTCCATATCTTCAGAATGTAACAACGGTATTCATGCTTCTTTTTGGAGTAAACTTTAGTTGTTATTATCTGCTTCTTATTGGTCAGGTAAAGGCAGTTTTCAAAGATGAGGAATTAAGATTCTATATTGGAATGGTTGCCGGAAGTATCGCATTGATCGCATGGAATGTAAGAGATTACTATGATACACTTGGAGAGACAGTTCGTCATGCGGCATTTCAGGTTGCAAGTATTGTGACAACAACTGGTTATGCAACCACAGATTTTGATCTATGGCCCTCATTTTCAAAGGCGATCATATTGTGTCTGATGTTGGTTGGAGCCTGTGCAGGGAGTACAGGCGGTGGTATGAAATGTAGCCGTGTACTTTTATTGTCAAAGAGCTTACACCGCAATATCAGAACTACAATAAATCCTCAAAAAGTGCAGGTTGTTCGTAACAATGGACAAGTGGTAAATGAAAAGATTTTAAATAATGTGAATGCATATCTTGCGGCATATGTGACGATCATTGTGGCCAGTATCGTTGTTGTTTCATTGGATGGATTTTCTCTCGAAACAAATATTTCGGCAGTGGTATCGTGTTTTAACAATATTGGCCCTGGATTGGATGCTGTAGGACCGACATGTAACTTTTCGGGATATAGTGTATTTTCAAAATGTATCCTAATTGCGGATATGCTTGCGGGTCGTTTGGAGATTTTCCCGATTTTGATTCTTTTCTCAAGAAGTACCTGGAAGAATCGTTAAAAATAAAATATATGATATTTATGAAAAGCCAAGATTTTTCGAAAGAAAGATGTTGGCTTTTCTTTGTGAGCGGAGAGTAACTGAAGGAATTTGCTGTTGGAATGTATTGGAAGGTTGAAATTTCCTGATTTACGTCTTTGTAGGTGTGATTTTGCTTGAAAAGAGTTTGGTGATACTTTACAATAGAAAATGTAATGGCTATAGAATGATAGGAGAGTATAGATAAAAGTAGGTAACTTGATATGACAAAGAAGCAAAAAGCATTGGAAATTATAAAAAGATTAGAAAATGAATATCCGGATGCGGGATGTACATTAGACTATGATGATGCGTGGAAACTGCTTGTCAGCGTTCGTCTTGCAGCACAATGTACAGATGCGAGAGTAAACGTAGTTGTTGAAGATCTTTATGCAAAATATCCGACGGTTGAGGCTTTGGCAGAGGCAGAACCAGAAGAGATAGAAGCGATCGTTCGTCCATGTGGATTAGGAAAAAGCAAGGCACGAGATATCAGTGCATGTATGAGGATCTTAAAAGATAAATATAATGGCAAAGTTCCAGAAGATTTCGATGAGTTATTAAAACTTCCGGGAGTTGGAAGAAAAAGTGCGAATTTGATCATGGGCGATGTGTTTGGTAAACCAGCAATCGTAACGGATACGCATTGCATTCGTCTTACAAACCGAATGGGACTCGTAGATGGAATCAAAGAGCCAAAGAAGGTGGAAATGGAATTGTGGAAGATCATACCGCCGGAAGAAGGCAGTGATTTTTGTCATAGACTTGTTTATCATGGAAGAGAAGTCTGTACAGCAAGAACAAAGCCATATTGTGAGAAATGTTGTCTAAAGGATATTTGTCCGAAAAATGGTGTGTGAATGACAATAAGTCATTTTCACATAGATTCTGCAGTATGATTGTGAAGATACAAGTTCGTATAAAATCAATTGGGCTGCAAAAAAAATAAAAAAGTGCTTGATTTTTATGAGAACCCGTGGTATTATACTACTTGTGTCAGAGATGATGCGGGTGTAGTTCAATGGTAGAACACCAGCCTTCCAAGCTGGATACGTGGGTTCGATTCCCATCACCCGCTTTTTTTGTTACTCAAAATTAATATACATATAATCAGGAGGGTACTAGAATGAACTTTTTAGAAGAACGTATTATGAAAGATGGAATTGTAAAAGAGGGTAACGTATTGAAAGTAGATTCATTTTTGAATCACCAGATTGATATTGAACTTTATAATCAGATGGGTCTTGAATGGAAGAGAAGATTTGAGGGTAAAAATATCAATAAGATCCTTACAATCGAAGCATCTGGAATCGGTATTGCATGTATTGCAGCGCAGCACTTTAATGTTCCAGTCGTTTTTGCTAAAAAGTCACAGAGCCTTAACTTAGATGGTGATATCTATGTGGCAGAAGTAGAATCTTTTACACATAAGAATAAAAACAATATTCTTGTTTCTAAGAAATTTATCAACGAGAATGACAGAGTCTTGATCATCGATGACTTCCTTGCAAATGGATGTGCACTTCAGGGATTGCTTCAGATCGTGCAGGCAGCGGGTGCAAAAGTAGAAGGAATTGGTATTGCTGTAGAAAAAGGTTTCCAGCCAGGTGGAAAGATGATCCGTAACTTCGGATATCAGCTTGAATCACTTGCAATCGTAGAAAGCATGGACGCAGAAAAAGGAACAGTTACATTCCGTGAACAGTAATTTTTCTTTCGTTTCTGAAATTTAGAAAAGAACTCTTTTTGTTATAAATATATTTTGATTTGTATAAATAGGCCGGAAAAGAACTAGAAATGGCGTAGATTTGACGTTTTTGGAAAAATATGTTATAGTAACGCCTGTATCATTTTTAGAAGATAAAGCAGGCTGCAAAAGCAGTGTGAAATTTATACGAAGTTATAATGTTTATACATATAGGGAGGTAATGATTATGGCAACGAAAAAGGATACAATTGCAATTGGAACAACAAAAGATACTACAAAAGCTATTGAGACAAGAGCAGGCATTCTGAAAGAAGAAACTGTTGAAAAGAAAGCAACAGCAAAAAAGACAACAAAAAAAGCTGAACTCAAAACAGAGCTTTTTCTTCAGTTTGGCGAGAAAGAATATACAGATAAAGAAATTCTGAAACTCGTAAAAACAGTATGGACAAAAGACATGAAACGTAAAGTTGGCGAGATGAAAAAAGTTCAGATTTATGTAAAACCAGAAGAATTTGCTGCATATTATGTAATCAATGGCGAAGTAACTGGAAAAGTTGATCTGTAAAAAATGAGTAGGACTGTTGGTTGATTGAAAGTACAATTGACCAGCAGTTTTTTCGTTATGAATTTAAAGAAAGTTATTTATGATATAATCGGCTGATTTGTATAATAAAAATTATAGAAGAAAAATAACAAAAAGACTTTACAAATAATAAAATTTATGATAATATACACTTTGTTGAGCGGAAATGGCGGAATGGCAGACGCGCTAGATTCAGGTTCTAGTGGGAGTTAGTCCTGTGAGGGTTCAAGTCCCTTTTTCCGCATTGCCTTGATCGGTGTAAACTGGTCGAGGCTCTTTCTTTTGTATAGTTGTAAAATAAAAAACCACTGTTCTGTTTATCAGTACAGTGGTTTTTTATTTAGATATTACATCCATTGGTATATCCTCCTTATTCAATTTTGTTATCTATCTGAAACTATTTTTTCAAATAGTGTTATTTAATTCATCGAACAATAAATATTTATCTCATTGGTCTATACCGCTTTCTCTAATTTTAGTTTCCTGAATAAAAATTAATGTTTCATTGGTCTATACCACTTTCTTTAATTTTAGTTTCCGAATAAAAAATTAACGTTTCATTGGTCTGTACCGCTTTCTTTAGATTTTGTTTTCTAAATAATAAATACTTATTTCATTGGTCTGTACCACTTTCTTTGAATTTGTTTTTTGGATGATAGATAACTATTTCATTGGTCTATACCTCTTTCGTTAGATTAGTTGTTTGTTTTTGATTTAATCTTCTGGTGGTCTATACCTCTTTCGTTAGATTATTGGGTTTGGATTTAATATTTTGGTGGTCCGTCCTCCTTTTCGTTAGGCTTTATTAAGTTTTCTGTTTGTTATTTGTTGATATTATAATATCTCATAATTACAAAAAAGTCAATAAGAAAATTGAAAATTAATAAAAATAATTTAAAAAGACAGAATAATCAGAAGATTAACAAAAGATATCAGAGAAAATGAAAATGCCATGATACAGATGATTATAAAATTGCAGGTTTCTGTATCATGGCATAGTCTCCAGTGAGTATCTGATTCTAGAAAGTTCGAGTGTTATTTGAGGATTGCGATGCTTCGTTCTAAAATTCCGTTCATATGAGCAATCGCAGTACCATAGTTTGTGATTGGAATATTCTGATCTTCAGCACATTTTAGACGATATTTCATCTCACGTTCATTTAATGTACATCCTCCACAGTGAATGATAAGATCATATTTGCTCAAATCTACAGGGAATTCTGTGCCACTTGTAAATTCAAAGTTCAATGTTTTGCCGGTGCGTTCTTGAAGCCAACGTGGTAATTTAACAGTTCCGATATCTTCACATTGGCGATGGTGAGTACAGCCTTCGGAAATTAAGATTGTATTTCCATCTTTTAATGAATCAATGGCATGTGCACCATGTACAACAGTGTCCAAATTGCCTTTGTATCGGGCAAATAAGATTGAAAATGATGTGAGTGGTATATCGGAAGGCACGAGTGTAGAAACCTTCTTAAAAGCTTGGCTATCAGTGATCACGAGTGCTGGTTTTTTGCCGAGTTGCTCGATCGTTGCTTTTAATTCAGATTCCTGAACGACAATTGAAACTGCACCACATTCTAAAAGGTCGCGGATCGTTTGCTGTTGTGGCAGGATCAATCGGCCTTTTGGAGCGGAAGAATCAATTGGAACGACTAAAATAACGAAGTCATTTGGTTTGACAAGATCACGTACGATATATTTTTCAGAAATATCTTGTGGTACTTGTTTGGCGATCAAGTCTTTTAATTCATAAATGTTTTCGCCAGTAAGAGTACTTACAAAAATGCTGTTGTCTTCTAAGATATTTTCTGGAAGTTTATATGTTCCATCTAACAAGTCAGTTTTGTTGAATACAACAACGTATGGTATTTTTTTCTCAATGATACGCTCCAAGATGGCAGAATCTTCTTTTGTCATTCCAAGAGAACTATCTACGACAAGAACTGCAATATCTGTTTTATTAAGTGCCTGATAGGCTTTCTGGATACGGAGCATTCCGAGTTCGCCTTCATCATCTAGTCCTGGGGTATCGATGATAACAACAGGACCTAATGGAAGGAGTTCCATCGCTTTTGAAACTGGGTCTGTTGTTGTACCTTTTACATCAGAGACGATGGCGAGATTCTGACCGGTGATGGCATTGATTATGCTTGATTTTCCGGCGTTTCTTTTTCCAAAAAGCCCAATATGGATGCGGTTTGCGGAAGGGGTATTATTTAAACTCATAATAAGAAACCTCCAATTTATTAAGAAAGGCAGTCTCGATGAAAGACTGCCTGTTTTTGAGTTGTAAATGCTTTGATATACATTTTCAAAGATTCTAAATGTTTAGAATCTGAAATCTCTTCGGTTGTTTTCTTCAATCAGACGAAGATTTTCAAGAACGATGCTTCTAGCTTTTTCATTCGGTACATTGAAAACTTCTTTTGCAATAAGAGCATCACCGATCGCTTTTGTTTCTGGTGAAGCATAGTCCATCAAATATTCTTTCAGAGTCATCAATGCATTAGGGTGACAGCAGTTCTGAATCTGCTGTTTTTTACAAAGTTCCATGAAACGGTCACCTGTACGACCTTCACGATAGCATGCTGTACAGAAACTTGGGATATATTTCATTTCCATCAGCCAGCGAACAACTTCGTCCAGTGTACGTGTATCACTTACATCAAACTGTTCTGATTTTTCATCTTCTGGTTCTGGTTCACAGTAGCCGCCAACGCTTGTACGGGAAGCACCACTGATCTGAGAAACGCCGAGGTGAAGTGCACGTTCACGCATTTTTTGATTTTCTCTAGTAGAGATGATCATACCTGTATAAGGTACTGCGATACGGATGCAGGCAATCAGTTTTGCGAAAATATCATCGTCAATTCCGTTGTCAAACTGATCTGGATCGATATCATCTGCACGTTTCAGACGAGGTACGCTGATTGTATGTGGACCAACACCAAATGCTGCTTCCAAATGTTCTGCATGCATCAAAAGTCCGGCAAATTCGTAACGGTATTTATCAAGACCGAAGAGTACACCAAGACCTACGTCATCGATTCCACCTTCCATTGCACGGTCCATAGCTTCTGTGTGATAGTTGTAATCATGCTTTGGTCCTGTTGGGTGAAGTTCAAGATAACTTTCTTTGTGGTATGTCTCCTGGAAGAGGATGTATGTACCAATACCAGCTTCTTTCAGAAGCCGATAGTTATCAACTGTTGTTGCTGCGATGTTGATGTTAACACGGCGGATCGCACCATTTTTATGTTTGATACTATAAATTGTCTTGATACTTTCAAGATAGTAATCCATTGTGTTACGGACTGGATCTTCACCAGCTTCAAGAGCAAGACGTTTATGTCCCATATCCTGAAGAGCGATAACTTCTTTGCGGATTTCTTCTTGTGTGAGCTGTTTACGAGCGATATGTTTGTTCTTTAAGTGATATGGGCAGTATGTACATCCATTTACACAATAGTTAGACAAATATAAAGGTGCAAACATTACAATACGGTTACCGTAGAAATCTTTTTTAATCTGTTCAGCAAGTTTCATGATTTCCTGATTCTTTTCTTCATCTTGACAGGCAAGCAGAACAGATGCTTCACGGTGGGAAAGACCTTTGCGAAGTTTTGCCTTTTCAATGAGTGCATCGATCAGTTCTATATTATTTTTGTTTTCATCGGCATAAGCCAGAGTTTCTAAAATTTCCTCGTGGTTGATAAAATCATCGGCACATTTTGATTTAACGTCATACATAGTATTTTTTCCTCCTTGATATTATGCTTATTTTGTTTTTGCATAAATAGTTTTTGTGCTGATTCCAGGAAGCATTCCGAGCTTTCCTGACAGGGCGCTGATGATGTCGCTAGGGGCATCCATTGCAACACTGATAACAGATATATTTTTCTCTCGATGTGGAATCCCCATTCTGCCAATGATATAAGCACTGTATTCGCTGAGAAGTCGATTCAGTTCATCAACAGATGAATTTGTGTTTACTACAATTCCGATTAAAGCAATTCTTGTATCCGTTGTGTTCATAAGGTTCTCCTTTCTGGAAAAATGTGAATTAAAATGAGCGTTCACATTTATTAAGATGTTGAATGACACAAGTGGTCAGCTTCAGATTATAAAAAAACCTGCATCATTCTCAGACGCAGGTATGATAAAAAGAGGGAATTATCCCTTTTTGGAAACCTTATGTGCGCCTTTTTACTTAGATTTGATAATGTATCGCCTCTTTGTAATCAGAACGATTCGTAATATGATAGTAGCATATATAGCAAAAAGTTACAAGAAAAATATGAAGAATAATAAGTTTGTATGTGATTTAGCACAAAATCGATGAGGGATAAAGGGAAATCAGATTTGACGAAACGAAAGGTATATGGCAATATAGACTCAGAAACTATTCCGTTTGAAGAAGAAAAAAGATTTTCATACCGTTGCTAAATTTGTATTTTGTTGAAACAAGAAGAAAAAACAGATTGTTATGAAAAAGATAAAATATTTATTGAATTGGAAGGGAGATATCAAGATGAAGTTAGGATTTATTGGGACAGGTAACATGGCAGGGGCTATTATTGGCGGAATTATTCAAAAAGGAATTGTAAAGCCAGAGGAGATCATTGGTTCGGATGTGTTCGAAACAGGAAGAGAGAAAGTGAGAACACAATATGGTATTCAGGTGACTGCAAACAATAAAGAGGTGGCCGAGAAAGCGGACGTTGTATTCTTGTCAGTAAAACCACAGTTTTATGCAGAGGTTATTGCGGAAATTAAAGAAATTATTGATGAATCAAAGCTGATCATTACGATTGCTCCTGGAAAGACACTTTCTTGGTTGGAGGAACAGTTTGGAAAGAAAGTAAAAATTATTCGTACAATGCCAAATACTCCAGCAATGGTGGGAGAAGGAATGACGGCAGCGTGTAAGAATGAATTGGTAACAGAAGAAGATATGACACTTGCTTTGGAGATTCTTAATTCTTTTGGCAAGACAGAAGTTGTGTCGGAATATTTGATTGATGCAGTGGTTGCTGTTAGCGGAAGTTCCCCAGCCTATGTGTATATTATGATCGAAGCAATGGCAGATGCAGCAGTTGCTGAAGGAATGCCACGTGCACAGGCATATAAATTTGCGGCACAGGCGGTATATGGAAGTGCGAAGATGGTACTTGAAACAGGTAAACATCCAGGCGAATTGAAAGATATGGTTTGTTCTCCAGCGGGAACAACGATAGAAGCTGTTCGTGTATTGGAAGAAAAGGGATTCAGAAGTGCTCTGATCGAAGCGATGAAAGCTTGTGCGGATGTGTCAAGAAATTTGTAATATGAGTAAAAAGGAAGCAATTGCACCAAGTGGTACAGTTGCCTCCTTTTTTGATATTAGAAAAGATTATTTATTCCTTGCCATCATTTTTACCATAGCGGTAAATGTATTAGAATCGTAGTCAATCTCAAAATCGTCATCTGGTTGATTAAGAACTTTTTTGATACTTAAAATTCCGAGACCTCCAGTTTTCTTGCTGGAAAGGAGTTTGCCTTCGTATTCACGGATTTTTCCACGGTAGGAATTTTCGACAAGAAGCATGAGATGATCACCCATCCAACGTCCTTTTAATGTAATGAATTTATTATCTCCATCGAAGCGTTTGCAGGCTTCTAAAGCATTTTCTAGGAGATTTCCTAAGACAATGCAAAGAGACAGATCATCAATAGGAATGTGATCGGGGAGATCTAATTTTACGTTAAGATCAACTTGAATCTTTTTTGCTCTTGTTAGGTATCCATGGATCAATCCATTCACAGATACATTTTGGCAAAAGATGAGTCCAGTAGTAGAATCCATTTCTTCCTGAAGTTTTTTTAAATATGCTGTCTGCTCATCTTTTTTCATATTCTGCAAAGCGTAAATGTGATGGCGGAAGTCATGTTTGATAATGCGGATCTGTTCACTATATTCTAGGATACGATTGTAATGGTCATTTTGCTGGCTGAGCATTTGCTGAGCAAAATTAAGCTTGTCTTCAATTTCTCGTTGTTTGAGGATGCTGGCAATACTATTGATGATCAAAATATGAACGAGTCCGATCAAAAGACCGAGCATTAAATAGAAAATATGCATTTCCCATCCGAGGCGTTCTAATGATATTTCCGAAAAGATAGTATTTCGTCCAGTAAATAAAAGAAATACTGCTATAAGAGGAAATGCAATCAATAAAGCACAACGTCTGAGAGAGAATTCTTCAAATAATATTTTGACAACATGTTTGGTATTAAAATATACAAGAAGATATACAAAGCATGCCCAAATAAAAGCAGAAAACACAGAAATTTCTAAGCGTGTAAGTGTAGTGTAAGGAGCTAATGCCCATATAAAAAATTGGCTTATAGAAAATGTAATTTCTTCAAGTAACCAGGCAGTTGCGTAGAGAAAGGTCTTCTCTAGTAGATTTCCATTGAAAAAAATAAGTAGGACCAAAAAGAATACGGTCGAAAAAGTGCTCTTAAACCAAGAAAAACCATTACTGTCAAAATCAAATAGAAACTGTAAAGAAACCATGATGACCCAGATACTGATAGAAAGTGCAGCAATGTTTTCTTTGTTTTTTGCTTTGGGTTCCATGCAGATGAAAATAGGCATCATGCGAATTGACAGGCAGATTAGATTAATAAAAATAATGCAAGCGTCATTGTTCATGTGTTTGCGTTCCTTTCAGTAGAGGTTTATTCTAAGCGGTAATGATAATATTTGTTTTTGCATTCTTTATAATAATTTCTGGAAATAGGAATTAACTGTTTTCCTTGCATGGAAAAGCATACATCTTCTATATTGTTGACATAGTTTAGATTGACGATATAGCTTTGATGGCAGCGCAAAAAAGCAGATTCATCCTGTAACATTTCTTGGATTTGTGATAATTTTAAGTTTACAGTGATGATTTCGTTATCTACCATTACTATGGATACTCTGTGTAATTTATTTTCAAAATATTGAATGCGGCTTAAAGGAATCTTTACTGGAACTCGATTATGAATCACAGAAAGATAGTCTTGTTTTTGTGTTAATTTTTGCGCAATGATCCGCTCCATAGTTTCGTCAAAATTTCCTTGAGAAACAGGTTTCAATATAAAACCTGAGGCGTTTACACGATAACCGTCAACAGCGGATTCTAAGGAAGATGTGATAAAGACGATAACAGGTGTTGAATCTTCCGTATTTAATTTTTCGGCCATTTCAATACCAGTCATGCCAGGCATCAGAACATCTAAGAGATATAGATCATATAAATGGTTTGATTTTAAGAGATCATCTGCCGAAGAAAAAGTATCTAGTTGATAATCTATTCCTTTTCTTGAAAAAAATGTTTCTGTACAGTGGATCACGGTAAGCATTTCTTCAGGTGTATCATCACATATTACGATTTTTAGCATCTGAAATTTCCTCTCTTTTATGTTTCTGATTTTGTGTTTTTCTATCATAGATATTACTAATAGTATGCTTTTTAAGTCTCTTCGTCAAGGAAGTATTTGGAAATGACATTTTTGGTAAGATTTCGACATTTTCGGTTATTTTATGAAAATTGGTACTATGTTAAAATCTAAATATCAAATAAAGTGTATGAAAAAAATATAAAAAATTTGATTACACAAAGCGTCATAAAAATGAAAAGGAGGAATTTTCAATGGGTGCGAATTTTATTGTTACAGCGATTGTTGTTGTATACTTGCTCGCAATGCTTTGGATTGGCTGGTATTCATCAACAAAAATCACATCTAACACAGACTTTATGGTAGCAGGACGTCGTTTGGGTCCGGTTTTAATGGCAGGTACTCTTGCTGCTACAGAAATTGGTGGCGGTAGCTCACTTGGTGTTGTACAGAATGGTATGTCAGGTTATGGATTGAGTGCACATTGGTATATCACAACAATGGGTATTGCATTTGTTATCTTGAGCTTTCTCGCTCCAAAATTTAGACAGGCAACTGTTAAAACAGTTCCAGAGTATTTTAGAAGACGTTATGGTAAAGGAAGCGGACTCGTTACAGCGATCATTATGCTCCTTCCATTGGTAGGTCTGACAGCAGGTCAGTTCATTGCATCTGCAGTTATTCTTTCCACAATGCTTGGTATTGATTATCAGGTAGCAGTTATTATCGTAGCAGTAGTTGTAACGATTTATTCTATTATGGGTGGTCTTTGGAGTGTAACTTTAACAGACTTTATTCAGGTGTTCCTGATCGTGATCGGAATGATCATTGCAGTTCCTTTTGCATTAAATCATGCAGGTGGATGGAGTGCAGTAGCAGCAAATGTTCCAGAAGGAACAATGAATATTTTATCTGGTTATAGCTGGTTTGATATCATTTCATTGGTTGTAATGTATGTTGCTACATTCTCTGTAGGACAGGAAGCGGTATCACGTTTTTATGCAGCAAAAGATGAAAAAGCAGCAAAAGGTGGTGCTTGGCTTGCAGCATTGGTTAACTTTATTTACGCATTTATTCCAACAATCCTTGGTATCATTACACTTGCTCTGATTAATATGGGTAAATTTGATTCAAACTTGTTTGCAGAGGTTGGTGCTCGTTATGCACTTCCAGTTCTGGCAATCAATACAATGCCAGCATTGATCTGTGGTCTGTTATTTGCAGGTATCATTTCTGCGACAATGTCTAGTTCTGACTCTGACTTGTTAGGTGCTGGTTCAATCTTTGCAAATGATATTTACAAAGCAGTTTTAAAACCAGATGCAACAAGTGATCAGGTTATGAAAGTAACAAAGATCGTTATGTGTCTCGTAGGTGTTGCTTCAATGTTTATCGCATTGTTCAATACACAGAGTATCGTTACAATCTTGATGTTCTGCTTCACACTTCGTGCTGCAGGTACATTCTTCCCATATGTTATGGGACATTATTGGAAAAAAGCGTCTACAGCAGGTACAGTTGCATCTCTGCTTGCAGGTACAGTTGTAGTTGTATATCTGGAACAGTTTTCTAGTGGTGTGCTGTTTGGAATTAAATTCAGCCAGCCAATCCTTCCAGGACTTGTGGTAGCATTTGTTGCATTTATTATATTCTCATTGGTATTCCCACCAAAAGTAGAAACAACAGAACTTGCACCAGAAGATGACGACTAATAAATAAAGTAAATACAAATACCGGCTTGGTAGAGTGTTCTCCTTCCAAGCCGGTATTTTTTGATGTTTTATTATTTTTTCTGCCAGCGTCCACTTGCTCCACAAGGAAGTACAAGACCGCTATTTTTTACAGGAAGTCCGATTTCCTGTGATTCTACAATGCCATCCCATTTCTTGAGTTCTGTTGAAATCATGTATGTGAGTACCGCAGGTGCAAGTCCTGTTGTATAAGAGTTTACGAGGAAGAATAAAGGATCATCTGACAAAATCTGTGTACAGAGTTTGATAAATGGATGAACCATGTCTTCAATCTTCCAAATTTCTCCTTTTGGTCCACGACCATATGAAGGTGGGTCCATGATGATTGCATCGTATTTATTACCACGACGGATCTCGCGTTCTACAAATTTTACACAGTCATCAACAAGCCAACGGATTGGTGCATCTTTTAAGCCAGAAGATACGGCATTTTCTTTTGCCCATCCTACCATACCTTTTGATGCATCAACATGAGTTACTTGTGCACCGGCAGCAGCTGCTGCGAGAGTTGCACCGCCAGTATATGCAAAAAGGTTCAATACTTTAATAGGTCTTCCAGCATTTTTAATGAGATTAGAGAACCAATCCCAGTTTGTTGCCTGTTCAGGGAAAAGACCTGTATGTTTGAAGCTGAATGGCTTCAGGTTAAATGTAAGGGAGTCATAGTGAATCTGCCACTGCTGTGGAAGATTGAAGAATTCCCATTCTCCGCCTCCTTTTTTGCTACGGTGATAATGACCGTTCATGTGTTTCCAACCGTAGTCATTCTTAGGTGTATCCCAAATGACCTGTGGGTCTGGACGAACAAGGAGATAATCTCCCCAACGTTCTAATTTTTCTCCTTTGGAGCAGTCTATCACTTCATAATCTTTCCAATTATCTGCTATCCACATAAAATAATCCTTCCTATTTATAAATATATTTTTTAAATGTATTATCTGTTTAGAACTTTATTTCTTATCTTCTCATAAAATGAGTTTTTTTTCAATACAGACAAAGCAGAATTCTGTTTTGTTCTAGAAGCGATGTTGCTTTGGAAGCGATGTTCTTATTGGATGTGCGAGCTGGTTATGAAGTAAAAATTAGATATAGAAAGAAATTATGATAGAAAAAAACTATGAAATAATGGAAAAATAGAAAAAAACAATAATATAAATAAATCTGTTGTTGTGCAAATACTAGAAAATAAAGCGAGAAAGATTTATAATAGAATACAGACTGAAAAAAGAAAGATGGAGGTATATACTATGTTAGTAAATGCAATGGGTGATGCATGCCCAATTCCAGTAATTAAAACAAAAAAAGCACTTCAGGAATTAAATGGAGCAGGAACAGTAGAAGTACTTGTAGATAATGAAATTGCAGTACAGAATGTAAGTAAGATGGCTGCAAGTTCAGGTGGAGCAGTTACTTCTGAAAAACTTGGAGAAAAAGAGTATAAGATCACAATCGTAATGGGAGAAAAAGCTGACGAAGAAGCAATGGAAAAAGAGATGGATGCTATTGATTGCCCAACATGTAAAGAGAAAAATACAGTTGTTGTAATTTCTGCTGATCACATGGGTGAAGGGAATCCAGAACTTGGTAAAGTATTGATCAAAGGTTTTATTTTTGCAGTTTCACAGTTGGATGAACTTCCAAAGACAATGTTATTCTATAATGGTGGAGCACAGCTTACAGCAGAAGGTTCCGATTCTTTGAATGATTTAAAAGAATTAGAATCACAGGGTGTAGAGATCCTTACATGTGGTACATGTTTAGATTATTATGGATTAAAAGAAAAACTTGCGGTAGGTTCTGTTACAAATATGTACAGCATCGTAGAAAAGATGAATGAGGCAGATCAGATCATCCGTCCATAATATGGAGTGATTGATAAAATGAAGGAAAGGAAAACTATAAAATGAAGACAAGAGATGAGATTCGTCTGACACAGATGAGCAGTACTGCTGGATGAGCGGCTAAGATAGGTCCTGAGACCCTTGCCCAGGTTCTGGGTAAGTTGCCAAAATTTCATGATGATAATCTGTTGGTCGGAATTGAGACATCGGATGATGCCGCAATCTATAAGATCACAGATGACATTGCAATGATACAGACAGTAGACTTTTTTACACCAATTGTAGATGATCCATATACATTTGGACAGATCGCAGCGGCAAATTCGCTGAGTGATGTTTATGCAATGG
This sequence comes from uncultured Clostridium sp., assembly GCA_964484055.1. Taxonomy (GTDB): domain Bacteria; phylum Bacillota; class Clostridia; order Lachnospirales; family Lachnospiraceae; genus Schaedlerella. The sequence continues at coordinate 59,140 of CAZAEC010000012.1, forward strand.
GTGGTGAGCCGAAGATCGCATTGAATATCGTTGGATTTCCGAATTGTCTTGATATTGAGATACTTGGAGAGATATTACGAGGCGGAGCGGATAAAGTAATGGAAGCAGGAGCGGTTCTTGTTGGAGGACATTCTGTGCAGGATAATGAACCGAAGTATGGTCTTTGTGTATCTGGTTTTGTGCATCCAGATAGAGTATTTAAAAATTATGGATGTAAACCGGGAGATATTCTGATTTTGACAAAGCAGATTGGAAGCGGGATAATCAATACTGCGGCAAAAGCAGAGATGGCATCAGAGAGCGCAATACAGGAAGCGGTCACGGTGATGGCTTCTCTCAATAAAAAAGCAAAAGAAGTGATCGAGACTTATCCGATCACAGCATGTACAGATATTACGGGATTTGGCTTGCTTGGTCATTGTGCAGAGATGGCATCTGCAAGTGAAGTGACATTTAATCTTCACGTAAATGATATTGCATATATGGAGGATGCAGTTTCATTTGCCAAAATGGGGCTTGTACCTGCAGGTTCTTATAAGAACCGAGAATATACAGGACATCAAGTGGATTTTGGAAATGCAGAAGAACATGACATTGACCTTTTGTATGATCCTCAGACTTCAGGTGGTCTATTGTTTAGCGTTGCAGAAGAATATAAAGAAGAAATCTTACAAAAATTTGCAGAAGCAGGTATGGATACCAAGGTTTCTGTGATTGGAACAGTAGAACAAGCAGGTGACAAGTGGATTCGCCTGATAAAAGGATAGTACAAGTATGAATTTGAAACAAATTGAGGCATTTGTGTTGGTGGCGGAGAAGGAAAGTTTTTCGGAAACTGCGAAAGCATTGTTTTTGACGCAGCCAACAATAAGTGCACATGTGTCTGAATTGGAAAAGGAATTGAATCTTCGTTTATTTGTGAGAGATAAAAAGAAGGTTACCTTGACAGAAGATGGAAAGAGTTTTTATGAATATGCAAAACAAGTAACTCTTTTGATGAAGCAGATTGAGGAGAAATTTCTTGCAAAAGAAGAAGAGGATGATAATGCAGAGATTGTGATCGCAGCATCTTCGGTGCCTGCACAGTATCTGTTGGCAGAGATTATGTTCCGATTTAGATTGAGATATCCCCAGCGTCAGTTTGTAATAAAAGAATCTGATAGTGCAGGGGTGGCAGAGATGGTCCGGATGCGTCAAGCGGATATTGGATTTACAGGAGCAAAAGTAAGTGGAAAACGATGTAAATATATTCCGTTTTATAAGGATGAACTCGTTGTGATCACTCCAAATGAAGAGAAATATCGCTGGAAACAGCAGTTTGATAGTGTAGCAGAATGGATTCAGGAGGAACCGATGGTTCTTCGGGAAGAGGGGTCAGGAACACGAAAAGAGGCACTAAAAATTCTTGAAAAAATGGGGATTGATAAAGATAGACTCAATATAGTTGCGAGTATGGGAAGTACAGAAACTGTAAAGCAGTCTGTTGCAATGGGAATGGGAGTATCTGTACTTTCGGCGTTGGCTGTTCAAGATGTAGTCAGCAGTGGAAAAGTTTTAGGATTCCCACTTGGCGCAAATATAGGTGTCAGAGATATCTATGTTGTATATAACAAGGATTTTGGAATGACATCCACAGTTAAAAACTTTTTGCGAGTTATGGAAAAATTATATCCAAAATGTAGAGTATAGAAAATGACCGTTATACGGTCATTTTCTTCTATTGTGAAAAATTATATAAAAAGAATAGACTTGTTTTTGAATAGATAAAATGCAAGAAATAAAATAAATATAGAAAATATCTATAATATGGTAGCGGGATAGATATAATCAATTGGACTGGTAAATTTTGCCGAATTATAATAGAATTTGTAGAAAAACGTGAGGTAGTAAAATGAACAATCGAATGATTTACATGGACAATGCGGCAACAACATTGCCTAAGCCTCCGCAGGTGGCAAAGGCTATGGTAAATGCTTTGGAATCATTAGGAAATGCGGGCAGAGGCGCGACGGATGCTTCGTTAGATGCAGCGAGAGTGATCTATGATACACGAGAAAGGTTATGCCGTCTTTTTAATGGAAGCAATCCAAAGCAGATTGTATTTACAAATAATTCAACAGAAAGTTTGAATATTGCGATACAGGGATTGATCAAGCCGGGAGATCATGTGATCACTACTGTTCTGGAACATAACTCTGTGTTACGTCCTTTGTACGAAAGAGAAGAGGCGGGAGCGAGTCTTACAATACTTTTAAGTGATGAAGTTGGTAACATTTCTTATGACGAGATGGAAGCGGCGATCAAACCAGAGACAAAGGCAATCGTATGTACACATGGTTCAAATCTTACGGGAAATCTTGTGGATATTGAACGTATTGGTAAGATTGCGAAAAAACATCAGCTTTTGTTTATTGTAGATGCATCTCAGACGGCGGGTATTTATCCGATTGATGTACAGAAGATGCAGATAGATGTTCTTTGTTTTACGGGACATAAAAGTTTGTATGGTCCGCAGGGAACAGGAGGAATGTATATACGCGAAGGATTGCAGATTCGTCCGTTAAAACGCGGAGGGAGCGGTGTGGATACGTATAATAAGCATCATCCGGAACAGATGCCAACGGCATTGGAAGCTGGAACTTTGAATGGACATGGAATCGCTGGGCTGAATGCAGCACTCTCTTATATAGAAGAAAAAGGGATGGATGTGATCAGAGAAAAAGCTTTGGAAAATATGTGGGCATTTTATGAAGGTGTTCGTGAAATTCCAGGAATTACAGTTTATGGTGATTTTGAGAAGAAAGAACGATGCCCGATTGTGACATTGAACTTAGGAGAGTATGACTCTGGAGAGGTGAGCGATGAACTGCTTATGACATACGGCATTTCCACTCGCTCTGGCGGCCATTGTGCTCCGCTTATGCATCATGCTTTAGGAAATGTTGAGCAGGGAGCGGTACGCTTCAGTTTTTCACACTTTAATACAACGGAAGAGGTGGAAACTGCAATCCAGGCCATGAAGGAATTGGCGGAAGATTAAGAATCCGTTAAAAGACTAGATATGTCTGGTGACACATGAACTTCTCTTCTGTGGAGTATTTAGGAGGAGAGAGATGAATTTAGCAGATTCAAAGAAAAAACTTGCACTGGCAGGAGTGCTTTGCGGGCTTGTAGCTGTATGCCTCGCAATTTTTGGAAATCCTGCAAACATGGCATTTTGTATTGCTTGCTTTATCCGTGATATCGCAGGCTCACTCGGAATGCATCAGGCAGCAGTAGTACAGTATGCAAGACCAGAAATCATTGGTCTCGTACTTGGTTCATTCATTATTTCTGTTGCAACAAAAGAATACCGTTCAACAGCTGGATCAGCACCAATGATCAGATTTGTACTTGGTATGATCATCATGATCGGCAGCTTAGTATTCCTTGGATGCCCACTTCGTATGGTAATCCGTATGTCAGCTGGTGACCTGAACGCATGGGTTGCTCTGATCGGATTTATCCTTGGTGTTGGAACTGGTGTTATTGCTCTGAAAAAAGGCTATAGCCTTGGAAGAGCACATGTGATCAACAAAGCAAATGGATATGTACTTCCATTATTAATGGTAGGAATCCTTGCACTTGCAATCTTTACAACATTATTGAAAGTAAGCGAAAGTGGTCCTGGTAGCGTACATGCTCCAATTATCGTATCTTTGATCGGTGGTCTTGTATTTGGTGCGATCGCTCAGAAATCTAGAATGTGTTTCGCTGGTGGTATCCGTGACGTGATCCTTATGAAGAACTTTGACCTTCTTACAGTAGTTGGAAGCTTGTTCGTAGTAATGCTGATTTACAATATCGCTACAGGAAACTTTGTAGCAGCATTTAATACACCAGGAATCATTGCACATTCAGATCATCTGTGGAACATCCTTGGTATGTACACAGTTGGATTTGCAGCAGTTCTTGCAGGTGGATGCCCACTTCGTCAGCTTATCCTTGCTGGACAGGGATCATCTGATTCTGCTGTAACAGTTCTTGGTATGCTCGTTGGTGCTGCACTTTGCCATAACCTTGGACTTGCTTCAAGTGGAACAGCTATGAATGCTGAAACACAGGAACTCGTTGCAGGTGCTGCAACAGCAAATGGAAAAGTAGCAGTGATCATCTGTATCGTTGTTTGCTTCGTTATCGGCTTTACTAATAAGAGAGAAGGTGCTAAATAATGAAAATTGTTGATGCAAGAGGACTTTCTTGTCCAGAACCAATCATGCTTACAGCAGCAGCATTGAAAAATGCAACAGAGCCTGTTAAAGTATTAGTTACAGAACCACATCAGAAGACTAATGTGGAAAAACTTGCAAAGGATCAGGGAAAAACAGTAAAATCCACTGAAGTAGAAGATGGATTTGAAGTTGTTATTTCCTAATTAAGTAGAGATGAGAAAAAAAGAACTGAAACTGGTGATTACATTTCACACAACAGCAGATGCTATGGCGATGGAAAAGGCTTGTAAAGCAAAAGAGTCGCCGGGGAGATTGATCCCAGTACCAAGAGCGATATCTGCAGGATGCGGACTGGCGTGGTGTGCTGAATTGGAAAACCGCGAACAGTTACTTGAAGTCATGCAGGACGTAGGAATTGAAAGTGAAGAAGTTCACGAATGCATGGTTTGATAAGAGTTTCTTCCTATTATATAGAAGAAACAGAATAATGTCATGAAAAGGCGCGGAAATCCGCGCCTTTTTGCTTGGAAAATGCGGATTTAAAATTCTTTAAAAAAATTCAAAAAACCCCTTGCATTTCTATGAAATTGTGGTAGAATATATCTTCGGTTGGAGCAAACAGCTAAAACAAATAAATGCGAAAACCCTATATATATTTCGGGATGGGAAGTACAAAAAAGCTTGAAAAAAAGTAAAAAAGTGCTTGCATTTCAGACCGGAATTGTGTAATATAGAGAAGCTGTGACATGATAGCGTTGAAGCGTGAGGTTGCTGTCGGGATGAGAAATCATCCGTGGACGGGTTTTCCGTGGAGCGAATGTCAAGTTAGGAAACTGGCGACAAGTCACTGTACGAATCACAACTGATTACTGATAACCGTAAGGGATATGACCGAAAGGGATAAGTATGAAACAAAACGTGTGTACTCACGACACACGCGGAAGAGTGTACAGTCACCACTTGTCGTACTGAGTTTGATAGTACGAAAAGGAGGCGGCTTTTTTTATGGCAAGTCAAGTAATGAGAATCACATTAAAAGCATATGATCATCAGTTAGTAGATGCATCAGCTAAAAAAATTATCGAAACTGTAAAGAAAAACGGATCACAGGTTAGTGGACCAGTACCACTTCCAACAAAGAAGGAAGTAGTTACAATTCTTAGAGCTGTACACAAATACAAAGACTCTAGAGAACAGTTCGAACAGAGAACTCATAAGAGACTTATCGATATCATCGCACCAACACAGAAAACAGTTGATGCACTTTCTAGATTGGAAATGCCAGCAGGTGTTTATATCGATATCAAAATGAAGAATAAATAAGATTCTCGAAAAACATTTAATTTTTTAGAACAGTAACATCCTATCATTTAGGATGAGCACCGAAAGGTGTTCCGCTGTAAATAACAGGAGGTAATTATAATGAAGAAAGCTATTTTGGCTACAAAAGTCGGAATGACACAGATCTTCAATGAAGATGGAGTACTCGTTCCGGTAACTGTACTGCAGGCTGGACCTTGTGCAGTAACACAGGTTAAGACAGTTGAAAACGACGGATACAGCGCAGTTCAGGTTGGATTTGTTGACAAGAAAGAAAAAATTGTCACAAAAGACAAGAGCGGTAAAAAAGAAATCGCACACAGAAACGGTGTAACAAAAGCTGAAAAAGGTCACTTTGATAAAGCTGGCGTTTCTGGAAAAAGATATGTAAAAGAATTTAAATTTGAAAATGCTGAAGAGTATGCACTTGGTCAGGAAATCAAAGCTGATATCTTCGTAGCAGGAGACAAAATTGATGCAACTGCTATTTCAAAAGGTAAAGGTTTCCAGGGCGCAATCAAACGTCACGGCCAGAGCAGAGGACCTATGACACATGGTTCTAAATTCCACCGTCATGCTGGTTCTAACGGCGCAGCATCTGATCCGAGTAAAGTATTCAAGGGCAAAAAGATGCCTGGTCAGATGGGTAACAAGCAGATCACTGTACAGAATCTTGAAGTTGTAAGAGTTGATGTTGACAACAACCTGTTGTTAGTTAAAGGCTCAGTTCCAGGACCAAAGAAATGCCTGGTTACAATCAAAGAAACAGTAAAGGCTGCAAAATAATCTGGCAGAATCAGAAAGGAGGAACTTACAGTTATGGCAAACGTATCTGTTTATAATATCGAAGGTAAAGAAGTTGGTACACTTGAACTGAACGATGCTGTATTTGGTGTTGAGGTTAACGAACATCTTGTACACTTGGCAGTAGTAAGCCAGCTTGCAAATAACCGTCAGGGAACACAGAAAGCTAAAACACGTTCTGAAGTTTCAGGTGGCGGAAGAAAACCATGGAGACAGAAAGGAACTGGTCATGCAAGACAGGGTTCAACAAGATCTCCACAGTGGACAGGCGGTGGAGTAGTATTCGCTCCAACACCAAGAGACTACTCAATCAAAATGAATAAGAAAGAAAAGAGAGCAGCTCTCAAATCTGCACTTACTTCAAGAGTAGCTGAAAACAAATTCATCGTTATCGACGAACTTGTATTTGATGAAATCAAAACAAAGAAATTCCAGGGCATCCTGAACAACTTCAATGTAGACAAAGCACTTGTTGTTCTCGAAGATGGAAACAAAAATGTTGAAATTTCAGCAAGAAACATTGCTAATGTAAAAACAGCAAAAACAAATACAATCAACGTATTTGACATTTTGAAATACAACACAGTTATTACAACAAAAGCTGCTGTTGCTACAATTGAGGAGGTGTACGCATAATGGCAGATATCAGATATTATGATGTGATCCTTAAACCAGTAATCACTGAAAAGAGCATGGAACTGATGGCTGACAAGAAATACACATTCCTTGTACACACAGATGCAACTAAAGCTCAGATTAAAGAAGCTGTAGAAAAAATGTTCAACGGAACAAAAGTTGAAAGCGTTAACACAATGAACCAGGATGGTAAAACAAAAAGACGTGGAATGACTTTTGGTAAGACTGCTAAAACTAAAAAAGCAATCGTTAAGTTGACAGCAGACAGCGCAGATATCGAAATTTTCGAAGGTCTGTAAGATATAGATTGAAACTAAACGGTGCAAATCCGTGAGACTAATAATTAGAACATGAAAGGAGAAAGAGTAATGGGAATTAAAACATATAACCCATATACACCTTCCAGAAGACAGATGACTGGCTCTGATTTCTCTGAAATCACAAAGAAGACACCTGAGAAATCTCTTCTTGCTGCAAAAAGCAAAACAGCTGGTCGTAACAATCAGGGTAAAATTACAGTAAGACACCACGGTGGCGGTGCAAAACAGAAATATAGAATTATCGACTTTAAGAGAAATAAAGACGGTATTCCAGCAACAGTTCTTGGTATCGAATATGATCCAAATAGATCAGCTAACATCGCATTGATCTGCTACGCAGATGGCGAAAAATCTTACATCCTTGCACCAGCAGGATTACAGGTTGGCTGGACAGTAATGAACGGAGCAAACGCAGAAGTACTCGTAGGAAACTGCCTTCCACTTTCAGAAATTCCAGTAGGTACACAGATCCACAACATCGAAATGTACCCAGGAAAAGGTGGACAGCTTGTTCGTTCCGCAGGTAACAGCGCACAGTTAATGGCTAAAGAAGGAAAATATGCAACACTTCGTCTTCCATCTGGAGAAATGAGAATGGTTCCAATTATTTGTAGAGCTACTATCGGTGTTGTAGGTAACGGAGATCACAACCTGATCAACATTGGTAAAGCAGGTCGTAAACGTCATATGGGTATCAGACCTACAGTTCGTGGTTCCGTTATGAACCCTAACGACCATCCACACGGTGGTGGTGAAGGTAGAACAAGTATTGGTCGTCCAGGTCCATGTACACCATGGGGCAAACCAGCACTTGGTCTTAAGACACGTAAGAAACACAAAGCTTCTAACAAGATGATTGTAAGAAGAAGAGATGGTAAAGCAATCAAATAATTAGTTTACAAGGAGGTTAGAACCTATGGCTCGCTCACTTAAAAAAGGACCATTTGCAGACGAAAGCTTACTTAAGAAAGTAGACGCTATGAACGCTGCAGGTGATAAAGCAGTTATTAAGACATGGTCACGTCGTTCCACAATCTTCCCTTCATTTGTAGGACATACATTTGCCGTACATGACGGAAGAAAACACGTTCCAGTATATGTTACAGAAGATATGGTTGGACACAAACTCGGAGAGTTCGTTGCAACAAGAACATATAGAGGACACGGAAAAGACGAGAAGAAATCAAGAGTTAGATAATTATAGATCACAAGTTTTGAAAGGAGGTTCATCCAATGGCTAAAGGACATAGATCCCAAATCAAAAGAGAGAGAAATGCACAGAAAGATACAAGACCATCAGCTAAGATTTCTTACGCTAGAGTATCTGTTCAGAAAGCATGTTTCGTATTGGATGCCATCAGAGGTAAAGACGTACAGACAGCACTTGGTATTTTAGCTTACAATCCAAGATATGCTTCAAGCGTAATAGAAAAATTATTAAAATCAGCAATTGCTAACGCTGAGAACAATAACGGAATGAGCGTAGAAAATCTTTATATCGAAGAATGCTACGCAAACAAAGGACCGACAATGAAGAGAATTCAGCCAAGAGCACAGGGTAGAGCTTACAGAATCGAAAAGAGAATGAGCCACATCACAATCGTGCTGAATGAAAGATAGGAGGACAATATGGGACAGAAAGTTAATCCACATGGTCTGAGAGTCGGCGTTATCAAGGACTGGGATTCCAAATGGTATGCAGAAAAAGATTTCGCAGACAACCTGGTAGAAGACCATGCAATTAGAACATTTCTTAAAAAGAGATTATACAATGCTGGAATTTCAAAGATTGAAATCGAAAGAGCATCTGACCGCGTAAAAGTTATCGTTTACACAGCTAAACCTGGTGTAGTAATCGGTAAAGGTGGTTCCGAAATCGAAAAAGTTAAAGGCGAACTTGCTAAATATACAAGCAAAAAGCTCATCGTTGATATCAAAGAAGTTAAGAGACCAGACAAAGATGCTCAGTTAGTAGCTGAAAACATCGCACAGCAGCTTGAAAACCGTATTTCATTCAGACGTGCTATGAAATCTTGTATGTCCAGAACAATGAAATCTGGTGCACTTGGTATCAAAGCATCCGTTTCAGGACGTCTTGGTGGTGCTGATATGGCTCGTACAGAGTTCTACAGCGAAGGAACAATTCCACTTCAGACACT
>CAZAEC010000013.1:0-25157 GCA_964484055.1 uncultured Clostridium sp.
TGGACACCCTGATTAAGAGTCAGGTGCTCTACCAACTGAGCTAATCGCGCTTATTTGTTTTACCGCTTATCTTCGGCACAAGTAGTATAATACTACTATGTATCCGAAAAGTCAACACCTTTTTTGAATTTTTTTATTTTTTATGGTTTTTCATAAAGAAATGGGTACCCACTCTTGAAATTTTTCTATAGACCGAATACCCATAATAATTTCATTTAATTTACAACTGAAATTCTTCTACTTCTTTTAATGTTGGAATCGCAACTCCTGCTCCAGGTCTAGAAACTGTAATCGCAGCCGCTTTTGCTGCCATATCCATAGATACTTCTGTTGCCTGTCCTTTTAATTCTCCAGCAATAAAATATCCTGTAAAAGTATCACCAGCAGCAGTTGTATCAACTGTCTCTACTTTGTATATATGCTGCGCAATTTTCTTTGTTCCATCTGAATATATAGAACCATCACCACCAAGTGTAAGTACAATCTTTGCATGTGGAAAGACTTCTGCTAATGCTGCAATAATCTCTTCTGGAGACTCTACACTTCTTCCCAAAATCTGTCCTGCCTCAATCTCATTTAAAAGGAAATAATTAATGTATTCTAATGGCAGATCTGTTATCTTTTCATTCATTGGAGATGGATTGAGCACGATCTGCATTCCTTTTTCGTGTGCCTTTTCAACAATATATTTCAATTCATTTATTTCATTCTGAAGCACCAGATAATCTCCCTCAGAAAACTCTGCCATCGTTTCATCAACCTGCTCTTTTGTGATTGCCTGATTAGCTCCTCCATAAAGAAGAATACAGTTATCACCTTCATCATCATTCTGGATGATCGCATGTCCACTCTTTATATCAGAGAAAATTTTTACAAACTTTGTATTAACTCCTGATTCATTCAAAAAATCCACAAGAAATCTTCCATCTTCTCCGATCGCCCCTGCATGATAAACTTCTGCACCAGCTTTTCCAAGAGCAATCGACTGATTCAAACCTTTACCACCTGGATATGTATGCAATGAACTAGACGAAATCGTTTCGCCCTTCATAACCACATGAGGAAGTTTATATACATAATCTACATTCAATGATCCAAAATTCAATACTTTCATGGTCAACTTCTCCTTACTTTTATTTTGAACACTGTTTAATCTATCTTCTAGTATACACTACTTTAAAAGCAGCCACAATCGTGACTGCTTTTCTTATCTATATTTGTTAAAATAAGATACTTTAAAATGCAACACCTGCACGCAAAATGATATTTGGATAAGGTGTAAATTCTCCTGTTCGGATCGCAAATCTAACATTTGCAGACATTTTTTTCAACTCCGCATGCGGTATCATCTCATATTCTACCTCTGGAAGTTTTCCTTTGATATATGCCAGAAGTTCTGGATTATTTTCAACAATCTCTTCCGCAAGTGTATAATGCTCCACTTCTGCCTCTTCAAGGACTGCATCCATCGTTTGAATAAAAGTAGGTACTCCTCCACAAAGTGCCAGATCCACGATTGGAATTCCTTTTGGAATCGGCATTCCTGCATCACCGATCATAAACGTATCCATGTGCCCTAACGCAGCAATAAGTCCTGATAACTGCGCGTTTAAAATACCTCTCTTCTTCATACGTGCCTCCTATTTGCTTTCGTTTCTTGCTTTCAATGCCATTTTTGCCTGAAGATTTCTCTGGAACTGGTCAATGATTACCGCTAATACGATAACAAGACCTTTGATTACCATCTGCCAGAATTCGGATACGCCACACATTACCATACCATCATTGATAACACCGATAACGAATGCTCCGACGATTGTTCCGCCGATCGTTCCAACACCACCAGCCATAGATGTTCCTCCAAGTACTGCAGCTGCGATCGCATTCATTTCCCAAGATTCACCAGTTGCAGGATGTGATGCTGCAAGCTGTGAAGAAGCAATGATACCAACAACTGCTGCACAGATACCAGAGATCATGTAAACTAAAATCTTAATCTTATTTACTTTAACACCTGACAATTTTGCTGCCTTTTCATTACCACCAATTGAGAATACATGCCATCCAAATGATGTTCTCTTAAGTAAGATTGAAAAGAAAATTGCCATGATCACAAGGATGATCAAACCAACTGGAATACCAGCAACACGAGAACCAAAGAAACTCCATCCTTGGTTACCAAGTGCTTCGTATCCTTTCAGATCAGAATATGTAGCTCCCTGTGAATGAATATTTGCCAAACCACGGGCAACATACATCATACCTAATGTTGCGATAAATGGTGCAACATTAAATCTTGTGATGATAAAACCATTGATAATACCGATCAGTGCTCCAACGAGAACTGTGATCAATACAACCAGTGGAACACTAAAGTACAGTGTTACCCCAAGTGGTTTGATCGTGAGACCATTCTGTAAGAGTCCACCTGCGATCATTCCACCAAGACCTACTACAGCACCAACAGAAAGGTCAATACCACCTGTGATGATAACATATGTCATACCAATTGCAAGAATACCGTATAATGCAACGTGTTTACCGATCAACAATGCAGTATTCATGCTAAGGAAGTTATCTGCCGTAATACTGAAGAAAATCAGCATAACGATTAATACAATAAATGTACGGCCCTTTAAGAGGGTCATTGCCAATTTATTATTGGAAGTTTTTTTATTTCCACTCATATCTAATCTCCTTTTACCTCTTAATGATTATGATGACCTTTATAAGATGCAAGTACCAGTTCTTCTTCCTTGATCTCGTCGCCAACTAATTCACCTGTTTTAATACCATTTGATAAAACGATTACTCTATCTGCAATTGAGATGATTTCTTTCAATTCGGAAGAAATAACGATGATTGAAAGTCCCTGTTCTGCATACTGATTTATAATATCAAATACTTCCGTCTTGGCACCAATATCGATACCTCGGCTTGGTTCATCCATAAGAAGAATCTTAGGATCAGTTAAAATACCTTTTCCGATAACAACTTTCTGCTGATTACCACCTGATAAAGACAAGATTGGTAATCTTTTATCTGCAACTTTGATCGAAATATCTTTGATCTCTTTTTCAACCATTTCATTTTCTTTTTTAAAGTTGATGAATCCAGCTTTTGTGTATCTTGTCAACGCAGAAAGGGAACAGTTTCTTCCAATATCCATTGTCTGTACAAGACCTTCTCGCTGTCTGTCTTCTGGAACGAGAGCAAAACCTTTTTCAATCTGTTCTGCAACAGATCTGATATTCATTTTCTCTCCATTCAAGATAATATCCCCAGTATGTTCTGGACGAAGTCCCATGATACATTCAAACACTTCCGTTCTTCCTGCACCCATCAGACCATAAATTCCTAAGATCTCACCTTTCTTCAGATCGAAACTTACATTATTCAAAAGATATCCACCACCACTCTTTGGCAAGCAGAGATCTTTTACTTCCAATACTTTTTCCTGTTTATCCCAATCAATACCACGTTCTCTCTTTGGATAAGATTTTCCTTCTCCAGTCATCTGTTTAACGATCCATGGAACATTGATATCTTTTACATCTGCATCTGCAACATATTTTCCATCTCGAAGAATCGTTACATGATCACCAATCTGCATGATCTCTTCCAGACGATGTGAAATATATACGATTGAAATTCCCTGTGCAGTCAACTCTCTCATGATCTTGAAAAGTACCTGTACTTCCTGTTCAGAAAGAGAAGATGTAGGTTCGTCCATAATAAGAATCTTAAGATCGTCATCTACAAGGTTTCTCGCAATCTCGATCATCTGCTGCTGACCAACTCTTAGATCCCCAACCAACGTATCTACCGGAATCTCATGCTCGAGTTTTTTAAGGATCTCTTCTGATTTTTTACGATGGTACTCATTGTCCATTCCAAAGCCTTTTTTCTTTTCTCTTGCCATAAAGATATTCTGATAAACCGGAAGGTTCGGAAACAGATTTAATTCCTGATGAATGATTCCGATCCCATGGCTTCTGGCTTCCGTTGTATCTTTGAAATGTACCTCTTTATCACCCATGTACAATTTTCCTTCACTCGGCTGTTCGATCCCTGCGATCATTTTCATCAGAGTTGATTTTCCAGCTCCGTTCTCTCCAATCAATACATTTACTTTTCCTGTTAACAAATCAAAATTAACATTATCCAGAGCTTTGGTACCAGGATAAATTTTGCTTATCCCTTCAGCGTGAAAGCACACGCCTTCTCTACACATACTTGTCATAGCCCAATCCCCCTGTAATTATTTTGTCTCTAATCTTACAACAGTGATCAACAATTCGTCATTTCCTTCTACACTAAATGTTCCAGTAAAATCAATTGTCTTTCCTACAAGGCTTGCTGGATCTGCAGGCTGGATCACATCTGTATCGATCATTGTATGTAATTCCTGTGAAACAGCTGCCCAATCCTGCTGGTTTGTATAATCACCAAAGTTTACAATATCAAGAGTATCTCTTGTTGATGAACCTTTGTAAATACTTCCTATCTGGATCTTAATAACTTCGCTTCCTTCATAACCATCCAATTTAACAGTCATATAACCAGCTTTCTTCTCCTGGTTCACTTCTTCCACGACACCAGTTCCTTTTACAGCATAACTGATCGTTCCTGATGTTCCCATAGAATATTTTCCATACTGATCTACAAGAGAACTCAAATCTCCATTTGCTTCTGTAAGAAATGTAGGAAGCTCAACCGCCTTCTCTTCAATATTTGCTACTGCTGCATCCCACATATCGCTTACATTATCACTGGCATTAAATTCAACATTACCAGTCAATGCGCCTTCTTCTCCAATTTTTACAACTTTTACACATCCTGTGCTGCCCAATACCATTACAAATGCAAGGGTCAGTGCCAATACTCTTTTTTTCATAATCTCTCCTATTTCTGTATTATTCTATCAGAAGTTTTTTTGTCATTTTTTAGTAACAAAACCATCTTTCATAGGATGTCAATAATAGGCAAATAGGGGCTTAAGAGCCCCTATTTTGTCTACAAGTTAAGAATAACTATTCTGAATATACAAATGTTTTCAATTTATCAACATTGTCTGCTGTAATTGCAACACAGTCTACCAACTGTTTTTCATCCAGACCTGTTGTACCATTTGTCAGATAATCATGTGCCTGCTGAACAGCCATTTCTGCGATCAATGCACACTGCTGTAAAGCTGTACCTGTCATCTCACCGTTTTTAATAAGAGCTGCTGCTTCATCTGAACCATCTACACCGATAATCTTAATGTCAGTTCTTCCAGCTGCCTTACAAGCTTCTGCTGCACCAACTGCCATTGTATCGTTACCACAGATGATACCTGTGATCTCTGGGTTAGACTGAAGGATTGTTTCTGTTTTTTCATATCCCTGAACCTGTTCCCAGTTAGCTGTCTGTGTAGCTACACATTCTAATCCATCATACTGATCGATTACTTCATGGAATGCTGAAGAACGAACACCTGCGTTTGTATCAGATTCTTTTCCTAATAATTCAGCATATTTTCCTTCTTCTCCCATAGCTTCAACCCATTTTTCAGCGATTGCTTTTGCACCCTGATAGTTGTTTGCTACAATCTGAGAAATTGCAACACCTTCTGCATTGATCTCACGGTCAATAAGGAATGTTGGGATTCCTGCATCTCTTGCTCTCTGAACTGCTTCAACTGTTGCGTCAGCACCTGCATTATCGCAGATGATCGCTGCTGCTTTATCAGCAATAGCGTTGTCGAATAATTCAGACTGTTTTGTAGCATCGTCATCATGAGATACAACTTTTACTTCATAGCCAAGTTCTTTTGCTTTTGCTTCCGCTGTATCAGCCTCTGTCTTAAAGAATGGATTTGAATGAGATGGTGTGATTACATAAATAATGTTAGATCCACCGCCTGGAAGAGCTTCTTCTTCGACTGTTTCATCCTCTGCCACTGTTTCTTTGTCTTTTGTTTCTGCTGGTTCATCTGTCGCACCACATCCAGCTAACATAGACACTGCCAATGCCATACTAAGTAATACGCCTAAAATTTTTCTTTTCATAACTTATTCCTCCTTAAAAAGTAGTTTTGTATCTGACTGACCTTACATCAGCCGTAGTTATCAGGGTGACGCCTCCCTGAAGAACTCTTTATTTTGTCAGAACTTTTCCTACAGCTTCTTTCCATCCACTGTATTTTTGATCTCTGACTTTTTTATCCATAGATGGTTCGAATTTCTTTCGTCCCATGCCATTAAATATCGTTTCTTTTTGATAGATCCCTGCTGAGATTCCCGCTGTATACGCAGCACCAATACCAGACAATTCTTCAGCCGACGGAACTTGTACTGGGATCTCTGCAATATCACTCTGGAACTGCATCAAATATGTATTTCTTGTTGGACCCCCATCTACACGTAATTCCGTGATCGGGATTCCGGAATCTGTTTCCATCGCTTTGATCACATCTGTGATCTGATACACGATACTTTCCAGTCCTGCTTTTACAAGTTCAGCACGTTTTGTTGTACGGCTCATTCCGTAGATTACAGCCTTTGCTTCACTATCCCAATACGGAGCACCTAATCCTGAAAATGCTGGCACTAAATACGTTGTATCTTTTGGATTTGCCTGTTCTGCAAGTTCCTGTGTCTCTCCTGGAGTCTTGACCAAACCAAGATCATTCTTAAGCCAACTGATCACAGCTCCTGTATAATTGATATTTCCTTCCAATACATAATTTACTTTTCCAGACATACACCATGCGAGAGAACTCACAACATCTTTGCTGAATACTGGTTCATCTCCTACATTCATCATAATTGATGAACCTGTTCCATAAGTTGTTTTAATCATCCCTCTGTTCAAACAGCCTTGTCCAAACAATGCACCATGTGAATCTCCTAAAACACCTCTTATAGGTATCGGTTTTTCAAGAAAGCCTTCAAAATCAGTCATTCCGTAAAATCCATCGGAATCTGTGACCTCTGCCAGACATTCTTTCGGGATTCCAAAGACTTTACATACTTTTTCATCCCACTCCAATGTCTTAATATTGAACAACTGTGTACGTGATGCATTCGAATAATCTGTTCTGAATTCTTTTCCATTAGTCAGCTTATATACAAGCCAACTATCTATTGTTCCACAGCAGATTTCTCCTGCCAAAGCTTTTTCCTTCACACCTTCAACGTTTTCGAATATCCATGCGATCTTCGCTGCTGAAAAATAAGGTGAAAGCTGAAGTCCTGTATGAGTACGGATCATGCCTTCAACAGCAGGTTCTGCGATTCGTTCACAGATTTCTGCACCTCTTGCACACTGCCATACGATTGCATTATATACAGGTTCTCCTGTGATCTTGTTCCAAACAAGTGCTGTTTCACGCTGATTGCTGATTCCTAAAACTTCGATTTCTTCTTTTTTAATCTCCACTTTTTCAATGAGATCTTTTACAACCTGTACCGTGTTAGCATAGATTTCGTTTGGATCATGTTCTACCCAACCTTTATCATCAACAATCTGTCGATGTGGAAGATCCGTTCTGCAGATCAGCTCTCCTGCTTCATTAAATAACAGTGCTTTTGTTCCTTGTGTACTCTGATCAATTCCAAGTACATATTTTGCCATCTTACAGATTCTCCTTTGCTGTTCTAGCAATTCCTTCTGCATTCAATCCATAATAATCAAATACTTCTTTTGATGTTCCTGTAATAACCGGTGCGTCCGGAAGTGCAAGATTGATAACTTTCTTTGGGCACTCACTGCATACTACCTGACATACCATTGAGCCAAGTCCACCAAAAGGTGCATGTTCTTCTACAGTGATCACTACTTTTGCGTTCTGTGCAGCTTTTACAACAGCCTCTTTATCAAGAGGTTTTACACAATACATATCAACAACTGTTGCGCTGATTCCATCTTCTTTTAAAAGTGCTACTGCATCATACGCTGGTTTTACCATCTCACCACATGCAATGATCGCAACATCTGTTCCCTCTGTTAAAACAGTTGCTTTATCCATTTCAAATGGACAATTATCTTCTGTATAAATATCTTCTACAGGATTTCTTCCCACGCGGATATAAGCAGGTTTTTCATCCTTTAATAATGACTTGATCAGACATGCCGTCTGGAATCTGTCACTTGGAAGATACACTCTCATATTTGGGATTGCTGACATTGCTGCGATATCCTGTGCAGAATGATGACTCATTCCCAGTGCACCATAACTGATGCCGCCACTGATACCGATTAATGTTACATTTGTATTTGAATACGCACAATCTACTTTCGCCTGCTCATAACTTCTTGTAGAAAGGAAACATGCTGGTGAAGCTGCAAATGGTTTCTTGCCACATTTTGCAAGTCCTGCAGAAATACTTACCAGATTCTGTTCCGCGATTCCAACTTCTACAAACTGTTCTGGAAATTCATTCGCAAATGGTGTAAGTGATGCACTTCCTCTTGAATCGCTGCACAATACAACAATATCTTTATCTTTTTTTGCCTCTTCCATCAATACTTCACAGATGGCCTGACGATTTGGGATCTTATTCATGGAGTGCAGCCTCCTTTCTTGCATCCAAATCTTTCATGATCTGAGCATATTCTTCAGCATTTGGTACTTTGTGATGCCAGTTTGCTTTGTTTTCCATAACTGGTGAACCACATCCTTTTACTGTATTTGCAATAATAACTGTCGGCGCATCTTTTACTGTTCTTGCTTCTGCAAATGCGGCCTCCAATTCATCAAAATCATTTCCATTGATCGAGATCACATGCCATCCAAAAGAAGACCATCTTTCTTCTTGACTGTCATGTGCCATCACATCTTCTGTACAGCCAGAGATCTGAAGACGGTTTCTGTCAATGATCGCACACAAGTTATCAAGTTTATACTGGTGTGCTGCCATCGCTGCTTCCCATACGGAACCTTCTGCAAGTTCCCCGTCTCCCATTACTGTATACACTCTGTAATCCTGCTTGTTCATCTTTCCAGCCAAGGCCATTCCAACACACACTGGAAGTCCATGACCAAGTGATCCCGAATTCATCTCGATTCCCGGAAGTTTATTATTTGGATGACCAATAAACTTTGAACCGAATTTAGAAAATTCTTTTATTACAGTTTCAATTGGGAAAAATCCTTTTTCTGCAAGCACTGCATATAATGCTTCGACAGAATGACCTTTACTCATCACAAAACGGTCTCTGTTCGGATCATCCATCATATCTGGTCCGATATTCATTTCTTTAAAGTAAAGCTGTACAAGAATATCGATCACACTCATATCTCCACCAATATGACCACCTTTTCCTTCAATGATCATATCGATTACATCTTTTCTTAATTTGTAGGACAATGCCTTCAAGTTTTCCATTTTATTTCCTCCGAATCATTCTCCACGTAAATATGCTTTTACATCTTCCTCGATCGGATCATATAAATCTGGCTTCACACCGATATATTTACAAGCCTCATATAATACTGGCACAACATCTTTGTGAATACCTACACAATGATGAATATATGGTCCTTCTACAATCTTTGCTTCTAATCGCTTGATATTCTCAACCTCTACCCAAAGATATGTTCCCATTCCACTTGGTCCATCAATTCCTTTTGCATTACCGAGAAGCAAAGAATATTCTCCATTATCACCGTCAAATCTTGCCAATGTAACATCACCATGTTTCGCTTCAGCTGTGATACTTCCTGGATAATCAAATGCTAATGGATATGTAATCTTTGGTCTTTCTTTTGCTACGGAGATTGGCCATGGACCACAATGCTGCAGCAATTCTCCATTCGCTACATCTGGATGACGGATCGTCCAGTCAGCAAAGAAACTTCTTGTATCATCCATACCTGCTGCTTCAACCATAAGAGAAGTGATCGCACCATGAATATCTGTTTCACATACTACTGGGATTCCTTCTTCATTCAAAAGAGCATTCGCTGCACATGGCATGATTCCGATTTCGCTCTGCAACTGATTCCAACACTGGATCGCAATTGCTTTGCAGCCATATTTTTCAGCAAGTGTTTTCATTGCTACTTTCAATGCTGCAACATTTTCCAACTCTTCATCTTTAATGCAGATTTCCATATTTTCACGACAATACTTAATTACTTCTGCAACTTCTGTTCCTTCTGCCTTTACTTCTTTCATCATGTCTGTAAGTTCTGGCATTGGAATTGGTGAAAGCTGGATATTAAATTTCTCTAATAATTCTCCTTCATTACACATTGTTGACCAGAAATCAAATGGTCTTGTTGAAATCTGAAGGATTCTGATATTTCTAAATGTCTTTACAACATTGCATACTGCCATGAAATCTCTAAGTCCTCTTTCAAAAACTGGATCATTCAATCTGCAGTTTGTCATATATGTAAATGGAATTCCAAATCTACGCAGTACCTTTCCTGTTGCAAACAGACCGCACTGTGTATCACGAAGTCTTGTTCCGTCTGGTTCTGGTCTTTCATCGAGAGGTCCCCATAAAAGAACCGGTACATTCAATTCTTTTGCAAGTCTGGCACATTCGTATTCCGTTCCGAAGTTACAATGTGGAAGGAATAAACCGTCTATCTTTTCTTTTTTAAATTTTTCAGCGATCTTATACATATCTTCATCATTATAAAGAAGGCCTTCTTCATTAATATCTGTGATATCCACAAAATCAATTCCAAGCTCTGTCAGTCTGTCTGCTGTGAGTCCTCGATATTTAATCGCATCTGGTGCACTAAATATACTTCTTCTTGTTGGAGCATATCCAAGTTTAATCTTTCCCATCTTATCCCTCCTATTTTCTTATTTACAAGGAGAAAAGAAGAAAACTTGCTTCTTCTTTTCTTATCTCTTTCTTTTATCTTTATAAAAATTATATCTCACGCACAACTTAATTAACATATATTATTAAGTGTTTTTTACTTAATTTTTCACTTAATATTGAGCTTTTCTATAATTTACGCTATAATTATGATTATCTATCAAAACTGAGGTATCCATTATGTCTATTACTGCAAAAGAATTAGCAAAAATACTCGGTCTTTCCGAAGCAGCCGTCTCTATGGCTCTTAACGGAAAACCAGGCGTTAGTACAGCGACCCGTCAACGGGTTCTTGAAACAGCTCACAATCACTCCTATGATTTTACAAGATTAAAAAAATCTTCAAAGACCACAAAAACGATCCATTATGTTATTTATAGAAAATATGGTGCAGTTCTTAAAGTACAGCATACCGCCTTCTTCGATACACTGACGACTGGTATTGAAGAACATTGTAAAGCCAATGGCTATAAACTTGTCACGACTAATATTTTTGAAGGACCTGATGTTGACAAACAACTAAAACGTGCAATTACTTCTGACTGTATCGGAATCTTGCTATTAGGTACAGAAATGCAAAAAGAAGATTTTTTCCCTTTTTCTTATATTTCTCTTCCTATTGTTGTGATCGATACATTTATAGATTCTACAAAAATGGATTGTGTGCTTATGAATAATGAAGAGGGGGCTTATAAAGCAACTCGTTTCCTTATCAAAAAGAGACAAACGCAACCTGGTTATCTTCGTTCTTCATATGATATGTATAATTTTGAAGCCCGAGCGGATGGATTTTATAAAGCAATCCGAAATAGCGGAATGTCTCCTTCTAACTCCATTGTTCATAGATTGTCTCCTTCTATGGAGGGTGCATATGCAGATATGACTGAAATTTTAAAAAGTGGAGATGAAATTGCTTCGTGTTATTTTGCCGATAATGATCTGATCGCAGCTGGAGCTATGAAGGCTTTTAAAGATTTCGGTTATGAAGTTCCAAAAGATGTCGGCTTTGTTGGTTTTGACAATATTTCCATGTGTACATATATCGAACCAAATCTAACTACGATCAACGTTCCAATCCGCTATATGGCAGAGACAGCAGTCAAAAGATTGATCAGTATCAATGATGATGATCATTATCGTCCTGTAAAAATCGAAGTAAATACAAACTTGATCCGCCGGCAAAGTGTATAACCTCTTTTAATCCAAAAATAGCGAGGCAGCCAAAACTGTCTCGCTATTGAATCATTTTTCAAAATTTATATTCTTTTGTGATCATTCTATTTGCCTTATCTACATTTCTTATGATTTAATATTCTGCACACTTCATTTAATGAGTATCTGATACAACGAATCTTTCGTTCCCATCTAGATCTGCAAAATATCTTTGTAACGCAACGTGTTTTATACATCACACACTCCTTCACGCAAGGCTTCTTAGTATATTATATGGATATCATTAAACAAATGCCCTCTATGGTCTCTGTATGATCATCTTATTGATCGGCTGACCTTTTAAAGAGAATTTTTCTTCGTATTCTGTCATAACATTGCCTTTGTTCATCTCTTCGTGATTATGAAGATCATATGTATATGCGATCATCTTCCATCCTGCCTCTTCAGCCTGTTCCAAAGAGAAATCAAACAATGGTGTATTATCTGTCTTAAATTCTACTCTTCCATTTTCTGGAAGCACTTTAATATATCTTGCCAAAAATTCAACAGAAGTCAGACGGCGTTTTGCGTGTCTAGACTTTGGCCATGGATCAGAAAAGTTAAGATAGATCTGTTCAATCTCGTCTGGTTCAAATACATTTTCCAACTCTGTTGCATCCATACGGATGAATTTTACATTCTGAAGTTCACAAAATTCTTCTGTATCATATTTTTCTGTCGCACGAAGCAAAACACTTGTATATTTTTCAATTCCAATATAGTTAATCTCTGGATGCTTTGCCGCCATCTGCATTATGAATTTCCCTTTACCCATACCTATTTCGATATGGATTGGATTTGTGTTACCAAACACCTCTGCCCATTTTCCCTTATGCTCTTGTGGCTGTTTGATCACTGTCTTATGTTCCTGTATTACATCTTCCGCGTATGGAATGTTTCTTAATCTCATATATATCCTCCTGTGAGTTTTCTACCGTCGATTATAAGCTTTTATGTATTTTATTTCAATCAAAACTCCTATTTTGTAAATTATAAACAGTTTTATTTGTACATTTTTGTATACTTTTTTCATTTCACTTTAATTTTCTTTCGTCAAATTTAATAAATTTTCTACAATTTCGAAGGAAAATATCTCTTTTGACGATCCTTTTTTTTGCCGAATTTAAGTTGTTTTTTCAATCAAAAGGAGTATCATATTAACGTGACATATTATAAAAAAGGAGGTTATAATATGAACTCCATTGTTAAACGATTATCTGAGATTGATACTGCTGCTTCTATGATCGCAGAAAATGCAGAAGTCCAAAAACAACAGCTCGATCAAGACTATGAAAAGAAGTATCAAGAATTTAACAAGGAACTAGAAGCCAAGACCTCTGCAGAAATACAGGCAATTCGAAGCAGACTAGAAGAACAGACAACCGGGCTTCTTGAACAACAAAAAATCACAAGCCAGACCTATATCGCAGCTCTTCAAAAAGAGTACGAAGAGAAACATAAGGAATACGCACAGGCTATTTTTAAAAGAATCACAGAGGTATAAAGTATGGGAAATCTACTTGCATATAGTGGGATCGTAACCAAACTTCATGCCATGGAAGCTAGACTTCTGACTGATGAGGATTTTACACAACTCTCTGCATTTCATACTGTTCCAGAGGTTGTCCAGTATTTAAAAGATCACTCTTCTTATTCACAAATACTGACACCATTGGAAGATCAGCATCTCCACAGAGGCTCCATAGAAAAAATTCTCATCCGGGGGCTCTACTACGAATATTCCAAAATTTACAAATTCTGTAATATGAAGCAACGCAAGTTCTTGAAACTATTTATCAAACATTTTGAAATTGATTTGATCAAATATTGTTTCCGTTCTGTTTTAAACGAACAATCTGATATTCTTGAACTGAGTTACAAAAAGGACTTCTTCGATAAGTATTCGAGCCTTTCTATTGACAAACTAGCCGCAGCCCAGACTGTCGATGAACTGATCGAAAGTTTGAAGAATACAGAGTACTACATTCCTTTATGTAGTCTCAAAAGTTCCTCTTCCATTACATTATTTGATTATGATCTAGCTTTAGACCAATATTATTTTTCAATATTATGGAAAGTCCGCAAGAAATTATTAAAGAAGAAAGAACTGGAAATTTATACGAGAGATTTTGGCTCACAGATCGATCTTTTGAATCTCCAATGGATTTACCGTGCGAAGAAGTATTATCACATGACTTCTGCTGAAATATATACACTTCTTATCCCAGTACAATACAAACTTTCTACTGATCTTATAAAAGAACTTGTGGAAGCTCCTGATGCAGACGCATTAAAACCATTGATTGAAAAAACGATCTATGCGAAATATATTGCTTCTGCCGATTCCGATGAATCCCATTCTGCGGAACAGATTTACAAAAACTGTATGTATCATCTGCTCACACGAGACCGTCGGAAAAATCCATATTCTATCGCATCGATCAACACGTATCTATTTTTAAAAGAAGAAGAATTGAAACGATTGACAACTACGATAGAATGTATCCGGTACGGCCTGACACCGGAAGAAACACTTTCATATGTGGGAGGAAATAACCGATGATTGTAAAAATGAAATTTGTGACCATTTCTGGTCCATTGAATGATATTGATCGCGTTACCGATCAATATATTTCCAAACACGAGATCCATCTAGAATCTGCCCTGTCAGAATTAAAAACGGTCGAGAATCTGCAGCCGATCACAGACTCGAATCCTTACCGTAACACGCTTTCTCTTACAGAGCAGTTTATCCGCCTGATCGATAATCCAGAGCAGATGACACCAGATGGAAATCTTGATTTCGAATCAATGAAGGGCCTTATCAAACAGACAAACAGAGACTATCTGAATCTGAAAGAGACTCGAGATTCTATTCGTAAACAACGGGATGAGATTCTTACACAGATGAATGCGATCGCGCCATTCCGTTCCATTGAATATGATATGAAAGATATCCGTTCTTATCAGTTCATTAAATACCGTTTTGGACGTCTTCCTATTTATTTTTATGGAAAGCTCCAAAAATATCTATTAGATGATCTGTCTGCTATCTTTATTGAAGGCGGACGCGACGAAAATTATCAATATGGAATCTATTTTGTTTCCGCACGCGATGCACAGAAGGCAGATGCAACTTTCCGTTCTCTGCATTTTGAACATAGCCAAATAAGTAATATTGCTGAGGGAACACCTGCCGAAGTCTATGCAGATCTTCAAAAACAAGCTGAAATCCTTGCAAAACAGCTTACTGATGTAGAAGATCAGATTACAGAATTGATCCGTTCTCGCGGACCTCAGATCCTTGCAGCAAAAGAGAAATTAGAAGTTCTTTCCAGCAATTTTGATATTCGCAAATACGCTGCCCGCATGCTGAATGACGGCAATGACTATTATGTTTTATGCGGATGGATGTCAGAAACAGATATCAAAAAACTACTGTCAGAAACTAAAAATGATGACGATATTATCATCGTTCTTGAAACAGAGCATAAAAGTCATCTTGGCGAACCACCAACAAAATTAAAAAATCCTAAGATCTTCAAACCTTATGAAATGTATATCGGAATGTATGGTCTTCCATCTCATAATGAGATTGATCCTACTGTTTTTGTCGGACTGACCTATTCCTTCATTTTCGGTATGATGTTTGGCGATGTCGGACAGGGACTCGTTCTTGCGATCGGTGGATTTTTACTTTACAAATTTAAACATATCGCACTTGCAGGAATCGTTTCCACAGCCGGAATCTTCTCAACATTTTTCGGATTTATGTTCGGCAGTGTATTTGGTTTTGAAAATGTGATCGATGCCATATGGCTGCATCCTATGAGTCATATGACCACACTTCCATTTATCGGAAGATTAAACACTGTTTTTATCGTAACAATTGCTTTTGGTATGGGACTGATCATATTAGCTATGATACTTCATATCATAAATGGATTCAAAAGTCATGACATCGGAAGTACTTGGTTCGATGTAAATGGTATCGCAGGACTTGTCTTTTACAGTGCAGTTGTTATCACAATCGTACTTTTCATGACAGGAAACAAAGTACCAGGTGGTATCTTTATGGCAGTCATGTTCGGTATTCCTTTACTTTTGATCTTATTTAAAGAACCTTTAACCAATAAGATTAAGAAAAAAGCGGAACTTATGGAAGAAAGTGCAGGAATGTTCCTTTTGCAAGGTTTCTTCGAATTATTCGAAACAATGCTGAGCTATTTTTCAAACACACTTTCTTTTGTACGAATCGGAGCTTTCGCAGTCAGCCACGCGGCTATGATGGAAGTTGTATTGATGCTTGCTGGTGCAACAGACGGAAGAAATCCAAACTGGCTCGTTGTAGTTCTCGGAAACATCTTCGTTTGTGGTATGGAAGGTCTGATCGTAGGTATTCAGGTTCTTCGTTTGGAATACTACGAAATGTTCAGCCGTTTCTACAAAGGTGCCGGACGCGAATTCAAACCATATAAACATACTTTAAATTAGATTTCAGGAGGTATTTATCATGACTTTAGCTACAAAACTTATTCTTAGCATCACATTGATCTTAAGTATTATCATTCCATTTGGATATTTTCTGATCGGAGAAAAAAACAAAAAACGTTATAAACTGACACTTGCAACAAATGCATTTTTCTTCTTTGGCGCATTTACGATCGCAACGATCATGCTTCTTGGCGGACCAAACGCACAGGCTGCTGAAACTGCTACTACAGCAACATTAGCAACTGGTCTTGGCTACATCGCCGCAGCATTAGTTACTGGTCTTTCTTGTATCGGTGGTGGTATTGCCGTAGCAAGCGCTGCAAGTGCTGCTCTTGGAGCGATCAGTGAAGACTCCAGTATCCTTGGTAAGTCACTCATCTTCGTAGGTCTTGCAGAAGGTGTTTGTCTGTATGGTCTGATCATTTCCTTCATGATCCTTGGACAGCTCTAATATGAAAATGTTCTTGATCAGTGATAACATCGATACTTACACAGGAATGCGACTCGCAGGTGTTGACGGAGTTGTCGTTCATGAACGTGAAGAACTTCGAAAAGCACTCTATGATGTATTGAATGACAAGACCATTGGCATTGTTCTACTCACAGAAAAATTCGGACACGAATTTCCAGATATTCTGGATAAATTCCGACTAGAAAGAAAAATGCCTCTGCTCATCGAGATTCCTGACCGACATGGTACCGGACGAAGCAAAGATTTTATCACATCTTATGTAGCTGATGCGATCGGATTAAAATTATAAAATCTTGATCTCCAGCCAAAACAATAATCAAAGGAGGAGATTTCCTTGACTTTAGAAGAAAAACTTTCCTATATGCAAGCCTCCGTCATGGAAGATGCCCGTGCAGGTACAAACCGCATAATTGACACTTACCGCGATGGACTTGAAAAACTTTTCAATGAACATAAATCAGAAGCTCTGCTCTCCTCTCAGACACAGATCAAAAGCGAGACTGTCAAAGCCAAACAACAGCTCAATCAAGCTTTGGCAAAAGCCCATCTTGATCTGAAAAGAGAAGAAAGCCGACTGACTTTGACATTGAAAAACAATATTTTTAAAGAAGTAAAAACACTCGTAGCAGAATATATGAAAACATCTGCTTACGAAACTTACCTTATCAATTGTATTCAAGAAGTAAAAAAGATTGCCGGTAATAATGAAAAAACAATCTTTTTAAACCCATCCGATACACATTTAAAAGCCTCTTTAGAAAAACAAACAGGCGTTATACTTACTGTTAGTGATAAAGATTTTGTTGGAGGGATCCGAACAATGATCCCTTCAAAGAATATCTTAGTAGACGATTCTTTTGAAACAAAATTATGGAATGAATACAATGAATTTCTTTTTATAGGAGGTGACAGCGTTGCTTAATACTGGAATAATCTATGGCATCAACGGACCTGTCATTTATCTGAAAGGGAACACTGGATTCCGCATGCATGAAATGGTCTATGTCGGAAAAGAAAAACTCGTCGGCGAAGTAATCGCGCTTGATAAATCTATGACGACTGTTCAGGTTTATGAAGAAACCTCTGGTCTTCGCCCTGGTGAAGAAGTCATTGCCACTGGCAGTGCCGTATCTGTTACACTTGCACCTGGTATCTTAAATAACATTTTTGACGGAATCGAACGTCCACTCAAAAAGATTGCACAGTCGAGTGGTGCATTCATCAGTCGCGGCGTGAGCGTTGATGCACTGGATTGCACAAAAAAATGGCCAACCCATCTCACCGTAAATGTTGGCGATTATCTTCATGAAGGAACGATCATTGCAGAAGTACCCGAAACACCAGCAATCTTACACAAATGTATGGTTCCTCCTGGAATCAGCGGTACTGTTCTTAGTGTCGCTGAAGATGGAGATTATACGATCGATGATACAATCGTAACATTAAAACTTGATAATGGTTCTACAAAAGAACTTACTATGACACAACACTGGCCAATCCGCAATGCAAGACCAACGCACAATCGTTTTCCTGCCTCTGAACCACTTATCACAGGTCAGCGTATCCTTGACACAATGTTCCCGATCGCCAAAGGTGGAACAGCAGCGATCCCTGGCGGATTCGGTACTGGAAAGACAATGTCCCAGCACCAGATCGCAAAATGGGCTAATGCAGATATCATCGTCTACATCGGCTGTGGCGAACGTGGAAATGAAATGACACAAGTTTTGGAAGAATTTAGCGAGCTGATCGACCCTAGAACTGGAAATCCTTTGATGGACAGAACCGTCCTAATCGCTAATACATCTAACATGCCTGTAGCAGCCCGTGAAGCAAGTATTTATACTGGACTTACACTTGCTGAATATTATCGTGATATGGGCTATGATGTAGCAATCATGGCAGATTCAACTTCTCGTTGGGCAGAGGCACTTCGTGAGCTGTCTGGCCGATTGGAAGAAATGCCTGCTGAAGAAGGATTCCCTGCTTACCTTGCATCCAGACTTTCCGCCTTTTATGAAAGAGCTGGAATGATGCAGAATTTAAATGGTACAACAGGTTCTGTTTCTATCATCGGAGCTGTTTCCCCTCAAGGCGGTGACTTTTCCGAACCAGTCACACAGAACACAAAACGATTCGTACGATGCTTCTGGGGACTTGATAAGAACCTTGCTTATTCTAGACACTTCCCGGCAATCCACTGGTTGACAAGTTACAGCGAATATATTTCCGATCTTGCGCCTTGGTTCCATGACAATGTATCGCCTAAATTTGTTGATGATCGCAATCGCCTAATGGCAATCCTCAATTCAGAGAGCAGCCTTTTGGAAATCGTAAAACTAATCGGAAGTGACGTACTCCCTGATGATCAGAAACTGACTCTTGAGATTGCCAGAGTCATACGTCTTGGATTTTTACAGCAAAATGCATTCCACAAAGATGACACTTGTGTTTCTCTTCAAAAACAGTTTCTTATGATGGAGACTATTTTATATCTCTACAAACAGTGCCGTACCCTCGTCACTATGGGACATCCAGTATCTGTTTTGAAAGCAGAAAACATTTTTGAAAAGATTATCGCGATCAAATACGATGTACCAAACGATCATCTTGAACTATTTGACCAATACAAAAAGGATATCGATACATTTTATCAGACTGTCCTTGACAAAAATGCATAAGGAGGAACACATGCGATGTCAATCGAATATTTAGGACTTAGCAGTATCAATGGTCCTCTCGTTGCGCTGGAGGACGTACAAGACGCTTTTTACGATGAGATCGTAGAATTTGTCGTTGATGGAAATGAAAAGAAAATAGGACGTATTATCGAGATTTACGAAGACAAGGCAATCATTCAGGTATTCGAAGGTTCCGATAATATGTCATTGATAAACACACATACAAAACTGACTGGACATCCAATGGAGATCGCTCTTTCTCCTGAAATGCTCGGTCGAACATTTAACGGAATTGGACAACCGATCGACGACCTCGGACCTATCAGATCCACATTAAAACGAGATGTTAATGGACTTCCTTTGAATCCTGTCATGCGCCAATATCCTCGTAACTATATCCGTACAGGTATTTCCGCAATCGACGGATTAACAACTCTTATCCGTGGTCAGAAGCTTCCTATCTTCTCTGGAAACGGTCTTCCACATGACCAACTTGCTGCTCAGATTGTGAAACAGGCTTCTCTTGGAAGCAATTCTAATGAACACTTTGCGATCGTTTTTGCTGCAATGGGAGTAAAACATGATGTTGCCGAATTCTTCCGACATACATTTGAAGAAAGCGGTGTATCTGATCATGTTGTCATGTTTCTCAATCTTGCAAATGATCCTGTTGTAGAACGTTTGATCACACCGAAAGTAGCTCTCACAACTGCAGAATACCTTGCATTTGAACATGATATGCATATCCTTGTCATCCTGACAGATATGACATCATTTGCAGAGGCAATGCGAGAAGTTTCTTCATCTAAAGGTGAGATTCCTTCTCGAAAAGGTTATCCTGGTTATCTGTACAGTGAACTTGCTACGATTTATGAACGTGCTGGTATCGTACAGGGAAGAAATGGTTCTGTAACTCAGCTTCCTATCTTAACTATGCCAAACGACGATATCACACATCCAATTCCTGACCTTACAGGATATATTACAGAAGGGCAGATTGTATTGGACAGAACATTAAATGGTCAATCCATTTACCCACCGATCAATATTCTTCCATCACTTTCCCGTCTGATGAAAGACGGTATTGGAGAAGGATATACTCGAGAAGATCACCAACCACTTGCAAACCAGTTATTCTCCGCTTATGCAAAAGTTGGAGAAGCAAGAAATCTAGCTTCTGTAATTGGTGAAGATGAACTTTCTCCAATCGATAAAAAATACCTGTTGTTCGGTAAATTATTTGAAGAACGTTATATTGGGCAAGGACCAACAGAAAACCGTTCTATCGAAGAAACTCTTGATCTTGGATGGGAATTACTCGGATACCTTCCAAAAGAAGAGCTCGACCGTGTAGACACAAAGATCCTCGATAAATACTATAAACCAGCTAAAGTTTCTGAAGAGGCTTAGATTTCACTTAATATGACAGAGTATTCGCATCTATGATGCTTCTAATACATCTGTCCATGATCCAGAAAGGAGAGATTCTATGGATACACGCAGTTTTCCAACAAAAGGAAATCTGATCCTTGCAAAGAATTCACTCACACTTGCTAGACAGGGTTATGAATTGATGGATAAGAAGCGAAATATCTTGATCAGAGAATTGATGGATCTGATCGATGAAGCCCGCAATATCCAAAACGAGATTGATACAACATTTACTTATGCTTACAAATGCTTGCAGCGTGCCAATATTGAGCACGGCATCAATCTAGTATCTCAACTTGCTTGTACCGTACCGATCGAGGATTCTATCGTAATCCAGACAAGAAGTATTATGGGAACAGAAATTCCACATGTAAAATACACTCCGGAAAATGCGTTTCCAACCTATTCTTTTTATTCTACACATGAATCGATCGATCAAGCTGTTATTGCTTTTCAGAAGGTAAAAGACCTAACCGTTAAGCTTTCAACGATTGAGAACTCCGCGTATCGTCTGGCAACAAATATTAAAAAGACACAAAAGAGGGCAAATGCACTTCAAAATATTACAATTCCTATGTACAGTAATCTTGTTTACACGATCACCAATGCATTGGAAGAAAAAGAACGAGAAGAGTTTACCCGATTAAAAGTCATCAAAAAACGTGTAAATGATTAAAATACTATGGAAGAAATCAGATAGTGCCAAATGTCATGATTTCAGGGGGCAACACATAGTGTTTTCTATGTGCGAACCTCTGCAAGAACTTTTCAAGACGGGACATACAGAAATGTGTGTCCTGTTTTTTATGGGAATTTTCAGTTTCGGTCTATATAATAAATCCATATTGTAAAGAAACAAACTCAACTTATTTTTCTAACCTTAAGCTCCCCTTTTTGCAAATCTAACAAGTTTTTGTCGCTATATGGAAATTTCTTGTTCTCAGACACTCAAGTTCGCTGAATACGAGATGCAAAAAAATTAGTTAAAAAGTAACACATTTTAATTTAAACTCTCGATTTAAGACGTATTTCAAATGAAACACGTCTATTTTTGCCTAATCTTTATTAGATTGTACTCTTTTTTCTTTGACATTTATTAATATTCATAATACAATAAATCCTGACTGTTTTATCAGGACAATAAACTTTTCAGCAAAACAGTTGCAAGACTACATGCACAACTTTTTCGTTCTGTCTGTATCTTTGCAATCTATGCGGAACATAATATTCTTTAGGAGGAGTTATCGAAAATGAGTACACATCACAAACGAAGTAACTTTGCCGGTACAGTTGGCTTTGTAATGGCTGCAGCCGGAAGTGCTGTCGGACTCGGAAATATTTGGCGCTTTCCATATTTAGCAGCAAAAGATGGCGGCGGTATTTTCTTACTTTGTTACATTATCTTAGCATTGACATTTGGTTTTACAATGCTCACAACTGAGATTGCCATTGGACGTATCACTGCACAAAGTCCTTTGACTGCATATGGCAAGATCCACAAACGCTGGGGCGGTATTGGTATTCTTGCCTGCATCGTACCTACAATGATCCTTCCATACTACTGTGCGATCGGTGGATGGGTTACAAAATATTGTTTCACTTATCTCACCGGAAAAGGTGCAGCTGCTGCTGAAGATGGTTATTTTACAAACTTTATCAGTATGGAAGCTCAGCCTGTAATCTGGCTTTTTATCTTCCTTGGTGCAACTGTATTCGTTGTATTCTGCGGAGTAAACCAAGGAATCGAAAAATACAGTAAAGTTCTTATGCCTATTTTGATCGTTTTGATCCTTTGTATTTCTGTTTATTCTCTTACACTGTCACATACAGATGCGGATGGAATTACAAGAACTGGATTAGAAGGCTTTAAAATGTATGTGATCCCGAATTTTGACGGCATGACATTTTCTCGATTTGTACAGATTCTGATGGATGCACTTGGACAATTGTTCTATTCTATCAGTGTTGCAATGGGAATCATGATCACATACGGTTCTTATGTAAAGAAAGATACAAACCTGAATAAATCAATCAACCAGATTGAATTCTTTGATACATTAGTAGCATTTCTTGCAGGTATGATGATTATTCCTGCTGTATATACATTTGTTGGAACAGAAGGTATGTCTGCCGGACCAGGACTGATGTTTATTTCTTTACCTAAGATCTTCACAGCCATGGGAGGCGTTGGAAACTTTATCGGTGCACTGTTCTTTATCATGGTATTATTCGCTGCATTGACCTCTTCCGTTTCTATCATGGAAGCTATTGTATCCAGTCTTATGGATAGATTTGGATTTTCAAGAAAGAAAAGTTCGATCATCGTTACTGTTTATTCCATGATCGTAGGAATTATCGTATGCTTCGGATACAACTTCTTCTACTTTGAAATGGAACTTCCAAACGGAACGATCGGTCAGATTCTTGATGTATTAGATTATGTCAGCAACCAGATCTTAATGCCGATCATCTCACTCCTGACATGTATTTTAATTGGCTGGATCGTGAAGCCTAAAACTGTCATTGATGAGATTAAATTAAACGGTAATAAATTTGGCCGTGAAAAATTATATATCGTAATGATAAAAGTTATCACACCATTATTGCTCTTATTCCTGCTTCTTCAGGCACTTGGCATTTTAAATTTCTAAAATAAAATCCCCCTACAGACACTTTCCGTGATATGAATCACAGTAAGTAGCTGTGGGGGGTTTTCTTTACCAAAAATAAAAGAACGCTGTTCTCACTGACCTATCCAGTTATTGAACAACGCTCTTTTACATTATTTCTTAAATATTAAAATCTTTTTCTCCAAGAATAATTCTGTCTTCACTATCTGTATTTCTTCCAAATACACGTTTCATAAGTTTTTTCGCTGATGCTTTCTGTGAACGAGCGATTGCTTCATCCATAACTTCTTTTACTTCTGAAACAGTCACCGCATGATCTTCTCTTTGCAACATATCAATACGGCTATAAAGTGCAAGAATTCCCATTTCATCAATACGATATCCGTTTTCCTGTGCATATGTCTGACCAAATGTTACCAATTCATCATTGATAAAAATTGGAACTTCCAGACGACTTGTGAATTTTCTTCTAAACTCACGATTAGAACTTAACAAACGGTCTAATGGTTTTCTCTGATCTTCCAAAACAATCAACAATTCTCCTGTATCATGTTCCATTGCCTTATTAAGACGAGAAACTGTTCTTTCATTCATTTTTCCAGCTTTCTCAATGATCAATGCTCCACCATAAAGTTTATGTACAATATCACCTATCTTCTTCTGATTCAATGCTTCACCTGTCACAATCGCAACTTTACCTTGACGGATCTTTCTTTGTTTTTGGATTGCTTTTACCACATCCACAGCAAGTACTGTTTTTCCATTTCCTTTATTTCCAATAACTACTAAGTTACCTGTACAAGAAGTTCCTTTTCGATTTGTACAATTCTTATCCTGTTCAAGAACATCTACAAGCTGTTCACTCATACCTCTTACTGGTACAAAATAAGAAAATAACTTTTTCTGTTCTTCTGTAAGTCCTGCACGTGTACCTATACCACTCTGCATTTTCAAGTCATAACGTCCATGGACAACAAAACCTGTTCCTGACAATGACAATGCATCTGAAAGTTCATCTAATGGAATTGGAGCAGTTTTTCCAGTTGCATGAAGTTTTGCAGTTTCTTTACGACTAAGCGGTGTCGTTGCAGAAAGAATATCAATTTCCTCATCCTCATCTGGAATCTCTCGATCATCTTCCCAATCCTCTTCCGTCTCTTCGTCTTCTTCCTCTTCTTCTAATTCTTCAAAATCTTCAAACTCTTCTTCTAACTGCTTTGCTTCGTCCTCTTCAATAACGTACTCATCAACATTTTCTTCGTACTCATCTTCGTCGTCTACATACTCTTCTTCATACTCGTCGTATTCTTCTTCGTACTCGTCTTCGTACTCTTCGTACTCTTCCTCATACTCGTCGTATTCTTCTTCGTACTCGTCTTCGTCGTCTTCGTACTCTTCCTCATACTCGCC
>CAZAEC010000013.1:25257-66859 GCA_964484055.1 uncultured Clostridium sp.
TCGTCTACATACTCTTCTTCATACTCGTCGTATTCTTCTTCGTACTCGTCTTCGTACTCTTCCTCATACTCGTCGTATTCTTCTTCGTACTCATCTTCATCATCTTTTAATTCTGCAAAGATATCATCCAAACGAAGTTCTTCTGTCGCAAGACCTTTATTACTCTCTTCAAATACTTCTACAATTTCTTCTTCCTCTGTTTCTTCTGAAACCGGAACCACACCTTCTATTTCATCAATCAGTCTCTGAATATCTGGTGGAAGAATCGGCTCTGCGTTCTTCTTTTTTGATTTTTCCTTTTCTTCTAACACTTCTTCTATCTCCTCTTCCACATTTTCTTCAAATTCTTCTACTTCTTCCTCTAAAAGTTCTTCTTCTGGAAGCTCTTCTTCGTAGATCTTTTCTTCCAGAACTTCCTCATCATAAGTCTCTTCCTCGTAATCCTCTTCTTCCGGAAGTTCTTCTTCATAGACCTCTTCCTCTAGAGCTTCTTCTTCGTAGACCTCTTCCTCTGGAAATTCCTCTTCGTAAATCTCTTCTTCCAGAACTTCTTCTTCGTAGACCTCTTCCTCTGAAGCTTCTTCTTCGTAAATCTCTTCTTCCGGAACTTCTTCTTCGTAGGTTTCTTCCTCTAAAAGTTCTTCTTCGTAGACCTCTTCCTCTGGAGCTTCTTCTTCGTAAATCTCTTCTTCCGGAACTTCTTCTTCGTAGACTTCTTCTTCCAGAACTTCTTCTTTATAGTCCTCTACTTCTTGTAGAATCTCTTCTTCTGGAACATCTTCCTCGTAGATCTGTTCTTCTAGAGCTTCTTCTTCAATCTCAAAATTTTCAACTTTTAATTCTTCTAAATCTGAATCAACTTTTGTAAACTGACGTTTCTTCAAATCCTCTTTTATCTCTTTTGCTAATCCTAAATCCGCAATCGATTCTATCTCCTGAATCGCATCTTCCAATTCTTCGAGATTTTCATCCTGATCTTCATCCGCTTCCTCTGGAACTTCTTCCTCTGTTTTAGCAGGTTCACCTATATGAAGAAGTGCTTTTAAAGCTTCATCAAGTTTCATTGTATTACCAATTTTTTTCTTTGGTTTTTCTGACTTCACTTCTTCCGGTTCTTCCACTTCACGTTCATCCGGATTTTCCTCTTTATCTTCTTTCTGTTCTTTTACAGGTCTTTCTTCAGATTGTTTTTCTTGTTTTGTTTTTCCTTCTTCTGTATATTGGGACAGATTCGGCATTTCTGCAGTTTCACCAGAAAGCTTTTCATATCGATTATCGTACTTTTCCTGCTGTGATGGTGTCAAAGGTTTGTGCTTCATCTTTAACTCCATTGCCTGATATACATATTTTCCTTCGCTAAACCATAAGATCAGGTCATCACACTCTTGCAGACATTCTGATACCATTCCTGCAGTATTGTAAAGTTTTGCCAGTTCATATGCCCACTCTTCGATATATTCTGATTTCTTAAAGTGTTCCAATGCTTCTATCTGCTGTTCGATCGGTGCTCTCTGTGCCCTCAATATTTGATAACGCAGCAAAAATCTGTTCGGATCTTTTGGTGCTACCTGCACGAAATCATCATAATAATCTATTGCTTCATCTACATTTCTGGTCTTTAATGCCAAGGTACATAAACGACTGATAATCTTACGACTTCCTTCAGCACGATGATATGCAATTGTCAAAATCTCATAACTTTTTTTATAGTCATGATTTTTATCATAGATATCACTGACATTTGACAACATTGTTACATTGCGAACACGTCTCCAGTCTATCGTATCTGCAACTTCTGCCGCTTTGTCATATGCACCTTCATTCATAAGTTCAAGCATTTGTTCTGTCTTTAACTTATATTCATACTTATCCATCGTATTCACCTCATCTTTATAATAGATTTAACTAAAATATTTGTTCTATATAGCCATATCAACTACACAGTATTAATTCATATATTTGCGGGCACTTACCCATAATTCTCACATTAGTTTATCATATTCCCCTCATATTGTCAAAAAAAGTGCATCTCCACCATTCGTAGAGATACACTTTTTCGTTTCTTTGTATTCAAAATAAATGCTATTCAAATATCAGTTTATAAATTTTTTATATTTTAGCAGATTTCTGCACCAGCAGGCATTTCTTTTTCTGGTGTCATCAGAGCAAGATTTCCTTCTGCATCTTCTGCACACAGAAGCATTCCTTCTGAAAGTACACCAGCAAGTTTTGCAGGTTTCAGGTTTACAAGAACCATAACCTTCTTACCAACCATTTCTTCTGCTGTATAATGTCCTTTGATTCCAGATACGATCTGTTTTACCTGGCTTCCGATCTTAACCTGTGAGCAGAGGAGTTTTCTTGATTTCTTCACTTCTTCACATGCAATGATCTCACCAACCTGGAACTGCATTTTTCCGAAATCATCAAATGTGATCTCTGGTTTTGCTTCGATATCGATCACATCTTCTTCTTTTTCTTCTTCCTCAACTACTGGTGGATGAAGTTCTTCAACTTTCTGCATAACCTCTTTCAGATCCAGTCTCTGGAAAAGAATCTCTGGTTTGTCTGTTACATGACCATTACCAAGCTGTGCAAGAATCTTCTTGCTTGTTGATGGCATGAAAGACTCAAGAAGTTCTGCTCCACGTGAAATGCTCTGGATAAGGTTCCAAAGTACTGTTTCAAGACGATCTTTCTTGTCTTCTTCTTTTGCAAGTGCCCATGGCATTGTTTCATCAATATATTTGTTACAACGTTTGAACAGGTTAAAGATCTCTGTGATCGCATCTGCTACACGGAGCTGTTCCATCTTCGCATCTACTTTTCCTGGAGCAGCTTCTGTTACTGCTTTCAGATCTGCGTCAACTTCTTCTACAACACCTTTATCTGTTACTGTGCCGCCAAAATATTTATTTGTCATAGATACTGTACGGTTTACAAGGTTACCAAGTACGTTTGCAAGATCAGAATTCATACGTTCTACCATAAGTTCCCAAGTAACTACACCATCATTTTCAAATGGCATCTCATGAAGTACAAAGTAACGTACTGCATCTACACCAAAGAAATCTACGAGTTCATCAGCGTAAAGTACATTTCCTTTAGACTTACTCATCTTACCATCGCCCTGAAGCAGCCATGGATGACCAAATACCTGTTTTGGAAGTGGAAGATCCAATGCCATCAAGAAGATTGGCCAATAAATCGTATGGAAACGAATGATATCTTTACCAATCAGATGAAGATCTGCTGGCCAGTTTTTATTAAACATCTCTGTGCTGTTGCCATCGCAATCATATCCAATACCTGTGATATAGTTTGTAAGCGCATCAAGCCATACATATGTTACATGTTTTGGATCGAACTCTACTGGGATACCCCATTTAAAAGATGTTCTTGATACACACAGATCCTGAAGTCCTGGAAGAAGGAAGTTGTTCATCATCTCATTCTTACGGGATACAGGCTGAATAAATTCTGGATGTTCATTGATATACTGGATCAGTCTGTCAGCGTATTTGCTCATTTTGAAGAAATATGCTTCTTCTTTTGCAGGCTGTACTTCACGTCCGCAATCAGGACATTTACCATCTACAAGCTGTGATTCTGTGAAGAAAGATTCACATGGTGTACAGTACATTCCTTCATAATATCCTTTGTAGATATCTCCCTGATCATATAATTTCTTGAAGATCTTCTGTACCTGTGCTTTGTGATCAGCATCTGTTGTACGGATAAACTTATCATAAGAAGTATCCATCAGATCCCAGATTCTTTTGATCTCTGCTGCTGAATTGTCAACAAATTCCTGAGGTGAAACACCTGCATCTGTTGCTTTTAATTCGATTTTCTGACCATGTTCATCTGTTCCTGTCTGAAAGAACACATCATAGCCCTGACTTCTTTTGTATCTTGCGATCGCATCTGCCAGAATGATCTCATATGTGTTTCCAATATGTGGTTTTCCGGATGCATAGGCAATCGCTGTTGTAATATAATACTTCTGTTTGTCTGCCATTTTATCCACTCCTTTAATGTTTATAAGTTATTCTTTATCTTTAGATGACTTAAGTATCATTGCTGAATACGGTTTCATAGTCACTGAAATCTTCCCGTTCTCTACAGGATATTTCTCTGAGATTATATCATATCCGTCGGAATAAGAATACAAAATTCTTGTCATTTCTCCATTATAAGGTACTTCCGCTTCCCATGCAGGAACTTGAAGTTCCTTGTCATCCTGCCCATTATTCACAAGGACAACCAACTGCTCATCCTCTTGGAATCTCGCATAAGCAAGTACTTGATATTCCCATGCAAGCATTTTTAATGAACCTGTCCGCAAGATCTTTTCTTGTTTATGGACCCGGATCATCTCTCGATGAAATGCCAATAGTGATTGATTTTCTCTTCCCCAAGGATACGTGCGACGATTATCTGGATCTGTGAATCCACAGACACCAGCTTCATCTCCATAGTATAAAGTCGGTGCACCAACCCATGTCATCTGCATAACAACTGCTTCTCTCATGACAGCTTCATTTACATGCGCATCTGCAGCATCTGATCCTAATGTCTGGACACGTCCTGCTTTATGATTTGTTCTTGTCAAGAAACGAGAATGATCGTGATTTGAAAGTTCATTCATTGCAGTTTGTAATGACGGTGTCAACATTTTTGACATATAATGCTTCATCGCACTTACAAATGCATCTGCATTTCCTAACATATCCTCTCGGAACTCATCACTATGTTTTTCCATTCCTGTTAAAAACCAAGTCACAGGCTCCATAAATGCATCATAATTCATAACACAATCCCACTGATCACCCTGCAGCCAATCAACTGGATCCCCGTAATGTTCTGCAAGGATTAACGCATTTGGATTTACTTCCTTTACAGCCTTTCTGAACTTCTGCCAGAATAAATGGTTATATTCGTTTGTATTTCCCAAATCTGCTGCAACATCCAAGCGCCATCCATCAATATTATACGGTGGTGAAAGCCATTTTCTTCCAATCTCTAAAATGTATTCTTCCAGCTTCGGTGATTCTTCATAATTCAGTTTTGGAAGAGTGTCATTTCCCCACCAGCCCTCATACTGCTTGTTATATGGCCATTCCTTTTTTGTAAAATAAAAGAAACTGTTATATGGGCTATCTTCCTCTACAAAAGCACCCTTTTCATATCCATTTTGAATCTCATACAGCCGTTCTCTGTCCATCCATTTATTAAATGAACCACAGTGGTTAAAAACACCATCGAGGATCACTCGCATTCCGCGTTTGTGCATTTCTTCTACAAGTGTCACAAACAAAGCATTGCTCGCTTCTAGATTCTCCTTTGCACCTGTTCGCATTCGATATTTTTCTGCTTGACCATTATCCTCTGCATCTGGTGCAAGAACTTCTTCACAATCTTTAACGATTTTTCCATAATGTGGATCAATATAATCATAATCCTGTGTATCGTATTTATGATTGGAAGGAGAAACAAACAACGGATTAAAATAGATCACTTCGATTCCGAGTTCTTCTAAGTAATCCAACTTATCTAAAACTCCTTGAAGATCTCCGCCATAAAATCTTCTCACATCCATATGATGTGGTTTTTCATACCAGTCTGTAACCCATTCTACAGGTTTTCCAATATAAATATATTCATTATCTTCCACATCATTGGTCTGATCACCATTGCAAAAGCGATCCACGAAAATCTGGTACATAACAGCACCTTTCGCCCAATCTGGTGTAGAGAATCCTGGTACGATCTTAAATTCATATTCCTCTGTGATCGCATCAGCTACCCCACAGCGGTCATAATAGCAGCTCTCATCCTCTGCTATGATCTGAAATATATAGAGAAATGGCTCTGTCTCCAGATGCCATTTCACTTCATAATAATCAAATTGTCCTGTGGACTCCTTTTTCTGCATTGGGATTTTTTCATCTCCCGTACACAAAAAAACATTCAGCACATCATCCTTCGCCGTTCGAAAACGAAGCACTACAGTTTCGTTCTTTTGCGGTTCTGCCGGAATTACATAAGATGCGGTTCCATCACAGAACAATGCATGTTTATTCATTCTGGTCCTCTCCCCTTATTCACTTGGCTCTTGAGTCGCAAAAAGTGCCTCAAACTCACTTCTTGTAATCTTTTCTTTTTCCAACAAAAGCTGTGCGCATGCTTCCAATACGGATTCATACTCTTTCAGAAGTGTCTTTGCCTGTGTATAACATTCATCGATGATACGCTTCACTTCTTCATCGATCGTTCCTGCAACCTTTTCTCCATATCCTCTAGAAGTGTGTCCAAAATCTCTTCCGATAAATACTTCATTGCTGTCATTATCGTAATTGATCAAGCCAAGCTTCTCTGACATACCAAATTTAGTGATCATAGATTTTGCGATCGCTGTTGCCTGTTTGATATCTTGAGATGCACCTGTTGTGATATCATCAAATATCATCTCTTCTGCCACACGTCCGCCAAGAGACACTGTGATCTCCTGTGTCATATGTCCTTTTGTATTGAACATATCATCTCTTTCTGGAAGAGGCATCGTATATCCACCTGCACCGCCTGTAGGCACGATAGACACACTATAAACAGGTCCAACATCTGGAAGTACATGGAAGAGGATCGCATGACCAGCTTCATGATAAGCTGTGATCCTTCTTTCTTTTTCAGAAACAATACGGCTTTTCTTTTCCTGTCCGATACCAACTTTGATAAAGGACTGTCTGATATCCTGCTGTTTTAAATATCCTCTGCCTTCTTTTGCCGCAATGATCGCTGCTTCATTCAGAAGATTTTCAAGATCTGCACCAGAAAATCCAGCCGTTGTCTGTGCGATCTGTTTCAGATCCACATCATCACCAAGTGGTTTATTTTTCGCATGAACTTTCAAGATCTCCTCTCGACCACCTACATCTGGACGTCCAACAAGAACATTTCTATCAAAACGTCCTGGTCTAAGGATCGCTGGATCGAGAATATCTTTTCTGTTCGTTGCAGCCATTACAATGATTCCTTCATTAACACCAAATCCATCCATCTCTACAAGAAGCTGATTGAGTGTCTGCTCTCTTTCATCATGACCACCGCCAAGACCGCTTCCGCGTCGTCTTGCTACCGCATCAATCTCATCGATAAACACGATACATGGAGCATTCTTCTTCGCATCCTGGAACAGATCACGTACACGTGATGCTCCGACACCAACGAACATCTCCACAAAATCAGAACCGGAAATACTAAAGAACGGAACTCCCGCTTCTCCTGCTACTGCTTTTGCAAGCAAAGTCTTACCAGTTCCCGGAGGGCCTTCCAAAAGTACTCCTTTTGGGATTCTAGCTCCTACCTGAATATACTTTTTCGGCTCTTTTAAGAAATCAACGATTTCTTCCAAAGCCTCTTTTTCTTCTTTTAATCCAGCAACATTTGCAAATGTTACTTTCTTATCACTGTCAGTACTAAGCTTTGCACGGCTCTTTCCGAAATTCATTGCCTTTGCATTCGCTCCGCCACTAGACTGTCTGTTCATAAGCATGAACAACAAGAAGATTCCTCCAACTGTTATCAGTGACGGTAATACAACAGTCATTAGTGATTCATCTTCTACATCTGTCATCTGATATTCAATCTTATTCTCAAGAAGCAATTTCTCTACTTCTTTCACATCAGAGACATATACTTTTCGAATTGCACCGCTGTCTTTCAGCGTAACTGATACATACCCCGTCGGCACATCTTCATTCTGATTGATAATAGGACCGGCCACATTGTCAGCTTCTACCTCCTGCATAAACTCCATATAAGTCATCTGCTGCTCAGCTGACTGCATCTGCCCCATAAACCAGAGTGCTCCTACAATAATCACAATAAAAATGATATAGGATCCCCAGTTCGGCCCTCTACGTTTTTGCTTCTCCAACGGTATTTAACTCCTTCCTATTCCTCGTTTACAACAACTCCGATATAAGGCAGATTTCTATACTTCTGATCATAGTCAAGACCGTATCCAACAACAAACTCATCCGGAATATTAAAACCAACATAATCTACTTTGACTGTAATATTCTCTTCACGACGTTCAGGCTTGTCGAGCAATGTACAAAGCCTGATACTGTTTGGATGACGTTCATTCAAGATCTTTACAAGATGCTGTAATGTTCTGCCTGTATCGATAATATCTTCGACAATGATTACATCTTTTCCTTCCAGACTTTCATCCAAGTCTTTTATGATTCTGACAACACCACTAGAAGTTGTTCCGCTGCCATAACTACTCACACTCATGAAGTCCATTGTTACTGGCACTGTGATTCTCTTTGCCAATTCACACATAAAGAAGGCGCCGCCTTTCAGAATACAAATCAGATGAACTGACTTACCAGCATAATCTTCACTGATCTTCTTTCCCAGTTCTTCGATTCTTTTGTCCGCTTCTTCTTCTGATACTAAAACTTTAATCTTATCTGCCATTCTTCTCTTCCTCCGTGATCTCCACCTGCAAGATCCGCTGTGTTTCTTCTGTGATCTGATATCCGCTGCTCATACGGTATCCTATGATCCACAAAATCTGCTCTCCATCAGCAAGTAATAAAATATCATCTCTCTTTTCTGCAGGTATTTTTTCATTAATAAACCAGGACTTTAGTTTTTTTGATTGTCCCTTATTGATTATTATTCTGTCTCCGGCTTTTTTAGTCCGGACACAAAGCGACGATTGTATTATATCATAATCAAACCATTTCGTGTAGCTTTTTTGTGGGATATTCTCCATAGAAAAATCATCATCTTTCGGAAATACTTTACATCTGATCGTCAGTTTCCCTCCTTGGATTTTATTTTCTCCAGGTATCTTTAATTCCTGACTCCACTCCTTCTTTTGTATTGTATCCTTTCTATGACTTAACTCTCTCTCATCCTTTTTAGGATCAGAACTGGTTTCTTGTCTTTTTTGCAGAAATACACCATCATATCTACGATATGCCCGAATTTTCTTTGGAAGATCCAGTTGACGTCCACTCTGCTTATCAAATAATCCCAAAATCTGTAAAATATGAATCTGTCCAACATCCCGAAGTCCTCCATCCAAATGTTCCATACATTTACGGATCAACATTTTCTGAAGTAATGTAGGTTGTCTCTGAAACTCATCATTTTTTAAAAACAGTCCTTCTTCTTTTTCACATATACAGCATTTCCAGAGTTCCTCCACCTGCTTTGTCATATAGTCTTCTAACTCACAAAGCTGTTCCATCGTCTCATTCATATGTCTAACTGCCTTACTATTTACCTTTTCTTCCAGGACCGGGATCACTTGATGGCGCAAACTATTTCTCGTATATGCAGTATCATAATTTGTTTCATCTATGCAATATCCCTGCTCACGTTCTGCAAGAAATCCTTCAATCTCACTGCGGCTCATACAAAGAAGTGGACGAACATAAATGCCATTGACTGGACGGATTCCGCATAATCCTTTTAATCCAGCTCCTCTTGACAGGTTCATAAGAAGTGTCTCTGCATTATCATTCTGATGATGTGCAAGTGCGATCTTTGTACCATGATACTTATGAAGCGTTTCTTCAAAAGCCTCTCTTCTTACTACTCTTCCCGCTTCTTCAAAAGATTGTTTCCTCTTTTTAGCGATTGATACGACATCTTTATGAAAAATCTCGAGTTTTATACCATATTTCTCACATAACTTCACAACAAAATGTTCATCTGCATCTGCAGCCGCTTCGCGGAGCTGATGATTCACATGTACTGCTATAAAATCAATCCCTATTTTTTTCTTTAACTCCAAAAGCACGAAAAAAAGGCATACCGAGTCTGCTCCTCCCGATATACCTGCGATTACTCTGTCTTTTGATGTAAACATTCTTGTTTTTTGAATATACTTTTCTACTCTTTTCATAACAGTATCACTATACTCAACTTGTTTCTAAAATGCAAGTAAATCCC
This sequence comes from uncultured Clostridium sp., assembly GCA_964484055.1. Lineage (GTDB taxonomy): Bacteria > Bacillota > Clostridia > Lachnospirales > Lachnospiraceae > Schaedlerella. Next base: position 35,236 of record CAZAEC010000013.1, read on the forward strand.
TGCTTTTTGCCATTCTATATCCTCACTTTCTACCCTCTCTCCATGCAAAAATCAGAATCAATTTTCCCATATTCCTGCGACTAAGATCGTCATATCATCTTGCGGAGCTTTATTTGACCAATTCTGAATCTGTTTTAAAATATGATTTGCCATATCTTTCGGATTACTCATCTGCGTTCCTCCAATGATCGTTTCGAGCAGAAGTTCTTGTTCTCCCACTGGAAGTGCATCTAATATCCCATCTGTCATCATTATGATAAAATCGCCTGACTCCAACTCTAATTCCACGGTATCGATCTCTAGATTTTGGACAACACCGACCGGAAGGCTTGTCGAGATCAAATGTTCCACTTTTCCTTGTTTCTTCACAAATGTCGAAGAGGCTCCAGCCTTGATCAATTCACATTTTCCCATATACAGATCGAATACGCATAGATCGAGCGTAGAATAATGAATCTCTTCTCTCCCTAGTACAAGGGTTGTATTGATCATTTGCACCGCTAATTTTTCTGGAAATCCTGCTTCCAAAAGTTCCTCTAATAACTCGATCACAAGTGTACTTTCCTGACAAGCTTTCTGTCCTGCTCCCATCCCATCTGACAATGCCATACATTGTCGTCCGCCTGGCAGATCCATCACCATAAAATTATCTCCTGAAATCATATTCCCATCTTTCCCTGCACGTGCAACTCCATACAATGTATAAAAATCCATCTTCTCTTTAAATACAAGCGTACGATATTCTTTTCCTAACACCTGCGCCGAAACACCTTCCGCAACCACCGTCCTTCCAAGAATATTCGATATTTCTCTCGCCAATATTTTCAATGTGATCACAGCATCTGTCATCGCTCTTGCTGTCATATGTACTTCGTATTTTCCACTGCAATTTAATAACAAATGTACCGCTAATACCCTTGTCCCATTTTTATTTAATGTTGCAATTATTTTTTTCTTGATTCTTTCATCCATCACCAAACTGTCTTCCATCTCTTTTGATGTGTAGTGAAGGATCTCTGCAAATAGATCCATCTGGACTGCACATCCTTCTCTATTCTGTACAATCCGATTATTCCAGATCAGATCTTGTCTTGCATCATGAAATAATTCCAGGATTTCTTTTAAAAATTGAGAAGATCTGATACAATTCTGCTTCAGCTTCCGTTTCATTTCAGTATTTAGATCATTCCCATAACGATCGATCGCAGACAACATCTCATACCCCATTTGATATGTCTGGTCAAAATTCTCCTCCCAACAAGAAGTACAATTCTCACACTTTCTGCAAACCCCTTTTCTGATCTTCTGGAACATCTGCTCAATCTCTTCTTCGGTAAAATGTGTTTTCTTTTCATCAATCCTCGAGAAGACTCTCGACAATTGTTTTAACGAATCGGCAAATCTATCAATTTGCGCAGCATACGGGCTTGTATGCAGAACTTGTCCTTCTTCCATATCCTCCGCTCCTTTTTATTGTATAAAAATAAAAAACTCTGGAAATCTCCAGAGTTTTCATTCGTAGTCCCTATTCGCAATCTTTAATTTGATGGTGTAAACAAAATCTCATTTGGATCTACCAATCCAAGCTTCTCTTCTGCCACCTGTTTGATATATTCGTCAGTCTTGACATATTCTTCAAATTCTTCAATCTCTTCTGCACGATCTTCCTGTTCCTTAATCTGTGCTTTTAATTCCGCTTCCTGTTGTTTATAATTCTCATTCTTTGAGCGCATATCTATAGCATTCACTCCTAATACAACAGCCAGAAGCACTAGAACAAAACCGATCAGCATAACACTTCTTTTATGACGATGAAGCTTTGCTTTGCTTCTTCGCTCATGCCTTTTTGAGGCACTTCTCGTATGATTTCTTCCCATGTATACTCACCTTGTTTATTATCCCAGTAAATACTTTTGTTTCGTACATTCATTCTAGCGAGTTTCCTTATGTTTTTCAAGATGTTTCTTGCATTTCTGCTTTATTTTCTTGACAAATCGTATTCCCTTATAAGAAACGATACAACCTAAAAATACTCCTACCATAAAATACCAGCGGATCTCTCCATACGTTGTACGATATATCTGATAAAACAAATATACACTTAAGGCAATCCAATACACCAGATCTTCCAAACTGATCATCCACTGTTTATGTAAGAACAATTTACGAAACCAATACAATAACTGATATACCAAAAATAAAAAACACCCCGACAGACACGCATACAGAAATACGGCTGCTTCTCTTCCTATCCCAGCCATCCATCCGCCCTATTTAAACAATCTCGAGAAAAAGTTCTCACCACTTACTGTTTGTGTATGATTGATATCTGAATACGACGCACTATCTATATTTCCTGAAAGTTCTACCTCGCCTTTTTCAACACTCAAACGATTCACATGCAGATCACTGCCTTTTACAAGGAGCATTCCTTGCTCTGTCTCTAATAATATTTCATTTAAATCAAATGAAAGTACATCAAGAACGCCTGTCACTGTACTGTTTTTTCTATTATTCAAGATCAATTTGTGTGATTTAACTTTCTGCAGTTCTTCCATATACATCCCCTTCCATTTTCTATGTATATGCCAGAACATTCTTATTCATGCTTACGCATTATAAATATTTAAATAAATCTTTCGCTTCTTCTTTTTTTGTTGTATCCTGCAAATCCAGCACTTCAACTTTCACTGCTTTCGTTCCAAACTGAATTTCTATGATATCCCCTACTTTTACTTTTACAGATGCCTTCGCTACGTTTCCATTTACAGTCACTCTTCCTGCATCACATGCTTCATTTGCAACTGTACGTCGTTTGATCAAACGTGATACTTTTAAAAATTTATCTAATCTCATAAATCTTCCTTTCTCTGATATACCAAATGTTATATAAAAGAAAAGCAGGGTATCACCCTGCCTTTTCATTCTCACTCATTCTTCTTAGTTGAGCGCGTCTTTCAATGCTTTCCCAGCTTTGAACTTTGGAGCTTTGCATGCACTGATCTGCATTGTCTCACCAGTCTGTGGGTTTCTTCCTTCTCTTGCTGCTCTTTCAGAAACTTCAAATGTACCAAATCCTGTAATCTGAACTTTGTCACCGTTTTTCATAGCTTCTGTAATTACTTCAAAAACTGCTTCGATTGCTTTTTTTGCATCTTTTTTAGAAATCTCTGCATTCTCTGCAACTGCTGTGATCAGTTCTTCTTTTTTCATGAATAAGTTCCTCCTGAATCGTTGTCTTGAACTCTTTATTATAACTCTTTTTCTAGTTACCATTCTTCGTCAGTGATCAGAAATAAACGTTCTGATTTTCCCTGCAAATACTGTTATAACGGTTTCCATCTTCTTTGTCAAGAACTTTCATAGTTCGAACATAAATAAGTTTCTCAACAGCTTCTTTTTTTCTTCTGTCTCTGCAATCGTCTTTGCTAATTTTTCTACATTTTTTTCGGATGTCCACGCTTTATTCGAGCGATAATATCCACTTGCTGTTTTCCAAAACTTTTCCGGATACGACAACCTTATTGCAAGAAATTCGATTTCTTCGTTCCTCAAAGGACGGATGGAATCATATGCTTTCAAAAGTGCATCTCCAACTCGTACATCCCAATGATATTTCTCCAATACTTTCCGCAGATAATAATATAGATCCTGTACCTGAACATCAAAACAAAAATGCTCAAACCCCGTAATCGCCATCTGTTGCTCATTATCCACTGTCCTAGCATTTCCAAAATTCTGGTCTGGAAGCACTAAAATATTATGATAATTATAATCCCCATGAACGATCTTTTTCTGTTCTATACTCTCCTTGTACAATCTTTCATACCCAGATTCTTCCAATTTATCAAGTGTTTGCTGTGCCTGTCGAAACATTTGATCAAATGACTGTAAATATAAATATTCAAATTTCCCTTTTGTCGCTTTACTGCGAATATAAGAGCGTACCTTTTTCATTTCCCGGTTATGGCATAAGATTTCCTCTTTTAGATGACGTCCAGCTGAGAGCACACACTCTTCGTTCTCCTCTTTCCATTGCATCATTTTATGAAGACTCGCCAACTTCTTTGACGCGCATATGATTTCTTTTTCTTTATGAACATCACATTCTCTGCCGACAAACCATTTTTTTAACATATATCTGCTTCCATCTTTCGATGTACTGATAAAATTGTCTTCTTTATTCTTGATCGGCAATTCCACCTGAAATTCTCCAATCTCTATAAGTGCCAAAAGCATTTTATAAAAAAAGGGAGCGCGCCTGTCTGACATCTTCGTCTCTTTCAACAGCATCGTCCCCTCATTTGTATCGCAAAAAAACGCACCCCTTACTTTCCGGGTGCCATTAATCTTTAAATCATATTGTTCCAGTATTTCTAATTCGTACTCTCTCATTGCTGCCCCCTACTTTTAGATTCTTCATAGTTCTTTCTAATCTATGTAGAGGGCACAACAAGTATTCTTATAGTGCGTATTTTTCTTTTATAAATTCGCACAAAATTTCTTTTTTATTACATTCTGGTTCATCAATGACCCATTCAAGAAGTTCATTCAATGCACTTCCTAATTCTCTACCTGGCTTCATACCAAGCTCCATCAGATCTTTTCCTGTCACTGCCAATCCCTTCAATGTAACACAATGATCCTGCAGCAAAGTTTCTTGATATAACTCTCGCATAAGAATGATATCTTCTATCTTTCTTCTTCTCTGATAAGAACTTTGTGCTTTTACATCAGCCAATTGTACTGCCAGATAATATGGAAACAGATCTACACCAATCCGGTTCATCGCACGACGCACATTCTTAGAAGTAACTTCTACTCGATAATCATGATAGCATACGAGTTTTGTTACCTTCTTGATCGTGTCATTATCAAATTTTAATCGACGCATAACCGTTCTTGCAATTCCTTCACTGATCAATGCATGTCCTTTAAAATGATCCTGTCCATTCTCATCTGTTGTCTTCATCATCACTTTTCCCATATCATGGAAAAGCATTGTCAAACGCAAGATCTTATCATTCTTTATATTCATCATAGATTGAAGTGTATGTTCTGCTACATCATATTTATGATGCGGAGTATTCTGTTCTACACCAACCATTGCATCCCACTCAGGGAGAATGACTTTCGTAATTCCCAATTCATAAGCATCCTGAATCTGTTCTGGATGATCTGATGTCAAAAGCTTCACAAGCTCTGCCTGGATACGTTCCGCACTGATCTTTTCAAGTGTCGGTGCAAGCTCTTTGATCGCCTCTGCAGTCTTTGGCTCGATTGGAAATGCAAGCTGTGCAGAAAATCTTACAGCACGTAAGATCCTCAATGCATCCTCAGAAAATCGCTCCATCGGATCTCCTACACAACGGATCAAATGATGATTCAGATCCTGCATTCCTCCAAATGGATCTACAAGTCGTACTTCATCATTATATGCCATCGCATTGATCGTAAAATCTCTACGCTTAAGATCTTCTTCTAAGTTTCGTGTAAATATAACCTCTTTCGGATGACGTCCATCTTCATACGCACCATCAATACGATAAGTCGTCACTTCAAAACTATCTTTTCCAAGAAGGACTGTCACCGTTCCATGTTCAATTCCTGTGTCCACTGTACGTGTAAACAGATTTTTAATCTCTTCCGGTTTTGCAGATGTTGTAATATCCCAATCCTGTGGTTTTCTCGCAAGGACAGAATCTCGTACACATCCACCGACTGCATAAGCCTCATAGCCATGCATCTGTAGATTTTCAATAATTGTAGTCACTTTTTCTGGTAACGCTATTTTCATCCAAATATCACCTTTCTAAAAACAAGAGCCTTCTTTTTGGATCCACTGATCCACAATTTTTTTTTCTCTCTCTCGGCAACTAAATATTATAACCTGTCTTGGTTGTTCCCACAACCATTTTAATGTAGATTTTAATCTTTTTTCGTCATAAAATACAAATGCATCATCTAGGATTACCGGCAATTTTTCTTCGTACAAAAGATCTAATGCAGCCATTCGAAGTGCAAAATAAATCTGTTCTTGTGTTCCTCTACTCAATCGATTTGCCTGAACCCATCGATTATTTTCAAATACAGAAATGCCCAATCCTTCTGTTATCTGAAGTCTGCTGTATTTTCCCTCTGTGATCTGCTCAAAAATATAAGAGGCCTGTTCATTTAGATGTGAACCGAAATCACCTTTCATCTGCTCTGACGCTTCCTGCATCTTCTGTGCAGCCAATTCCAATGCTTTTATTGTTCTTTGCAATTCTTTTAGTTCCTCTGGTTCTTGTCTCTTTTCATCGATCATTTCCTGAAGATTTCTTTTTTCAATCTGCTTTTCCTTCCATGCATTATTTAAGCGTGCACATTCCCATTGCAATTTCTGTGTATCTTGGCTTTGCACGACCAGCTTTTTGTGTTTCTCTGGCTTCTTTTTTTCAGAGAGCATCCGTACATAGATCCTACCTGCCAAAATCAATGCGGCTGCAACTGCTAAAACTGCAATAAGCCCAATCACCTTCGGCAGATTTAGCATGATCCAAAGCAACAATCCGATCATACCAACCACTGCAAGTACCGTACACATTCGAAAATATTCTTTCGTTCCATCTGTCATTTCCTGCTGTTGTTCATCCTGTTTCTTCTGATGCTGCAGCTCCTTTTGCTTTTCTGAAAACTCCTGCTTCAAGACCTCAGCTTCTTTTTCTATATAATAAATCTGTGCCTCATACTGTTTTATAACTTCTTCCTGCTCTCTGAGCCGTTCCTGAATCGTATGCTCCACTTCTTTTTTTCTTTTTTTTAAATTTCCTTGCGCTTTCGCAAGATCAACCGTACTGCTTCCACTCACATAAAAATTGGCTGCACAATTCTTTAACTGATCTGCCAGATTCTGTCCCGGCTTCGCTGTCAACTGTCCGATCGCTGCTGTATTTTCAAAACTTTCTTCTGTCATCTCTTCCAATAACATAGAAAGATCCCCATCTTCTACAGAAAGTTCTTCTCCGTCATCTTCACACAACAAAATCGCTTTTTTTCCATACCGATCAAAATGACGTTCCAGATAAAAATGCTTTCCACCACTTATAAACCGCATTGTCCCTGCATAGTAATTTGGATTTTCCCAAGGTTCATATCGACTGAAAGCATCATTTGCCGCAGCCCTTCCACGACCACGTTCCATGCCGAAAAGCATTGCCTTGATAAATGCATAGATGGTTGATTTTCCATATTCATTTTCTCCATAAAACACCTGAACTTTATTCGAAAGATCAAATCTTCTATCCGAAAATTTTCCAAAATTTTTGATGTAAATTTCTGTAATCTGCATAATTCTTCTCTTATTATTCTTTACTCTTTTAACAATGCCCGAAGCCCTTCACAAAGTGCCTGATATGCCAGACTTCCTTCTTCATACGCTCCAAATGTTTCGATATATTTTCCAATCAGATTATTTCGATTCTCTTTATGAATCCGCTCAATATCAAGTGCTGGTGTCGTTTCATCTGTGATCTCAATAATATTGTCAGCTGTTTCCATAAGCACATCTGACAATTCCAAATCCAGTGACTGTTCTCCTCTCAATATAAAACGATATATATGCTGTCTTCCTTGTGCTTCGATCGTACGCTCCATACGATCTCGGATCTCATACTCTGTCATATATTCTTTCACTGGCAGTACAAGATGTAAATATTCTCTTTTCGAAAACGGAACAAATTCTGCGATCGTTCCATTTTCCGTGATCTCACCTCTGACAAATCCATGATGCCCTGTATCATTTTTATCCGTTGGTTCAAGAGATCCTGCATACATAACTCTGTTCTTTTCTAATGTTTGCTGTTTATGAATATGTCCCATTGCGACATAATCAAATCCTGATCCGGCAAATGTATCTCGACGGATTGGAATATGCTTTTCGTCCCCACCATGTGCTAACAGTATCTCATGTCTTGCCATACTTTTCGCTTTCACATGATCATACAATGCATCTTCTATCTCCCTCGTATGATAGCTCATACCATACACAGCTGTTTCCAACTCTGGAAAACGTGCCACACGCAGTTCTTCTCCAAATAACGGATATACATTTTCCCCCCAATGAAATGTCTTATAATAAGAGTCTTTTCGGATAAAATCATGATTTCCCGCAATCAGAACGACTTGTGTATGTGTGAGTTTTGAAAATAGATAATCAACTTCTTTCAACTCTCGAAGAAGCGGCTGTCTGTGAAACAAATCTCCAGCGATCAAAAGGAGATCCGTCTTCTCTTCTTCGCAAATCGCAAGCACCTTCTCGAAAGTGTCCCACAATTCCTGTGCACGCACACCTGTATATGCCTTTCCTGCATCTGGACTAGCTCCCAAATGCACATCTGCTATGTGTATAAATCTCATAAACATCTCCCTCTAGCCGCATATCTTAATGTAATTTCCCCAATATAAGCAAAGAGCGCAGCAAGTGATACTTACAGCGCTCCTTCAAACCTTTAACTTTTATATATCCAAATTATAATTCACAGTTATTTACTGTTCTTGGGAACGGAATAACGTCACGGATATTAGACATACCTGTCAAGTACATTACACAACGTTCAAATCCAAGTCCGAATCCAGCATGACGTGTTGAACCATATTTTCTCAGATCCAGATAGAACTTGTAATCTTCTTCATTCAGTCCCAGCTCTGCCATACGACCACAGAGTTTTTCATAATCATCTTCTCTCTGGCTTCCTCCGATGATCTCACCGATTCCTGGCACAAGGCAGTCAACTGCTGCAACTGTCTTGCCATCTTCATTCAATTTCATATAGAATGCTTTGATCTCCTTTGGATAATCTGTAACAAATACTGGACGTTTGTAAACCTGTTCTGTCAGATAACGTTCATGCTCTGTCTGAAGATCACATCCCCATGAAACTTTGTAATCAAACTTATCGTTATTCTTAGAAAGAATCTCAATCGCTTCTGTATAAGTAACTCTTGCAAAATCAGATTCTACAACGTTTTTCAATCTTGCAATAAGACCTTTGTCGATGAAAGAGTTGAAGAAATTCATCTCTTCTGGAGCATTCTCCATAACATAGTTGATCACGTATTTCAGCATTGCTTCTGCAAGTTCCATATCGTCTTCAAGATCTGCAAATGCGATCTCTGGTTCGATCATCCAGAACTCAGCAGCATGTCTTGTTGTATTAGAATTCTCTGCACGGAAAGTTGGTCCAAATGTATAAATACTTCTGAATGCCTGTGCGTATGTCTCTCCGTTGAGCTGACCACTTACTGTAAGGCTTGTCATCTTACCGAAGAAATCTTCGCTGTAATCAATGTTACCATCTTCATCTTTTGGCACATTGTTCAGATCCATTGTTGTAACCTGGAACATCTCACCAGCACCTTCACAGTCACTTCCTGTGATCAGTGGTGTATTAACATAAACAAATCCTCTATCCTGGAAGAATTTATGAATTGCATATGCTGCCAAAGAACGAACACGGAATACTGCCTGGAATGTGTTTGTTCTTGGACGAAGGTGAGAAATTGTTCTCAGATATTCTAAGCTGTGACGCTTTGGCTGCAGTGGGTAATCAGGTGTAGAAGCACCTTCTACTACAACTTCTTCAGCCTGGATTTCAAATGGCTGTTTAGCGTTTGGTGTTGCAACAAGTGTACCTGTTACGATCAATGCTGCACCAACATTCTGTTTAGAAATGTCACGGAAGTTTTCCATTGTATCATGATAAACAACCTGTACTGGTTCAAAATAAGAACCGTCATTTAATACGATAAAACCAAATGTCTTAGAATCACGAATATTACGAACCCAGCCGCCGACTGTAACTTTTTTGTCGAGATACTGTTCTCTGTTTTTAAATAATTCACGAATTGTTGTTAATTCCATCTCAATTCTCCTGCCTTTGATGTTTACTATTCCTAAGCAAGGCTTTCTGAACAAAAGCCTGCATAGCTATTTTTCGATTATTTTCCATTGTATAACAAATCTTTCAGAAATACAATCCCGTTATTTTTAGCGAATAAAAATTTCTTGAATTTTCTGTATTCTTCTTCATAATAAAACTTGATTTTCTATTTTTTTAATGCTATACTAGCGCACGTTGTAAAGCCCCAAAACCAAGGTCATTACTGGGCTTTCGCCGATTTTCGGCGTTATTTGAAGACAGAAAATCGTTCGCGAAAAGTTTTTCTGTCCGCTTCGGCGCGAGTGTTCGAGACCTTCCACTCGTAAAACAAAACTAAAGGAGAACAAAAATGAAAAGAAATGCCAAAGTGCTATTCATGGCACAAGCAGCGATGATTGCTGCAATCTATGTGGTGCTCACAATTGTATTTGCACCATTCAGTTTCAAGGAAATTCAGGTCCGTATCTCTGAGGCCCTGACCATTCTGCCGGTATTTACTCCGGCTGCAATCCCAGGATTATTTATAGGATGTTTATTAAGCAACATACTTGGCGGGTGTATCGTTCCTGATATTATATTCGGAAGTGTCGCTACACTTATCGGTGCTGCAGGTACATATCTTCTGCGCCATCAAAACATGTACGTTGCAATCCTCCCTCCAATCGTATCTAATATGGCACTCGTACCATTCGTACTACGTTTTGGATATCAAGTCCCTTTGCCAATACCAGTTCTAATACTGACAGTTGGCCTTGGCGAAGTTATTTCCTGTGGTATTCTTGGTCGTATATTGCATAAAATTTTAGTAAAATATAAAGCTGTGATCTTTAAAATTTAATCGCAAAAAGATTTGCGCAATAATAAAATCCCAAAGGTTCTTTCCTCTCATCTTATTGAGAGACCAATCCTTTGGGATTTTTTATTTTATTCTTCATATCTAAATCTTTAAGAAAACTTAAGATTTTCATTCGAAAAACAGAATTTTTATTTTGTATGCTATCTATAGTAAAAATATACATATTAAGATATAATTTTAATAGGAGAGGAGGGACTCAGATGAAATCTATTTTTATATTACTAACACGTTCCAATACCTGTATATCAAAAGCGATCAAACTGGCTACAAATGATACATATACTCATGTTTCTATTTCCTTCCATGCAAATCTGCAGCCACTTTATAGTTTTGCTCGAAAATACAGTGTCACACCTCTTCCTGCCGGACTTCGTACAGAGTCCTTCACCACAGGATTTTATAAAAAGAATAATGGTATCCCATGCGCACTCTATGAACTGAAAGTCGAAGATTCTATTTACAATACTGCAAAAGATGCTGTAGAGATGATGATGGAAAACTCTTGTGTATATCGTTATAATATCATAGGATTGATCTTATGCAGACTAAATATCCCATTTCATAGAGAACATCATTATTTTTGCTCTGAATTTGTCAGTGCGATCTTAAAAGAGCATCATGCAATAGAACTACCAAAAGAACCTTCTTTGATGAGACCGAATGACTATACAAATATGCCTCTTCTTTCATGTCTCTTTGAAGGTACATTGAACAATCTTGAACCTTACCATAATGCATATAGAATGGCGCTTCTTTAAAATTATTTAATACAGGATCTTATTGGCTGCTTTTCGAAGCGGCTCGATAATGATCATGACAAGAAGTATTGCTGTAACAACCTGAATCACATTTCCTGGAATAGAAGAAAGAGGAACGATCCAATTACCATAAATAATGCCTTCTGCAATATAATACCCAGCAATTTTAATCAATAATGCTGCCAACATTGCAACGATCATCCAACTATAACTTTTCTTTTTTTCTGTGATCATACCCGTTACATATCCCATGCATCCTACAGTGATCAAGGTAAACGGCGCCCAGGCGGTCCATCCTGAAAGCAGGTCAAAAAGTCCCATTCCAATACCCCCTGCTATTGCGCCTGTCTTTTTACCAAATATGATCGCAAATGTAAACAACGGCACATTTCCCAAATGGATCAAACCACCATTTGGTGCAAATGGCAGACGAATATTTATGAAAGCTGTAAACACATATGTAAGCGCAATAGCAACTGCTGTTATGACCAGAGATTTTAAGTTATTTGTTTTTTTCCATTTCCTTCACCTCGTAAATTTATTTCAGAGATCTGTTCTTTTCTTTTTCATCCACAACTTACTTGCAAGTCCTAGTGTGAAAGTCTTCCCACATCAAATATAATAAAACGAGACTGGATATATTAAAATATCCAATCTCGTTCTTTTTGACCATGTCAATTTACGAAGTATTATTTTTCACATAATTCCAAAAAAACAATCTGGCATTACCAAATTAGATTTATGCATCAAAATCTACATGATATACGTTTTCTCCATCACGGATATCTACATAATGAAGATCAAACTGATCATCCATAATTTCCATACAGCCTTGATAGGACAATGTATCTGTCTTTTTGATAATAAAAATATATGTGCCATTTTCCTGGCTGTCTGCTTCTTCGTTCACATCACTATAAAATTCTTTTCCATCGATCACACCAGGATATCCAGCATTTTTGATCTTTTCTTCTATTAACTGATATAATTCTTCCATATCGATCCCTCTCTTTAAACCCTAAATTCTTTTTCAATTTCTGTACATAAAATAGCAGAAACTATCCAGATCATAAATAAGTATATTGTACTTTTCAGAAGAAATCTAGTCTAGATCAAATTTTTCTCCATAGTTCATTCTTCATTTTCTATTTTATTCACTTTTTATTCGATCATTTTCTGATAATTATAATATTTTTTATATTTTTTCTAATTTTATCGTTGACATTCCCCAAAATATATGTTAAATTAAATACAACAAAAGAAGAGAAAACTTCTTAAACAGGAGGTAAGTCCAATGAAATAATTATTCGGACTCCAAATTCAATAGAAAGAGAGGTTATACAGTGAGACTTCTGGAAATTCATTAAAAGAGCTATTCGATTTTAAAATATAATCGGATAGCTCTTCTTTCGTTCAAACATATTCTCTCATTTATTTTATACAAATCTGCCATTGATTGCTCATGACAATAAAATAAGGCAGTTCCTGTTTCCAGTCATCTGCCTCATTTTCATTCATTTCAACAATATCCTCTATTTGAATCCAATAAATGTATTCCCAGCTGCTTCTGTAACTTGTGCAAACTGACTCTGTGACATCGCACTTTCTACCCCTGTGTCCGGATCAATATAATACATATCGCACCAATTGTACCCCACGATCAAAACCGCATGTCCTGCATCGATCATTGCAACCATCGGAAATCCTCGATTGATCACATACATAACTTGACTCAAATCACATCCTGTAAGATCCATTCTCTGAGCATTGTATTTTTCCATATAAGAAAGACAAGCATCTAACGAGGACTGACCTTCTGCTCTGCCAAATGGTTCATTTTCAATATAATAACCCAGATCACGATTTCCTGTTTCCCATATATATTCCTGTTCAGAAGAAATTACCACACCAGCAATCTCATCTGCTTTCTGGATTGCCTGTGCTGCATTATCACAGATTGCCTGCAATTCTCCTAATCCATAAACATAATACTGATCTGTCTTTACCTCTGAATCGAATGCAATCGTTATTGCCTTTTTCAATGTTTTTAATTCTGGTTTCACCATATCTGGTGCTGATTTTTTAAGCGTATCTTCAAAAACAAATCGAACTTGCTTCTCTTTCAAATCTGTACTAAATACATTCAACATGATCGCCTTCTCTCTCGTGTCTTCTGTATTCGTTATATAATCCTTAGATGTACTTGAATAAATCCCTTCTGCCTTTGTCATACGATTCAGTGTGACCTGATTTTCATCTACCCAAACATCTGAAATAAAAATATTTTCAATCTCATACGTTTTTGCAACCTTATCCTCACCTTCAAGGATTTCCATTTTATACATTGGAAGTATTTCTTCACCTGTAACGATCGTGCCCTTATCTGCTGCTCTTACATATCCGCATATAAAATCTCCTGTGACAAATCCAAGCGGACAAACCGCTTCATTTTCAGGTGCTTTTACTACATAGGAAGTACCTTTTTTCAAATCCATAACCTGGATCTCTGTTGCTGTATTCAATTCTCCATTAGACTGATATGCCAGAAGATGTCCATCTTCACATGCCACAAACTGATTTTCTTCCAATCCCTCCATCAAGATCGTCTGTTGTCTTGTTTCCATATCAATCTGATACAAGATTCCCCCAGTCAATACATAAAGCATCTGTTGTTCTTGATTGTAATAAAGCATTTTTCCAAGTTCATCCTCTGCGATCGCAAAAGATTTATTACTTGGGATAAATACCTTTTCTTCTACAACATTTTCCGTAATATCATAAAAATATACTGCCACTCCAACCTGACCTTCATGATTGCCCCGATTCATATATCCTGACACTGCAAAAACTGTATTGCCGGCATCATCCATACTTATGATCCTTAATGTGTGTTCATCGTTGCGTCCTCTTACATCGTCTGCTGCATTATCCGCAAAGCTAAACACCTGAACGATCTTATGATTCTTTTTATTATATAACCAAAGTTCACGTTCTTGCACAAATGCTACGATCGTTCCTGATTTATTCATTTCATAACTCAACTCTGGATCCACGATTCCTAATACAAGACTTTGCTCTGTCAGAAAATCTGCTTCGCCATCAAAAACTTGATTCATCGTACGATCATAATTCAGAAGATACATTTCCTCTTCATTCAAACGCACTCTAAAAAATTCTCTTATATTATATATTTCCTCTGAACCTTCGTCGCTAATGCATTTCACCTGATACTTTGCCAATAACGATGTATAGGAACTATTGCTTTCTTTTATGCTCCACTCTACATCCGTAGTGATCTCCAGATTCAGCTTACCCCAACAGATCTGTTTACTGCTGGAATGAATATCAACCGTCTGATATGTTGTATTATCGCTTTTTTCATTCGCTTCAATATACTGTTCTAACGAACTTGCATTACTCGTATCAAATGTCTTATCATGAAAATCTTCCGCAAATTTTAGACATTGTGCAAGTCCAAGACCCTCTTCTTCTTCAATCCTTGTATAATAAAAATACTCTTCTTTCTCTGTTCTTAAAATAATCTGTAATGCAAGCTCCGTCTTGTTGTCTTTAAACACATCCCGCAGATCTAATTCACACGTCTGTGCCACTTCACAATTCTGATCCAAATATTGTTCTTCGCCATCCAATGAAAATACTTTATATCTAATGTCCGTAAGTTCCAGTGAAGTATTCTCAAGATTCATCTGAAGCTTTCCATTCTCTGGCACTGGTGTGATCGTATCGCGCATCGCAGAAATATCCATCTGATCCACATATGCAGAAAGATGATTCACGATCCTTCCTTCCACATCAAATGAAATCCGAGGATATTTTGCTCCTTCCATCCCTATGATCTCTTGTTGATCAATCTTATTCACGATCACACTGATCAACATGACTAGAACACAGATCGCAGTAAGAACAATTCCTATCTTGATCCTTGTATCAAACTTTTTTTGTCGCCTATTTCTTCTACGTCTATCCCTCTTCGCTCTCATCCAGTACCCCCCCTAAAGTTGGTGCCGCATGAAAGAATTCTTCACAAACACGGATCTGCTCCCCTAAATCCATGTTCTTCTTTTCGGCTGCCAAATGCCCTGTAATCTTAGCTGCGCCCTTCTTTTTCACTGCGCGAAGCAGAATATTCTTTGGTGTATGTTCCATATCAATAAATTCAAGGACTTGTGTATCATACCCCATCTTTTCTAAATATTTCGCACGCAGACCATCTGTCAAAAGTGCTGCGAAACGTTCTTTCAAAAGTCCATAATCCATGATTGGTGCCAATATTTCATTGTTAATCTGCTTATTCAATTCATGCTGACAACAAGGCACCGACAAGATCACACTTGCATTCCAGCCAACTGCTTTTGCTAATGCAAAATCTGTTGCTGTATCACACGCATGCAGTGTCACAACCATATCTACGGCATTGACACCCTCATAATCTGCAATATCGCCCTCCAAAAATGTCAGCTTCTCGTAACCATATTTTTTACTAAGCTCATTACATTTTGCGATCACTTCTGTTTTCAGATCCAACCCTATGATCCTGATATCATATTTCTTCAATTCATGAAGATAGTAGTACATTGCAAATGTAAGATAAGACTTTCCACATCCAAAATCCAAGATCGTCACTTCTCTATCTTTCGCAAGACATGGAAGGATGTCTTCGATAAATTCTAAAAATCGATTGATCTGGCGGAATTTATCGAATTTTGTCCGCACGATCTTTCCTTCCTGTGTCATTACACCAAGATCCTGTAAAAACGGTACTGGAATCCCTTCTTCTAATATATAGCGTTTGCTTCGATTATGCGAGCGCACCACTTGCTGCACTGCTTCTTTTTTCTTCTTTTTCTGGATCGTAATCTTTCCCTTTTTGCTCACCAGAATATTAATATCTGTATCTTTCGTAGAAATATTCATCTGACGAAACTCATTCATATACTCTAATGCTTTCTCTGCCGCACTTTCTTGCGTCAGATTCTCATGAAATGCCTGTGTTTTTGTAAATGCTTCAAATTGATACAAAACTTCTCCCTTGATCTCAACCGGACGAACCTTTACTTTTAAGATTCCTTCCTTTGTTCTTGGGTTGCTGATAATCGCCTGTATCAAATTTATATTAAAAACTTCAATCAGAAGTAATTTTAATTCTTCCATTGTATTATCCCCTTTTACTTCAAATACTTTCCAAGTAAGTATAACATAAGTTTTCAAAACAGACAGAGTTTTCTTTTTATTTCATGAAATATTTATTTTCACAAATAAAAATCCTCACCGCTCTTTCTTTGTTATTTTTTCTGAGTCGGTAAGGATTTTTTCATCATTATTTCTTAATTTTATTCAGCAAACGATTCAATTGTGCCAATTGTTTTGGCTCTGCCCCTCCTGTCATTTCTAATACCTCAGGAAATTTTCCCGATCCCATCATTGAACGAATCGTCGAAAGCATCGATGCGGTTGTAAGATCTTTATTTTTCATCAGCCATGCTTTGATCAGTTTCTCACATTCTTTATTGGATAATAATTTTTCATTCGTGTCTTCTAATGAATAATATCCTTCGATCACTTCTATTTCTTCGCTTTCCTCTTCATCCGCCACTTCATCAAACCAATTGCCCGCTGCCATAGCCTCTGCAATGTCTGGAAGTGTATATTCAGAGTTGTGCGTCCCTACACCATTTAATATAATTGAATCTTCTAATCTTCCAGTTTTTGCAGTCACTGTATTAGCTCCAGCTTTTAAAGAAACATTTTCAAAAACAACCACATGATCCACAACCGTTTTTGTCTCAACCTCTACTTCATTTACAAAAAGCGTAATTTCTCTTTGATTCGTATAGACTGTTATATTTCTTTCTTCTGGTGCTCGATCTGCAAATCTGCGTCCTGCAACATACACCATTGGCTCCGGATTCCAAAATGCTTTATATAAATAAAATGCATCTTTTTTTGTCTTGCGATCATATGTCACAAGCCCTTTATTATTCCGCCCCTGCATGCCGCCTTCATTTCTAGCATCCGCCGCAAAATCAAACATATTCCATACATACGTGCTCCACAGATATGGTCGTGACGCAAATGTTTTAAGCATCTCATGATGATAGTATGATGCATATTCTTCTGTATAGTCATGATTCATCGGCTCTGCACTATGCCACTTGATAATATTTTCCACACCATATTCCGATACTCCAAGCGGAATATCTGGATTTAACGCATGAAATGTATCCAGCCACGGACCATTCTGTGCAACCTCTCCTCCATACCATCCAAAATAATGATTGTAGCTTACCAAATCGGTCATATAATTGTGCTCCGAATCCATCAGAGTCATAGAAACCTGTGCGATTGTTGTCTTTCGGCTTGGATCTAATGCTTTTGTAAGTTTCTGCAAATCTCTTAAATTCTTTCGCAATGGTTCGTTGTCTGTACCGATCAACACTTCATTTGCAATTCCCCAGAAGAAGATTGAAGGATGATTATAATTTTGTGCAACCAATTCTTTCATTTGACTGATCGTATTTTCATATGCTTCTTTAGACGGGATAAATTTTGAAATAAATGGAATTTCTGCCCATAGCACAAATCCTGCATGATCGCAAAGGTCATAAAAATATGCATCGTGCTGATAGTGCGCGAGGCGGATTGTATTAGCCCCAATCTCTCTGATCAATGCCAAATCCTGTTCGTGATCCTTCTTCGAGATTGCCCAACCTTTATCTAGCCGATCTTGGTGTCTGGACACTCCTCGAAGCGGAACACTCTTTCCATTCAAGTGAAATCCTGTATCTGGGCTTACGCTAAAGGAACGATATCCATATGTGATCGTAACCTCGTCTGTGACTTCTTCTCCTTTTACAAGTTTTGCAGTCGCAGTGTAACAATAAGGATCTTCCAGTCCTTTCCACAAATGCGGATTTTTGATGTCGATGATCAGATCTATATGCTCTTCCGCCCTTGTCGTTCCCATTCCAACAATATTTCCTTCTAGATCTTTTAATTCCACCACAACAACTGCACCTTCCACATTCACTGGAAAAAGATCAATTCTCGTTTTCCCCGAACAATATGGCGTTACAAATACCGCCTGCGTTCCATTTTTCAGAAGATCAAAATGTGTTTCATCGACTTCTATGAAGCTGACATCTCGATATAAACCTCCATAAAATGTAAAATCCGCTGTCTGTGGATAAATATCACTTTCTGCATTCGTCACTACAACCGTTAGTACATTATTTTCTTTCTTCATAGCCGGTGTCAGTTCAAATCGAAATGTCGAAAACCCACCTTTGTGTGTTCCTAGTTCACGGCCATTACAATAGACCGTTGCAACATGATTTGCTCCTTGCAATTCAATATATTGTTTCTTTCCACTTGTCGGATTCGGAAGCTTGATCTCATATATTCCAATCCCTCGCCAATAATCATTTCCTCCATCTTGCCCGTCCAGATGATTCCATGTATGCGGTAATTTTATCGGAAGTAGTGGTTCCCCAATTTTGCCAAAACAAGCCTCTTTCAAAAGCGTGATCGTTCTCATTACTACATTCTCCTTTTCAAAATATGTACCAATTATTTTCCAACATATCTTGAAATATATACGTGAGATAAAATAAGAAATTAAATTTTAGCTTCTTGCTTCCTCCAGAGATATTTTCCTCTCTTCTCAGGCTCGCTCGCGCGGGGTTTTGGGTACTGCGAAAGCTTCTTACTTCTCCCAGAGATATTTTCCTCTCTTCTCAGGCTTGCCCGAGGGAAGTTTTGGGTACTGGGAAAACTTCTTACTTCTCCCAGAGATAATTGTCCTTCCACTCAACACCATTCCTCCGCCACACTCTCACAGCAAGTTCACTCCTCCAGTCCTCTTTTCCCTCCCCCTCAAATACAAAAACAGAGATGCCCTTCGGCATCTCTGTAATAAAATCACAATATTAACAACTATACAAACCACCTCTAGGCTAAAGCCACGGTTCTTCTTTCTTAAATCAACCTCTTATGCTATTCCCAGCATAATTCCAATCGCGCATACTGCAAGTGCTGCCACCCATGCAATAACACACTGCCATACAACAACTCCAACTGCCCATTTTGTTCCGAGTTCGCGTCTAATTGCAGCGATTGCTGCTACACATGGTGTGTATAACAAACTAAATACAAGTAATGATGCTGCGCTAAGTGATGACATTGCTGCTGCAACACTTCCGCCAAAAAGAACTTCCAATGTAGAAACTACACTTTCTTTTGCCATAAATCCACTGATCAATGCAGTACAGATTCTCCAGTCTCCAAGACCGATCGGCTGAAGCAATGGTGCAATAGATCCAGCGATCATTGCAAGGATACTATCTTCAGAAGACTGAACAAGGTTCATATGGAAATCAAAGCTCTGTAAGAACCAAATTACTACCGTTGCAAGTAAGATTACTGAAAATGCTCTCTGAAGGAAATCTTTTGCTTTTTCCCAGAGAAGCTGTGCAACATTCTTTGCACTTGGGAAACGGTAATTTGGGAGTTCCATTACAAATGGAACTGCTTCCCCTTTAAATAACGCACCCTTATATAAAAATGCAGCCAAGATTCCGATCAAGATTCCCAATATATAAAATCCTGCCATGATAAGTCCACCATTGTCTGGGAAAAATGCATTTACAAAGAATGCATAGATTGGCAGTTTCGCAGTACAACTCATAAATGGTGTCAAAAGAATTGTCATCTTACGGTCACGTTCACTTGGCAGTGTTCTCGTAGCCATAACCGCTGGAACGGTACATCCAAATCCTATCAGCATCGGAACGATACTTCGACCCGAAAGACCAATCTTACGAAGTAATTTATCCATTACAAATGCAACACGTGCAACATAACCACTGTCTTCTAAGATAGAAAGGAAGAAGAACAATGTTACGATAACTGGAAGGAAACTAAGAACACTTCCAACACCTGCAAAGATACCATCAACAACAAGGCTCTGAAGCACTTCATTTACACCTGCTGCCGCCATTGCACCTGACGCAAGTTCAATCACCCAATCAACAACAATTTCCATCAATCCCTGCAGCCATGCCCCGATCACATTAAATGTCAGATAGAACACAGCGATCATAATCAAGATAAACGCTGGGATCGCAGTATATTTTCCAGTAAGGAACTGATCCAGTTTACGACTTCGAATATGTTCCTTGCTTTCCTTTGGTTTTGTAACAGTCTGACGACAGACTCTCTGAATAAAGCTGAAACGCATATCTGCCATTGCAGCACTACGGTCCAATTCTCGTTCTGTTTCCATCTGAGAAATGATATGTTCCAACATTTCTTTCTCATTTTGATCCAGTTTCAGATCTTGCAGGATCAATGGATCTCCTTCTACTAATTTTCCTACCGCAAAGCGAACTGGTATATCTGCTGCCTGTGCATGATCCTCTACCAAATGTATGATCGCATGTAAACATCTGTGTACAGCACCTTTGTAATCACTTTCATCACAAAAATCCTGTCTTAGTGGACGCTCCTGATAACTTGCGATATGGATTGCATGATCAATCAGCTCATCAATACCCTGATTTTTCGCTGCTGAAATTGGTACGACCGGAACACCAAGCTGCTGTTCCATTGCATTTACATCGATGTAACCACCATTTCCTTCAACCTCGTCCATCATATTCAGAGCAACAACCATTGGAATATTCATTTCCAAAAGCTGCATCGTAAGATACAGATTACGCTCAATGTTCATCGCATCTACGATATTGATGATCGCTGTTGGCTTTTCCTGTAATACAAAATTACGAGATACAATTTCTTCACTACTATATGGTGACATCGAATAAATTCCTGGAAGATCCGTTACGATCGTATTCGGATATCCCTTGATCGAACCATCTTTTCGATCTACCGTAACTCCTGGGAAATTTCCCACATGCTGATTCGATCCTGTCAATTGATTGAACAATGTTGTCTTTCCACAGTTCTGATTTCCAACAAGGGCGAACGATAATCTTGTCCCCTGTGGAAGCGGATCCCCATCACCAGGTCGATGATATTTTCCTTCTTCACCAAGCCCCGGATGTGCGATCTTCTTACTCGGAGCACCTTTTCTATTTGAAGAGAACTCTTGCTCTTCTTCATGCATTTTCTCAATCGGATCAATCTTTATTTTTTTTGCATCCTCAATTCGGATCGTCAATTCATATCCGTGGATCTGTATTTCCAATGGATCCCCCATCGGTGCCAGCTTTACTGCCTTCACTTCTGTTCCCGGAATCACACCCATATCCAGAAAATGTTGACGCAGAGCTCCTTCTCCACCAACTTCACGAATCACTGCTGATCCGCCAATTTCTAGATCATTCAGTGTAATACGTCCTTTTTCATTTATTTTCATTCTCTATTGCCTCCCCATGCCACTTAGGACATTCTCTTTCAAAATCTTACCACTTTTTTTACTCTATGTATATAATGAAGTTGAAATGATTGCATGAATCTCTCAAATATGATAAAATTATGCATATTTTGCATTTTTATGCAGAATTATACTATTTTAAAAAGGAGATTTTTGAATGATCACAAATGGTTTTACCTACATTGCAGTCTTAATCTTTATTGCTGCTATACTTATTGGACTACAAAAATATACCAAATGGAAATTTTTTGACTATGTTCCACCAATCGTACTGCTGTATCTTATCACAATGATCTGCTGTACTTTTAAATTATGGGATACAGAATCCACTGCAGTTGCATATTCTTCATTGAAAAATAACATTTTATTTGCAATGATCTTTTTAATGTTGCTTCGCTGTGATATCCGCAAAATCTTAAGACTCGGGCCAAAAATGCTTGGCGGTTTCTTTGCAGCATCCATTTCAATTGGACTAGGTTTTATTATCACATATGCAATCATGAAAGGTTTTCTCGGTGCAGATTCCTGGAAAGCACTCGGCGCACTTTGCGGAAGCTGGATGGGCGGATCTGGCAATATGATCGCTGTACAAGCTGCATTCAACATTAATGAATCTGATATGGCATATGCGCTTGTTGTTGATTCTATCGACTACTCCATCTGGGTAATGTTCCTCCTCTGGGCAGTCAGCCTTGCACCAAAATTTAATAAATGGACAAAGGCTGATACTTCTGTTCTAGATGATGTTTGTAAACGCTTGGAATCTGATGCAGACACAAAAACAGAACCTATCACATTCCACAGCTTGTTTCTTTTACTTGGAATATCCTTTGTCGTTTCTGCTGTTGGGCAAAACTTTGGTTCTTATATAGGTGGATATGCAACATTTTTAGATAAATCTACTTGGACTGTCTTATTTATCACACTGACTGGGCTGATTGGAGCAGTTACTCCTATTGGTAAGCTCGCCGGTACAGTAGAACTTTCTAATGTTATGCTTTACACCGTTGTTGCATTACTTGCATCTCGTGCAAGCTTTTTGGAACTTACAGACGCACCTGCATGGATTCTTGCTGGATTTATGATCCTTATGATTCATGGAATCCTTCTTGTCATATTTGCTAAGCTATTCAAACTTGACATGTTTACATGTGGCGTTGCCTCATTAGCCAATATCGGCGGAACAGCTTCCGCTCCAATCCTGGCTGGAGCTTACAGCGGTGCACTCGTTCCTGTCGGAGTACTCATGGCATTGATGGGATATGTCATCGGAACCGGTGGCGGAATACTTGTAGGAAATATTATGTCAATGCTTTAAATCATAAAATAAGGACAGATATAACTTGTATTTCAAATTATATCTGCCCTTATTTTTTACTATAATATTCTAACTAAACAAAATACTACATTTCTTAATACACTTTACAAACTTTCTACCGCAGCTTTTTCTACTGCAAGACCGGCTTTATATCTTTCTGTAAATACTTCATATCCCTTCACATCTTCTTCATCTGGAATAATAGTTGTACTTTCCGCATTTTTGAAAACATCATTTTCCAAATAATCACAAAGACTTTCACCATTTTTCTGAAGCATGTATGATGCAAGAATCGCAATTCCCCATGCTCCACCTTCTCCAGCTGTCTTCATAACAGAAACTGGTGTATTCAATGCTGCTGCTAAGATTCTCTGTGCAACCCCTTCTGTCTTGAAGATTCCACTATGACCCCAGATCACATCAACTTTCACACCTTCTTCTCCAAGCAACAGATCGTTACCAACTTTGATCGCGCCAAATGCTGTATAGAGATGTGTTCTCATGAAGTTTGCAAGATTAAATTTACAATTCTGTTCTCTCACAAACAGCGGACGCCCCTCTGAAAGATGCGTAATATGCTCTCCTGAAAAGTAATTATATGCCATCAGTCCGCCACAATCTTTGTCGCCCTCTAATGCTTTATTATAAAGACTGCCAAAAATCTGACCCATATCTGCATTTACACCAAATGTATCTAATACTTCCTTGAAAAGATCGATCCAACTATTCAGATCAGATGTACAGTTGTTACAATGAACCATTGCTACAGAATTTCCTTCTGGTGTTGTAACAATATCAATTTCTGGATAAACTTTTGATAACTTCTTTTCTAATACGATCATAGAAAATACAGAAGTACCAGCAGATACATTTCCTGTGCGGACTTTAACACTATTTGTTGCAACCATACCGGTTCCTGCATCACCTTCTGGAGGACACATTACAACTCCAGCCTTTAATCTTCCGCTAGGATCGATCAATCTTGCTCCAGATTCTGTAAGTACTCCAGCTGTCTCACCTGCAGTTAATGGTTTTGGAAGGATCTCTCGGATCTTCCATGGATAACCTTTTGTAGCAACTTTATCATCAAACTTATCCAACATATCTTCATAATATGTCTTTGTATCTGCATCAATCGGAAACATACCAGATGCATCTCCAATACCAAGTACCTTTTCTCCTGTAAGCATCCAATGTACATATCCTGATAATGTTGTGATATAAGAAATATTTTTTACATGTTCCTCATTATTCAAAATAGACTGATATAAATGTGCGATACTCCATCTCTGCGGAATCTGATGCTGGAACAGATCCATCAATTCAACAGACGCCGCTTCCGTCATCGTATTTCTTCATGTACGGAATGGAACTAATAACTCTCCATTATTGTCGAATGCAAGATAACCATGCATCATTGCACTGATTCCAAGTGCACCGATCGTTTCTAATTCCACATCGTAAGTTTCTTTTATATTTTTGTTCAAATCTCGAAAACAATCCTGAACTCCATTCCACACATCATCTAAATGATAGGTCCAAATCCCATTTTCCAGTCGATTTTCCCAACTATGGCCACCCGAAGCCAACATCTGATTCTTGTCGTCCAACAATACACCTTTGATTCTTGTAGAACCAAATTCTATACCAAGTACTGTTCTTCCTTCTAGGATTGCTTGTTTTGCCAATTTAATATCCATAACGTCCTCCTGTTCCTGTATGTTCTATATGTGACATAAATTGTCTCTTTCCGATGGTGTGTAAAACCGTATATATTTATATAATACCATACTTTATGCAAACTTTGAATTAGAACAATTTACTGTTTTCCCTTGTTTCTCCCCATCTCTTACTGCTATAATATCTCCACATAGCAATTTTAATCGATAAGGAGATTTCTATGATTCGTTTTGAAGTAATCACAACAGATAATAAACCCGTAGATCTGATTTCTAATCCAACTAAAAATGCGATTGAACTGGCTGACTTTTACAGAAGTGAACTTACAAAAGCTGCCGCTTCGCAGACAGAAGATTTATACTTTGAAAGTATCGCATTTGAAGAAAAACGTTCTTCCAATTTTCAGAATATCAACATTTTGGAAAAATGTATTATGGATTTTCTTTTTGAACATGAATTTCCTAAGAAAGTATATGTTGTATGTGATAATCCAGAAAAAGCGGAATTGTACAAAGTTGTTTACAATTTTTCCTATCCTGAAATGGAAGACGAAAAATTAGATGACGATATGTGGAATTAGTATCTATTCTCAAAGAAAAAAACGCTGCCACACTTGCGAATTACTTCGTTCGTGTGACAGCATTTTTTATCTCTTCGGTCCATTTTTTAGTATTTTATTAAATTGTGATAAGAAAGCGAACGTTGTGACTGTTGCAGCAACAATGTCGCTGATCGGTTCTGCCAAAAATACAGCAAAGACTTTATTTTCAAAAAACAGAGGCAAAATAAAGATCAAGGGAATCAACAGGATTATTTTTCTCAAACATGCAAGGAACAGACTGATCTTCGCCTGTCCAAGCGCCATAAAGCTCTGTTGACAACTAATCTGGAATCCAAGTGAGAAGATTCCTGCCATATAAATGCGAAGTGCCCATGTCGTATAGTCTACCAATGCTGCATCACTTGTGAACATCCCTGCAAATACTTGTGGAATGAGCATGATCGCAGCACAACAGATCACAGAATATAATATGCAAACTTTAAACTGTGTAAAAAATGCTTTCTTTACACGTTCTTCATTTCTTGCTCCAAAGTTATAACTAATAATCGGCTGTCCACCCTGACATACACCTTGCAGCGGCATAAGAATTAACTGGCTGACACTTGTAATGATCGTCATCGCACCAACCGCTACGTCTCCGCCAAAACGTGAAAGGCTGGATGTAAAGCTGATTGAAAGAATACTTTCTGTAGAAAGCATAACAAAACTGGAAATACCTAACATAAGACAAGGAACGATGATCGCCTTCTCCAATTTCATATTGATCTTTCTTAATTTAAGATTTGTTTTCTTTCCAGTTAAGAAATACAAGATCCACATTGCGCCCACTGCCTGACTGAGAACCGTTGCAAGTGCAGCACCCTTTACTCCCATATTAAATACAAAGATAAAGATTGGATCAAGCACAATATTAATCAATGCTCCGATCACAGTTGTAAGCATACTGATTTTTGAAAAGCCTTGTGTTGTGATAAATGGATTCATTCCCATTACGATCAACACAAATAAACTTCCTAAAATATAAATCCTCGCATACTCGATCGCATAAGGAAGTGTTACTTCACTTGCTCCAAATAATGTAAGAAGTGTCGGTGCAAAGAAATAAAAAACTCCTGTAAGCACAACAGCAAACACCAACAAAACAGAAAAACAGTTTCCCATGATCTTTTCTGCAGTGTCATTATCCTTTTGTCCCATTGCGATTGCTGCTCTTGGTGCACCACCAGCCCCTGCAAGCATAGCAAATGCATTGATCAGCATTAAGATCGGTGTAAACAATCCCACCCCCGTAAGAGCAGATGCTCCAATCTCTGGGATATGTCCTATATAAATTCGGTCTACAATGTTGTATAACAAGTTTACAATCTGCGCAACGACCGCCGGAATCGCAAGCTGTGCCAACAACTTTGGAATACTTCCAGAACCCATGTCCTGTTTCTTCGCATTTTTACTCATTCTAATGAATCCTCATCTTTCTATAATTATCCATACCCCTAATATTTAACGCTGTTCTATCACACAAGTCAAGAATATGTTTAATTTTAAAGTGGATTCATTTCATATGCTGTCTTATTTTTTTTAATCATTTAATATATAAAGTTCAATTTCTACTCAAAAACATTTTATCTTGATATTTTTCTAATAATTCTTTATAATAGCAACGTATTAGGCAAAAACCTCGATCCACGTTTGTTAGGGAAAATCTCTGGCAAAGGTGGATTTTTTAGAATAAAAAGGTTGTATTTATTGGAGGTCTTAATGAATTTACAGAAAAATTTAAAACAAACTTTTTTATCACTATCTTCTGTGATCGCAGGCAATTTTTTATATGCCCTTGCTGTAAAATTATTTTTACTGCCATCCGGACTAGTGACAGGCGGCACAACTGGTATTGCGCTCACCGCCAATCACTTTTTCTATATTCCGATCAATTTATTTGTACTAATCTTTAACGTCATTATGTTGATCACAGGATTTCTTGTACTCGGAAAGCAATTTGCGCTTACAACACTTGCAAGTACTTTCCTCTATCCATGTGCTTTGGAACTATTGGATCAATTATTGGGAGATATCGTGATCACAAATGATCTTTTACTTTGCACACTCTTCTCTGGATTAGGAATCGGAATCGCACTTGGAATCGTTATCCGCTCTGGTGCATCTACAGGAGGTATGGATATTCCACCACTGATCCTGCAAAAACTTTTCCGCATCCCAGTTTCTATCAGCATGTATGTGTTTGATGTCTGCATCTTACTTGCACAGGCACTGTTCCGTCCGACAGAAAACATTTTGTACGGTATTCTGCTCGTACTTGTTTATACAGTTGTATTGGATAAAATGTTATTGATGGGAACTGCTAAGACAGAGATCAAAGTAATCAGCTCAAAAGCAGAAGAGATCCGCGATACGATCCTTACCCAGATCGACCGAGGTGTTACAATGTTAGATGGAGAAAGCGGATATCTTCACAACAGAACACAACTTGTATTAAGCATCATATCCAACCGTGAACTTCCAAAAGTAGAAAAATTGATCCGCTCGATCGATCCGGAAAGTTTTATGGTAATCAGCCATGTCAAAGAAGTGAATGGACGAGGATTCTCAATGAAAAAGAAATATAAATAATCAAATTTTTTAATTTGCTTTACACGAAAAGAGAGACCTATCATTTCTGATAAGCCTCTCTTTTTACTATTCTACCGAAAATGTAATTGTATTTGAATCTGTTATCGTATCATATGTCTCAGTATCATAGATATGAAACTTTAATTCTATTCCCTCTATCTTTTCTATTCCATTTGTTTCCAGATCAGAAGACATTATAGTGATCTCATCCAAGGATTTCTTTCCTGAATAAACCGTTGTTGAAAAGAACGGATCTATCATAAATCCATTGATAGACATTTCTTCAACAGATATTCCTACATTTTTTTCTGTCGTATTTTCACAATACAGGAGGATCGCAGTTCCCCAAAAGCTATTCTCATCAACCATTTTTCCTATAATTCGAATACCACCCTCATTATATAATTCTGTTCCTCCATCATCAGATGTTGTGTCCATATTTGCAAATTCTGAAGTTTGGATCGTCACACAATCTGAACTGCAGATTGTTTCATATGTAGCAGAATCATAAATATTAAAATATACTTCGACCTTTCCTACACTATCAATCCCTGCTGCTTCTAATTCCGAACTGGATAAATACATCACTTCATTTGCCTTTTTCCCTGCTGCAACTTCTGAAGAAAATAAATCTGCGATCATATAATCATTTACGATCAATGCCTCACATCCCACAGAAACTGTTTTATCTGAATTATTTTCTAATAACAGCTTGATACCATCTCCCCAAATGCTGTCTGTAACATATTCTTTTGCAGTAATAACGATTCCAGCATTATCGAAAAGTACTTGTTCTTCAATTGTAATTTCCGTGCTATTTTCCACTTTCGTCTCTTCTTCTGTAGAATCTGTTGTTACAATGTCTTTCTTCTCTGTTGAACCAGATGAACAACCAATCAATGTTGCTGCAAACATCATGAAACACAAAGCCCCTGCCAATACTCTAACGTTCTTTTTCATTTTATCTCATGCCTCCTTAATGATAATGGAAACATTATATCATACGCTTTCTTTTTTCATTCTCCCCTCTGTGGTGGCAATTTTATTCTTGTAACCCACTTGTTCGCAAATGCAATACTGTTCTGAATCACACACAGGGGTAGTTTTTTGCTCTATGTAACCGGCTGTCTGGAAGAAGCCGGTGTAATCCTCGTCCGTACAGCCTTTGATGAAGATGTGGCAGAAACGCTCATCATCTTTATCGACGATATAAATTCTTTCTACAATACTCTGGATCAATGTGACCAGAACCTCCGGCTGCGCATCTTTTGCATACTCTGCAAAGGAGAGCAGCCTTTCTTTTGTCTGTTCCAGATCTCGAACAGCAACCATACCATTCTTTCTGCTTTCTTCCAGTTTGAACAACATACGCTCTGTTTCACGCAGTTCCTCAGACATAGCCTGAATATCATCCTGAAGGTAACAGCGGATGCTTTCATCCACCTCACGCATATTTCTGGTCTGGGCAACAATATCCGTCTGCAATTTTTCTCGTTTCTTTTTCAGGAGCGTGTATTCCTGTGTCGTACTGGACTGCTCCAGAACTTCCTCAATCTTGATTTCAAGAATTTCCTTGAAGCGTTTGCTGTCCTCGTCAGACATATCGGAAAGCTGCTGTACTATAAATTCATCCAACAGGACACCATCAACAGCTTTGAAATTGCAGGTCTTTTTACGGTAT
This sequence comes from uncultured Clostridium sp., assembly GCA_964484055.1. Lineage (GTDB taxonomy): Bacteria > Bacillota > Clostridia > Lachnospirales > Lachnospiraceae > Schaedlerella. The sequence continues at coordinate 65,053 of CAZAEC010000013.1, forward strand.
CCGGGACAAACATATTTGAAGCGTGGTTTTCCATTTGTCCAACGGTCAGATTCGGAAATAACATTCAAGCGCTTTCCGCAGCAAGGACAATGAATCAGTCCTGCCAACAGAGCATTGGTCTTGCGGTGCGGGCGGTTATACTTTTCGGCGATGGCATCCAGAAGTTCCTGTGTTTCAATCCAATGCTCGCTGGAAATGAAACCTTCGTGTTTGCCTACGGCAATTATCCATTCGCTGATAGGCTTATTCTCAACCGTCTGCACAAACTTCGGAGAAATGAATGTGCTGTCACTGTCCTCAAATTTCTCTTGGTCGGTTTTATTGTAGGCGGACAATCCATGCTGACCATCAAAATCAGACAGATCACCGAATACATTTCCCTCATGGTCAATGAAATAATCGTAACTGTGCCTGTCTGCTGTGCAGTAAATTGGATTTCGCAGAACAAGCCTCGTGGTGGAAGTGTTGAACTCCGCACCGGATGGTGTTCTGTATCCTTCAAGGTTCATCTGCTTGGCAGTTTTTTGAATACTGCGGTTTGTTCGGAACAAGGTATACAGTCGCTGAACCATTTTCTTTTCTTCGGGGATACTTACTAAGTAGCTGTATGCAGATTTCCCTTTTCCGCTGCCTGTTGTCACTCTCTGAACAGTAAATCCCATAGGAGTATTGCCACCAAGCCAACGACCGTCTTTTGCCAGTTCCATCATGTTATCCGTAATTCGTTCGGTCAGGGTATCACGCTCAAATTCCGCAACTACTGCAAAGATCTGAATGAAGATTTTAGAAAAGCCAGATGCTGTATTGATACCATTGGAGCAAATCAGCAGGTCAACATTGTGTTTTTCCAGAAAGTCCATCAGGCGGAGCAGGTCGGTTGTCTTTCTGCCAACTCGGTCTAATTTATAGCAGACGATAGCTCTGATTTTCCCATCCTGCACATCACGGAGCATTCGCTGAAAATCCGGGCGGTCAGAGTAGTAACCACTCAGACCTTTATCCTCATACTCCATAAATGCAAAGTCATCATCCAGTCGCAGTTCCTTTTTCGCATACTCTGCACACTGCTTGAACTGGACACCGATACTGTCACCCTTGTTGGTGATACGGGACTTTCGTGCATATATTGCAACACCTCTTGTGTCAACATCAATTCTTCTTGTTTTTCTCATGGATATTCACCTCCGAACTTATCATACTGCAAGACCTGTGATTTCCTCAAGTTTGTGGCCTGAGTTACGCACCATCTGAATCAAACAGTGCAGGGTCTCCGCATCAAATGAGCGAATTTCCTGAGCAACAAATTCAGCTCGTTTCTGCTGAAATCTTTCCATTACTTCTTCATAATTTTTGCCTTTGTGAATAATTGCGATCAAATACTTTCCTCCGTTTCTTCATTAGCTTGCTTCCAACTTCATCCCAAGTTGGGAAGAAGTTGAACAAACAAAAATGAGCTATTACACAGAGCGCCAAAAACAAGCACAAGAAACTCTTGCACTTCTGACAGTTCCATGTAACAGCCCATACACCGAAGGATTGCATCCGTTCGTATAAGTCTGACTCAAATCGGGTTCTATGCCCATAAATAAATATATTCCGAAGAATATCCGCAAACTCTATTTAATTGTCTGTGCTTATTATACTTGACGGTCGATAAAAACACAAGTTTGTCAACAGGTGTCAATACCCATTTTTTACTTCGGTGCAAATTGCGTCGAAGTGTTTTTTCTAAAAACGGATTTTTGCTTCTGGATGTAAACGCTAATATTAAAGTGAGCCACTTAGCAGGTAAACGCTCATGAATAAT
>CAZAEC010000014.1:0-63176 GCA_964484055.1 uncultured Clostridium sp.
CTTTGTTGTCGTTCTTTTTTTGCGACAGCTCATTTATATTATCATAAGCAGTTCGCTTTGTCAAGAACTTTTTTAATTTATTTTTTATCGCTTCTTTCTGAACTCCACTTTCTTCAACCTCTCCGGTCGGAAGTGTTGTCCGCTGCATCAGCGACAAGTGATATACTATCATGACCAGAACTAATTGTCAACGTTTTTTTAGTTTTTTATTTATTTCGCACAATTCAGACAATTTATGCTTATTTTAACCTTCGTGGAGCAATTCTGAAAGAACTACATTTATCAAACAACATCGTCTCTGTAAGATACTTTTTCTTAACTTATTTTATATTCATACTTAGAAATTTAGATTACTCTATTTCTCTAAATAGACTTGTTTTTTTATTACAGACCCATTTTCCCATTCCTGCCACACCTTCTCACTATCTTTTTCTCTATATACATTTCATTTTTCCTCTGTACCAAAAATTTCAAGTTTTCTATTCTCTCTACGATTTTCGCTGTTTCCCTATACCCAAAGCATAATTTTTATCTATGTTTTCTAATCCATTTTTTCTCTAACACACTTTTTCTTCCTCGCTATACCCAAAACAAAACTCCCCCTCCTGCTTCCTGCTCTTTTTTTCTCCAGCTTATTCTTCCACTACAATTGATGTCGGTAATGAAAAACATATGCATTTTGCAAAAGCAGATCCAGACGGTGGACACAAACACCATTTCCAAGCAGTAACTTTAATTGACAGTCTGACCGATTCCAATTCCTGTAGATAGAAAAAAGTGGTGACAGGTATTCCCTCTCACCACTTTACATATTATTCGATTTCTTTCATCTCTGGTTCTGTAATTACTCCACAGGCAATCTTTTCTCCGCTATCACCAGCAGGCTGTGTCCGAAAGTCATCCGGCATATCATGAATAACGATTGTCTTTCCAATCACATCTTCCGAATAAAAACGCCCTGTATAAAAAGAACTCCATGCGTTCTCCCCAACCGACAATAGTGGTACGAGATCTCCTGCATGATCCGGATGTTGTTTGTTCAGAGGATTATAATGTCCTCCTGTATTTTTCAACAAATCTTCCATATCGCCACTACAAGAATTCCCCTCATGAATATGGAATCCAAAAAAATTGCCTATCATCTGCGATTTATTTTCTGGAAGACCGTATACTTCGGCCTCAATCACAGTCCCACCATGTACAGCATAAAAACATACTTTTCCTTTTATCTTTGGATATTTTGAAGTTCCCTGTATTTTTGCACAAGCATCAGGAACTCGTCGCAATGTATCTGCCATACTATCACCCCTTCTGCACAATATATGCAAAATGGTCTTTTTTGTGAATGCCTCTTTTACATTTTAATGAATAAACATCGCATCGCCAAACGAGAAAAAGCGATATCTTTCCCTTACTGCTTCCTCATATGCTGCTAATACTGGTTCTCTTCCAGCCAAAGCAGATACTAACATGATCAATGTTGATTCTGGCAAATGGAAGTTTGTGATCAGACAATCTAAAACTTTAAACTTATAGCCTGGATAAATAAAAATCTCTGTCCATCCACTGCATGCTTTCAAATGTCCTGTCTCATCTGCTGCTGATTCTACAGTACGGCAGCTCGTTGTTCCAACACAGATTACACGATGTCCAGAATCTTTTGCACGATTGATCTTTTCTGCTGCTTCTTCATCAATCTGGAAAAATTCAGAATGCATATGATGATCTGTAATCTCATCTACTTTTACTGGACGGAATGTTCCAAGCCCAACATGTAATGTAACTCTGGCAATATCCACCCCTTTTTTCTGAATTTCTTCCAGAAGTTCAGGTGTAAAATGCAAACCTGCTGTTGGGGCTGCTGCAGAACCTGTATGTCTTGCATACACTGTCTGGTAACGATTCTTATCTTCCAACTGATGTGTAATATATGGTGGAAGAGGCATCTGACCAAGCTGATCAAGAATTTCCTCAAAAATACCTTCGAAAGAAAATTTGATCAAACGATTGCCTTCTTCTACAATATCGATCACTTCTCCAACAAGGAGTCCATCACCAAAACTGATCTTTGCTCCGATTTTTGCTTTTTTCCCTGGTTTTACAAGTGTTTCCCATACATTATTTTCTTTTCTTTTTAACAATAATACTTCAACTTTTGCATTTGTCTCTACCTTTGCCCCGATCAAACGCGCTGGGAGCACTTTTGTATCATTGATCACGAGACAATCGCCTTCCTGAAGATATTCTGTAATTTCTTTAAACACATGATGTGTTGTTTTTCCCGTTTCTTTATCTAATACAAGCAATCTTGAACTAGAACGATCTTCAAGCGGATCCTGTGCGATCAGTTCTTCTGGAAGATCATAATAAAAATCCTGACGTTTCATAAAACGAATCCCTTCTATCTCACTATTGTAAATCATTTTCTTCGATGTTAACCTCATCGACTATATCAATTTTCTCATCATCTGTCAAATGATATCCGTCTAAGGTCGGCATTTCCACACGTTCTGTCACATGTGATATCTTCTCATATACCTTTACTGTTTTTGCATAAATTACCTTTGTATCGCAAAGTATATCATGAATCCCACACTTTTGTGGATGGAATCCTACGAGTAAATATCCGATCCCCACTGTCATTTTACACAAGAATCTTCCGATTGTTTCTCGATAGATTACATTCAACAATGTAAGTTTTTCACTTCCATCTTTATTGACCACCCGTAGATTCATCACTTTTTTCCCAATCGTGGTTCCTGTAAGATAAGTAAATAAGATAAAATATGACACATATACGATATATATAACGATATCTTTTAATGTGTAATGGAATATCAAATTTCCACCCAAAATCGTCCCTGTCAATCCAGACATAACTATTGACATGATCAAACGCACAACCAACAAGCCAATTGCCACGATCAAATTGTCAATGCAAAATGCAAACAAACGGGTCCAAAATCCCGCATTTACCATTTCCAGTCTTTCATTACTGTTCTGCATAATACATCAGCACCCCGCTTTCCATTGTTTCCGCAGTTTCTAAAAGAACTTGCGTCTCTGATTTCGGAGTATTTTTGTTGATTGCAGAAAATAATTGTGTTAATAAATTTGTTTCCTTCTCTGGCACATAAAATTCATATACACCAAGTTCTTCACTCATTGCTGATTTCATATCATCATATAATGCAATTTCATCGATCAATCCGTGATCTAATGCCTGCTGTGCTGTATAAGTACGGCCATCTGCAAGTTTACGAACTTGATCCTCAGACATTCCTCTTCCTTCCGCAACAATATTTACGAATTTTTCATAGCACTCATCCACCTGACTCTGATAAATTGCAATTTGAGAATCCGTCATCTGAGAGGAATCTTTATTTTCACCGCTTGTGATACTTACATAACGGATTCCTAATTTTTCATACAATCCTGTCATATCATAACCAGACATAATAACACCGATTGAACCTGTTGTTGTGTTTGGATTTGCATAAATCTTATCCGAATTCATCGAGATCATATACCCACCGGACGCTGCATAATGTGCCATATATTCCCAGATCGGCTGTCCCGTCTTTTCTTTGTATTCTTTTAATTTTAAATACAATTCCTCAGATTCGTAAACAGTTCCACCTGGTGAATCTACATATAAAAGAATCCCTTGATTATATGGATCTTCCATTAATGTATCAATATATGCCAACGTATCGCTATGTTGATATCCTGCTGCCGTTTCCCAAATTTCTGTTTCTGTCTGTTCTTGGATTGTTCCAGAAACTTGTACAATTGCAATATATGGTTCTGACGGTGCAGCACTATTTACGCTGTTCAAAACGTCTTGCTCAAGACTATTCTGTACAAGATTTTCCGCATAAGAATTCGTCAAAACACTTGTAATTCCCACTGCCACAAAAAGGACTGCTGCAATCACCAATCCTATCATCTGCTTTTTCTTCATCATTTGCCCTTTCTCAATAATATACACATTCGAAAAAAGAGCGATATACTCGCTCCTTTTCCATTTCCTATATTATACTCGCATCTGTGCACCAAACTGTTCACTCAATGCTGCGATTACTTTTTCAATCACTGCATCTGTCATTTCGTCTGTCACATTTTCTTTATCAGAAGCCAATTTAATATTAAATGCCATACTCTTCTTACCTTCTCCAAGTTTTTCACTTTCGAAAATGTCAAAAAGAGTTACTTTCTTAATCAATTCATCACAAGCCTTGATCGCATCAATTGTTGTTCCGCATTCAACCTTTTTATCGATCAAAACAGAAATGTCACGGCTGTTGCCTTTGAATTCTGATTCTGGAACGTATTTGATCGCTTCTTTAAACAGACCAAACAGTACACTGTAATCGATTTCTGCGATAAAGATCTTTGTATCAGATTTCTTACCTGCAGCAATATTCATATTATCAACGATTTCATAACGAAGCTGTCCAAAATGTCCGATCTTCTGTCCTTTACAGTAAACTTCTGCAGTTCTTCCTGGATGTAAGTATGGAACATTTCCTCTCTTATAAGAGAATTCAAGATCATTGTATGCTGCAAAGTTTTCTAATGTTTCTTTCATCTTGAAGAAATCTTCTGCTGTACCACAAGCTCCAAGGCACAGGATCTTCTTTTCTACAGGTGGTTCTGTAAGAGGAAGTGCCTTTGGAATATAAATATTTGCTAATTCAAAGAAACGCATTGTTTCGTTTCCGTTTTTAATATTATTTTCAATCACTTTTACCATAGCAGGTGCCATGAAAGTACGCATGATACTTAAGTTTTCTGTGATTGGGTTCAAAAGTTCTACTGCATTTCTTTCTTTTGCATCTTCTGGGATCATAAACATATCGAAATCTGTTTTTGCTGTCATAGCAATTGTCTGGATCTCGTAGTAACCCTGTGTGCAAAGATACTGTTTTACAGCATTTTCTCTTGTCTGGCTGCTGTTAAGTCCACCATTTGTAACTTTTGCATCATCAAGGAATGTTGGAACTACTTTATCGTAACCGTATTCACGGATCACTTCTTCTGCTATATCCTGATATCCTTCAATATCTTCACGATATCTTGGAACAGCAAGTGTAAGGATTCCATCGTTTAATTCTACTTCAAACTGAAGAGCTGTAAGGATTTTTACCATCTCTTCTTCTGGAACAACGATACCAAGTACATCATTTACTCTTGCAGTTTCTACTTTGATCACACGTTTTTCTGTAGAAGCACCACCTGTAATATCAAAGTGTGTAGAACTTACTTTTGCAACACCGAGTGTCTGTGCAAGATTCAGAGCACGAGCCATACCGCATTCTACAGTATATTCATCGATTCCTTTTTCAAATCTTGCAGCTGCATCAGAACGAAGTCCAAGACTTCTTGATGTTTTACGTACATTATCTTTTAAGAATTTTGCAGATTCAAATACTACTTCTGTTGTAGTATCTTTGATACCACTATTTAATCCACCCATAACGCCGGCAAGACCTACTGGTTTTACTTTATCGCAGATTAAAAGGTTATTTGGAGTCAGTACACGTTCTTTTTCATCAAGTGTTACAAGTTTTTCTCCTTCTTCTGCTCTTCTTACGACGATTCCTGATCCTTCTAAATCATTTAAATCAAATGCATGCATTGGCTGTCCCATTTCTACAAGAACGTAGTTTGTGATATCTACCATTGCATTGATTGCATTATGCCCAACTGCGATCAGTCTTCGTTTCATCCAAAGTGGAGATTCCATCTTTTTCACATCGTAAATGTAGTGTCCAAGGTATCTTGGGCATGTTTCTTTATCAAGTACTTCAATGCTGATATTTTCATTTACTGTACCATCTTCTGTATAACTTAAATCTGGTGCTTTGAATGGTTTGTTAAGTGCTGCTGCAACTTCTTTTGCAATACCAATTACAGACTGGCAGTCTGGACGGTTTGCTGTGATAGAAATGTCAAAAAGATAATCATCCAATTCAAGATAATCTCTCATTTCCATACCGAGAGGTGCATCTTCTGCAAGGATCATGATGCCATCTACATCTGCTCCTGGATACCATTCTTTATCAAGGACCATTTCTGCTCCTGAACAAAGCATACCATAAGAAATCATATCTACCATTTTTCTTGGCTGAATATCAAGTCCACATGGAAGTTTTGCTCCAACCAATGCTGCAGGTACTTTTGCACCAACAAATACATTGTTTGCTCCAGTTAAGATCAGGTGATCATTCCCTTTATCACCACAGTCCACATGACAGATCTGTAAATGTGTTCCTTCATAGTGTTCCATAGATGTGATCTGACCTACTACAACATTTTCTAAATTTTCACCTAAATAATCAACACCTTCTACTTCAAAGCCAACAGAAAAGAGTTTTTCTTCCAGTTCCACTGGTGTGATGTCGATATCTACATATTCTTTTAACCAACTATATAAAACTTTCATAATACCCTCCAATTATGCCTTGAACTGTTTTAAGAATTCGATATCATTTTCAAATAATTTACCCATATGATTGATACCATATTTCAACATTGCAATACGTTCGATACCAATACCAAATGCAAGTCCTGAATATTTGGATGAATCAATATTACAGTTTTCTAATACTTTATTATTTACGATTCCACCGCCTAATACTTCGATCCAGCCAGTTCCTTTGCAAAGTGAACATCCTTTTCCACCACACTTGAAGCAGCTTACGTCAACTTCTACAGAAGGTTCTGTAAATGGGAAATATGAAGGACGAAGTCTTGTCTTAGCCTCATCTGAGAACAGCGCTTTTACAAACTGATCTAACATTCCCTGAAGATCGCAAAGTGTGATGTGATCATCTACAACAAGACCTTCCATCTGACTAAACATTGGTGAGTGTGTCGCATCACTGTCTGAACGGAATACTTTACCTGGTACAAGAACTTTGATCGGTGGTTTCTTCATATCCATCACACGAATCTGTCCTGGTGATGTATGTGTACGAAGAAGCAGATCTTCTGTCAGCCAGAATGTATCCTGCATATCTCTTGATGGATGATCTTTTAATACGTTCAAACGTGTAAAGTTTGTATCATCATCTTCGATTTCTGGTCCTTCGAATACTTCGAATCCCATTCCTGCAAATACATCTATGATTTCATTTTTAATACATGTCAATGGATGAAGATTTCCTGCTGCTGGTTCATTTACTGGAAGTGTAACATCAAGTGTTTCATCTTCATAACGAGCCATCATTGCTTTTTTATCAATCTCCTCTTTCTTTTCATCATAAAGAGCCTGTGCCCAATTCTTGATCTCGTTGACAGCCTGTCCGTATGCTTTCTTTTCTTCCTTTGGAACATTCTTAATGCCGCCCATCAAGCCCTGGATCTTTCCACCTTTTCCAAGAAATGTTGCCCAGAAAGCTCCAAGCTGTTTTGCATCTTCTACTAATGCCAATGCTTCCTGATATTCTGCTTTAATAGCATCCATATTCATCTTCTTTTCTCCTTATCTCTTTAAATAAAAAAAGACCTCATCCCTAAAGGGACGAAGTCATATTCGCGGTACCACCCTAATTCCCACATCTTCTGTGGACACTTAAGTCTGTGTAACGTACAGCTTACGGCACTTCCTACTATTATTTCAAAAGTGCAGCTCACGTGGGAAATTCGCTTGCCATCTGAACTAAAGAGAACTCTCAGCCGACGATTCTCTCTCTCTGATAGAAAATGGTTCACTACTGAACACGGTCAACGCTTTTTGCTTTTTTCATTTTAACACACACGTTTTGAATGTCAAGTTATTCTTCCGTAAAATTCTCTTTTAACGCATGGATTCTGTTCTTAATTCCTCTTTTATATCTTTCAAGCAGTGCATTCACCTCACCGCCCAACAGAATTACATACATACACATATACAACCACAATAAAATCAAGATCAGCATCGTCAAACTTCCATACATTACTGAAAATCCTGTAAAGATATCCATATAAATAGAGAATACAAACGAGATGATCATCCATCCACAAGCTGTAAAGATTGCTCCCGGAAGTTGTTTCTTTAAGGTTGTTTTTCCCCATGCCGTACGATCCGGTAAATATTTATAAACAATATCCCAAAACACTGTCAATACGATTAAAGTTGGAAATGTTCTGAGTCTTAAAATTATATCTGCAACATGCTCCAACATTGGTACATGTTCTTTTAGCATCACACTGATACTATTACCAAATACTGATAACAGTAATGATATAACGATCGCAGCGATAAATACAAGTGTATAGATTGATGCACGCAATCGAACCGCAAGATAGCTTCTTGATTCTGTATTTTCATAAATAAGATTCAAACCATTCGTGATTGCCATTACCCCTTTTCCAGCGGACCACATTGCAACTAATACCGTAACCGGAATAATCCCTACAGACTGTCCATATGCTTGATTTACAATTGAACGCATAAATCCTTCGACTGATTTTGGAAACACCTGCAATACTGCATCCATTACAATCTCTTTTGTCAAAGGTGTAAACTGTACTACAGTTAATAGTAAAATAATGATTGGAATCATTGATAATACAAAGAAATAGGCTGACTGTGCAGCATACGCTCCGGTATGGTGGGAATTCACAATCTCCATCACTTTGATTACCTGATCCGAAATACTGATTCTCTTTTTATTCATATAACGATCACCTAAATAAAATTGCCTATTTTCTATGATACAAGCCTTTATTATACATATTAAGAATTATTGTGTCAAATATTAAATTAAATTCAACTTTCAAGCTAATTTTTCATGTCAATCTGCAAATAAAAAAATGAATTTATTTTGATTCGTTAATTTGTTCGAAAAAACAAAAAATCGGCAGTCTATAAAGACTGCCAACTTTCTCTTTCGTATGTCCCCGAAAATGCCGGTCCCTGTATTTTGACTCCTAGCATATTCGCTAGGTGGGCAACCGCATCTGCTTTTCTGTCTTCCACTGCTGTATATCGGAGGCTTGACATATTACAGAAATATAAGAATCCCGTTTAAAGTATTGTAGGTTCAAAATAACAAGGTTATCGAGCACCTCAGGTAATTACTTCTGAAAGTATTATATCCTATTTGTTTCGATTTTACAACTAGTCATTAAAAAATTTGTTTGTGAAGATTTTACCAAAAATCTAACTTGTTTCGATCTATATAACTTTCTTTGGGAACTGGATACCACGGCGAATTCGTTTCGGTCTATACGAGACTTTACAACTTTCGAGTAACAATTTTCACTCTAAAACTTGCTTTTCCGAGCATATTCTAGCATTTCGTGTCTATAGCAATTCTTTTCTCCCCAAGACCTACTCTTTCTCGACTTTTGAGTACCTCACAAGAACTTTTTTCTCTATAGTGAAAATTCTGCAGGTTCTGCATGAAAATCTTAATAAATTCCGTTAAAATCCTTTAATTCTTAGGTCTGGATAATGAAAATTTTCCTATAGACCGAATCACGTTCCAAAACAAAATATCTTCTAACAAAAAATTCTATAAAAGAAAGCTGCCATTTCCCTAGATTCTATCTAGAGAAACAACAGCTTCTGTTTTAACCTATTTATGAATGTTCAAGTGAATTCGTAACTTTACAAATACATCTTCACTTTTAATGAATTAGTTTAATTCATCTACAACTTTCTGGATTGCTGCTAATGCATCATCAGGAAGTTTATCATATCCTTCTTTTTCTACTGCAAATGCTTTGATCTCATTTACACGGTCGTTCATACGAGCTTTGAGCTGTGCAACATAATCTGCATCTTCCATATCTGGAACGAATCCTTCCCAATCCATGATCTCGATGTCTGAGAATGGTCCCCATTTGTGGAAGTCTGCTCTCTTCTCTACGATTGCTTCAAGAATACCAAGTGTATCTTTTGGCTGTACTTTCTTGCCCATGAAATCGCCTGTGTTAACGATGTAGCAATCTACGTTCTTTTCTTCTACGAGTTTTTTAAATTTCTCATAGTCGTTAGCCAGTGGATATGTTCTAAATGGGTTAGCGTAAGGAACAACTACAAGTTTGTTTGGATCTACGCCAGGTGCAAGTCTTTCTGCAGAAGATCTCTTTGTTGCAAGAGTAGCTCCCATAACAGATGCAAGTGAAGCACCTTTCAGTTTTACTACTGGTGGAATTGTAGGATCTTTCATGATCCAGAAGATTGCATTAACTGGAGCATCGATTTTATCTACACGGTTTGGTGACCAAAGTTTTGATTTGATCGCACGTCCGTTACCATTACGGATATCTTCTGTAACAAGCTGAACTTTGCCATCTTCATCCAATGTTGCTGAACAGTTCTGAGCTGTGAGCAGATACTGGTTGTCTGGGCATCCTGTTGGATAATCAGCTGTTTTATCGAAATATGTTGGTTCGATCGCGATAGATGAACATGTATCTGTGTTGATGATAAATGCATCATCGTGAAGAACTTTGATTTCATATTTTCCGCCATGTTTTGCGTGTGTCAGAGTAGATTTACCTGATCCTGACAGACCGTAAACAGATGCTACATATTTAGAACCATCTGGAAGAAGGTATTCTTTCTGTCCACCGTGGCATGATGCATAACCATTACGATTTGCAATTGCCCATACCATTGTAAGAGTTCCTTTTTTATGTTCACCGAAGTATCTCATACCAAGGATACATGCACAGTTTGTTTCTGTATTGAAGTAGCAAAGTGTCTTCTTCGCTGGATCACTTAAGCAGTCAAAGCTTACTCCAGGAGCTTCTACTGGAACCCACTGTGGATCAGAGAAGATGTAGATATCAGGTTCTTTACCATCACCTACTGGCTGAGACTCTTTGTACATTTTAACATATTCATCAGACATATACTGGAAGTTGAGCATCCAGTTGTACATGATGTTTTCTTCTCCTTCTGGAATGAGAAGGTGACATTTTACCATGAATTCTGGATCGAGACCAGCGTATACTGTTGCATGGTACATTTTTTTGTAACGAGATGAGTAAACAGCATCCATAGCAACTTTATCAAGTGCTTCACAGTCTACTCCTGGTTCTCCTGCGATACGACGTGCTGTTGCATAACGTCCTGTGATCGCACCGTCATTGAAAAGAAGCACTTTAGCATCTTTATCAAGACCGAATTCTTCGCCTCTGTATACAGGCATATCTGTTACGATTGTTCCTGGTGAATTTTTTGCCAGGTTGTACGCTTCTTTTAATGTATTAACTGGTACAACATTGTTGCCGTAAAATGCAGCTTCAATAATGGATCTTGTCTTTGAAAAACCTGGTTTGCCTTTTCCAATTTCGCTGATTGGATAATAAGCTTTTGTTGACATAGTTTTCAATTCCTCCTTAAATCTCAAAATTCGGTCGTATTATCTCATGTTTTCCATGAAAAGTCAACTTCTTTGAATCTTGATTGTATTTTTTTTAGAACAATTCTTTTTTTAGTTTTGATGTATATACCATGAACCAAAGTAATATAATAAAAAAGATTGCCATGACAATTGTATGGATAAAACCTAAATCTTGCACTGTCCAATGAACAAGATCACAAATTCCATATATTGTTGTTGTAATCGAAAAAAGCAATAACGCTGGCAATGATTTTTCACGCATCTGTTCTTTATCTTTGCATTTTTCTTCTGGAAATCCATCCCCTAAGATAAGAACTTTATTGATCGGTCCACCTTTTTTCATCGAAAAATACGCATAAAATCCATAAATCCCACAGCCGATCATGACTACCGCCCAAATGATCCAAATCTGTACTAAATCCATCTTTTAAGCCTCTACTTTCAAAATATCTTTTACAATTACTTCCATCTTATCGATATCGCATTCTCTTGTATGACGGATCTGTGCATTACGAATTTCATGTACTGCATTTGGAATCTTCATATCTGAAATCTCTTCCATTGCATCTACAAGTGTGAATTCTTCCATTCCTTCGTATTTTGCATCGATCGCACTCATTACATTTCCAGCAAATTTATATGGACTTGCTGTTGATGCAATGACCATTTTTCTATCATCTCCACTTGTTTCTCTATATACTTTCGCAACGTGAGATGCTACTGCTGTATGTGTGTCCATTACATATCCTGTTTTGTGATATACATCATGGATAGCATGTTTTGTATCTTCTTCGCTTGCATATCCACCCACAAAATCAACCAGTTTTTCTTTCATTTCTGGTGTGATCTCATAAGATCCTGTTGTTTTCAGACTTTCCATAAGCATTCTGTCTTTCTCAGCATCTTCACCAGCGATCGTGTAGATCAATCTTTCTAAATTGCTGGAGATCAAGATATCCATAGATGGAGAAGATGTCAATACAAATTCACGATTTCTATCGTATTTGCCTGTCTGGAAGAAATCAAACAGAACTTTATTTTCATTAGATGCACAAATTAATTTTGCAATCGGAACACCCATCTGTTTTGCATAATATGCTGCTAAGATATTTCCAAAGTTTCCTGTTGGAACTGTTACGTTAATTTCCTCACCTGGAGCGATTTCTTCATTCTGAAGCAATTTTGCATAAGCATATACATAATATACAACCTGTGGCACAAGACGTCCGATATTGATTGAATTTGCGGAAGAAAACTGATATCCTGCATCTGCGAGTTCTTTTTCCAATTTTTTATCTTCAAATAACGCTTTTACACCACTCTGCGCATTATCAAAGTTACCATGAAGAGCTACAACAGCTGTATTATCACCTTTCTGTGTGACCATCTGCAGTTCCTGTACTTTACTAACACCGTTCTTTGGATAAAATACAATAATCTTAATTCCTGGAACATCTGCAAAACCTGCAAGCGCAGCTTTTCCAGTATCACCAGATGTTGCTGTTAAGATTACAATCTCATTTTCTACATGATTTTTCTTCGCAGAAGTTACAAGCAAATGTGGAAGGATAGACAATGCCATATCTTTGAACGCAATTGTTGCACCGTGGAATAATTCAAGGTGATATGTATCATCTACCTTTGCAAGCGGTGCGATCAACTCTGTATCAAACTTAGAATCATATGCATTGTTGATACAATTCTTCAATTCTTCTTCTGTAAAATCTGTCAAAAACTGTTTCATAACCGCATATGCAGTCTGCTGATAATTCATCTCTTTCAGTTCGTCCATTGTAACATCCAACTTTGGAATTGTTACAGGTACAAACAAACCACCATCTTCAGCAAGTCCTTTCAAAATTGCCTGAGATGCTGTCACTGTAGTTTCCGCATTACGAGTACTCTTATATAATAAATCCATGTCTCAACCCTCTTTTTCTCAGCTTATTTTGCTTAGTTATAAGTGTAGACCGACACACATTGTATGCCGGTCATAAATATTTTCAACACTACTGTAACATTATTTCTTTGCGTTTGTATATTTCACAAGTCCGCCTGCTGCAATTAATTTCTGCATAAATTCTGGGAATGCCTGTCCCTGGAACTCTGTGCCTTTTGTACGGTTGTAGATCTTTCCACTGTCAAAATCAACTTCAACCTCATCTCCAGCTTCTATATTCTTTGCAGCTTCTGGACATTCAATGATCGGAAGTCCGATATTGATCGCATTTCTATAGAAAATACGTGCAAATGTCTCTGCAATGATACAGCTTACACCTGCTGTCTTCAAACAAAGTGGTGCGTGCTCTCTAGAAGAACCACAACCAAAGTTTTTATTTGCAACAATCAGATCTCCTGGCTGAACTTTTTTTACAAAATCAGGATCGATATCTACCATTGCATGGCTTGCAAGTTCCTGTGCATCAAATGAATTCAAGTATCTTGCTGGGATGATAACGTCTGTATCTACATTATCTCCATATTTAAAAACGTGTCCTAATGCTCTCATTCTTTTGCACCTACTTTCTCTGGATTTGCAATACATCCTGCAATCGCACTTGCTGCTGCCACTTCTGGTGAAGCAAGGTAGATCAAAGAATCTACATGTCCCATTCTTCCTACGAAGTTACGGTTGGTTGTAGATACACATTTTTCTCCTGCCGCCATAACACCCATATGACCACCCATACAAGGTCCACAGCTAGGTGTATTCACTGCACAGCCTGCATCAATAAAGATGTCAACCAGACCTTCTGCGATACACTGTTTGTAGATCTTCTGAGTTGCAGGTACGACCATAACACGAACATCGTGATGTACTGTCTGACCTTTAAGAATCGCTGCAGCTTTACGCATATCTTCCATTCTTCCGTTTGTACAAGAACCAATTACAACCTGATCGATCTTAATTGGCTCCATTGCTTCGATCTCATCGATTGTCTTCGCATTGCCTGGTAAATGTGGGAATGCAACCGTTGGACGTACTTCTGAAAGATCAATCTCGATCACTTCATCATAAACAGCATCTTCGTCTGCTGTGTAGATCTTATATTCCTTTTTGGAATGTTCCTTCATATATGCTTCAGCTTTTTCATCTACTGGGAAAATTCCATTCTTAGCACCTGCTTCAATTGCCATGTTTGCCATTGTAAAACGATCATCCATAGAAAGATTTGCAATGCCATCACCCGTAAATTCCATAGATTTGTAAAGTGCACCATCTACCCCAATCTTGCCGATGATGTGGATAATAATATCCTTACCACTTACATATTTTCCAGGTTTT
Source organism: uncultured Clostridium sp. (assembly GCA_964484055.1). Lineage (GTDB taxonomy): Bacteria > Bacillota > Clostridia > Lachnospirales > Lachnospiraceae > Schaedlerella. Next base: position 14,635 of record CAZAEC010000014.1, read on the forward strand.
CCTTTTAAAACAAATTTAATCGCACTTGGCACTTTGAACCAGATTGAACCTGTTGCCATTCCTGTTGCAACATCAGTTGTTCCCATACCTGTTGAAAATGCACCAAGTGCACCATATGTACATGTATGTGAATCTGCACCGATGATACATTCACCAGCAACAACAACCCCTGCCTCTGGAAGGATTGCATGTTCTACACCTGATTTTCCCTGTTCAAAATACCATGTAAGTCCCTGCTCTTTTGCAAACTCACGGATCGCTTTTGAATTTTCTGCGGATTTAATATCTTTATTCGGTGTAAAATGGTCCGGAACCATACATACTTTATCTTTATCAAAAACCTTATCTGCCATCTGTTTAAAAATTGGCAGAGCCATAGGTCCTGTGATGTCATTTGCCATTACGATATCTAATTTTGCCTCGATCAACTGGCCTGCTTCAACAGAATCAAGTCCTGCATGCGCAGCCAGGATCTTCTGTGTCATTGTCATTCCCATTGCAACGACCTCCTATACATTTATGTATTGATCTTTTACTTATTTTTTGCTGATATAACCTTTTGCTGTAAGTGTCTCTGCACAAAGGACTGCTCCACCTGCTGCACCTCTTACAGTGTTGTGGGAAAGACCAACGAATTTGAAATCAAACATGCTGTCTTCTCTCAGACGACCAATTGAAACACCCATGCCATTCTCATAATTCACATCAAGCTGAACCTGTGGACGGTTGTCTTCTTCTAAATACTGAATGAACTGCTCTGGAGCGCTTGGAAGTTTTGCTTCCTGTGGGAATCCCTTGAAGTTCACAAGTTTTTCAATCAACTGTTCTTTTGTAGGTTTCTTTTCAAAATTGATAAATACTGCTGCTGTATGTCCATTGAGAACAGGTACACGAATACACTGACAAGTGATCTTTGGTGCATCTGCTTTTACGATCACACCATTTTCCACTTTTCCGAGTACACGAAGTGGTTCCTGTTCACTCTTTTCTTCTTCTCCACCGATATATGGAATAATATTTTCAACCATTTCTGGCCAATCCTTGAAAGTCTTTCCTGCACCAGAAATTGCCTGATATGTAGTTGCAACTACTTCTTTTGGTCCAAATTCTTCCCATGCTTTCAAACATGGTGCATAACTCTGAATGGAACAGTTTGGTTTTACTGCAATAAATCCGCGAGTTGTTCCAAGACGTTTTTTCTGTGATTCAATCACATCAAAATGTTCTACATTCAGTTCCGGAACTACCATTGGTACATCTGGTGTCCAACGATGTGCACTGTTATTAGAAACAACTGGTGTTTCTGTCTTAGCGTACGCTTCCTCGATTGCTTTGATCTCTTCTTTTGACATATCCACAGCACTAAATACAAAGTCTACTGTAGCAGCTACTTTTTCTACTTCGTTTACATTTAAGATTACAAGATTTTTCACTGCTTCTGGCATTGGTGTATCCATTTTCCATCTGTCACCAACTGCTTCTTCATATGTCTTACCAGCAGAACGTGGGCTTGCTGCCACTGTTACTACCTCAAACCATGGATGATTTTCAAGAAGAGAAATAAATCTCTGTCCAACCATACCTGTTGCACCTAAAATACCAACTCTTAATTTCTGTTCCATAATAAATGACCTCCTATTTATTCCATTAAATAGATGTGCTTTTCACACTTATTTTAAGTATGCTTCTTCAATTGCAATGACTTTTTCCATTGCAGCTTTTCCCGGTGCTCCGATTGTATTACGCATCTCAACACAAGTCTTCATGCTGATCGCTTCGTAAATATCTTCTTCAAATACCGGTGAGATTGCTTTATATTCTTCCAGACTCATATCGTCCAGTGCAATTCCTTTTTCAATACAATACAGTACAAGCTGTCCTACGATTCCGTGTGCATCACGGAATGGTACTCCATGGTTTACAAGATAATCTGCAGCATCTGTTGCATTTGTAAAACCATTCTTTGCACTTGCTTCCATATTCTTATGGTTCACTTTCATTGTACGGATCATGCCAGTAAACAATGCCAAACATCCTTTTGTTGTATCGATCGCATCAAATACAAATTCTTTATCTTCCTGCATATCTTTGTTATATGCAAGTGGGATTCCTTTCATTGTTGTGAGCATAGACATCAATGCACCATATACACGACCTGTCTTACCACGTACAAGTTCTGCGATATCTGGGTTCTTCTTCTGAGGCATGATACTACTTCCAGTACTGTATGCATCATCCAATTCTACAAACTGATATTCGTTGGAGTTCCAGATGATGATTTCTTCTGAAAATCTGCTCAAATGCATCATAACTGTTGACATTGCAGACAGAAGTTCGATCAAGTAATCTCTATCTGATACAGAATCCATACTGTTTAATGTTGGTCCTGCAAAATCCAAAAGCTCCGCTGTATATTCACGATCTAATGGGTAAGTTGTCCCTGCCAGTGCTCCTGCACCAAGTGGACAATAATTCATTCTATTATAAATATCTTTCATACGCTGACGGTCTCTTTTGAACATTTCAAAATATGCTCCAAGATGATGTGCCAGTGTAACAGGCTGTGCTTTCTGCAAGTGTGTAAATCCAGGCATATATGTTTCCACATGCTCTTTCATTAAGTTCAAAAGCACTTCCAGAAGTTCTTTCAAAAGAGCATCCAATTCTGTGATCTCATCTCTTGTATAAAGACGCATATCCAAAGCCACCTGGTCATTACGGCTTCTTCCTGTATGAAGTTTCTTTCCTGCATCGCCAATGCGGTCGATCAGATTTGCTTCTACAAAGCTGTGGATATCTTCATACTTCTCTGTAATAAGAAGCTTTCCACTCTCTACATCTTCTTTGATTCCATTCAATCCTTCAATGATCTGCTTCTTTTCATCTTCTGTCAGGATTCCTTGTTTCGCAAGCATTGTAACGTGTGCGATACTGCCACGAATATCCTGAGCATAAAATCTTTTATCAAATGAAATTGAAGCGTTGAAATTATAAACAAGCTGATCTGTCTCTTTTGTGAAACGTCCGCCCCATAACTGCGCCATACTTATATCCTCTTTTCTTCTATAATTCGTAATATTAAAAAACATCACCATTTTTCCAATTAGTTTACCATAGTACAGTGTGAATGTAAACATGGAACTATTGATTTTTTTCGTTCTTTTCTTTCATTTCTCTCATTCGCTGATTGTAGGAAAATTCACATCCGCAATAATCTTGTCTGTACAATCCATAAATCTCCGACAATTCTACCGAACGCTTATATCCATTTTTCTTTTTAAAATCAGAAACCAGATACTGTAATCCGTATTCTTCTGCAACGCTCTGTCCAATCTCATTCAGCTTTTGAGAATTTTTCAACGGACTGATGCTTAGCGTTGTTGTAAAATAATCATACCCACCTTTTTTCGCTTCTTCGGCTGTTTCTCTCAATCGCAATTCATAACATGCAAAACATCTAGAACCGCCCTCTCTTACTTCTTCCAACCCTTTTGCCATTTGATAAAATCGTTCTTTATCATAATTTCCTGCTTGAAAATGAACCTTTGATTTCAGATCCATCGTCTGGATCAACATTTCCTGTTCTTTCACTCGCTTCTCATATTCATTATCTGGAAAAATATTCGGATTATAATAAAATACCGTAATATCAAAAAATTCCGACAGATATTCCAGCACATAACTACTGCAAGGTGCACAACAACTATGTAAAAATAAAGTCGGACGTTTTCCTTCCTTCTGTAATCCAAGAATTAGTTTATCTAGTTCTTTTTGATAATTTATTTTTGAAACGTTCATTTCTTTCCTTTTACTCCTCTATCGTTCGTTTCATTTATCTTACTCCGCCCACCATTCCGTTGTCAATTCGATTCCATTTTCATAATATAACAATATACACTCAATCAGAATGGAGAATCTGCATGGAACCGATACTGGAATTACAAAATATCGATTATTCCTATCATACTCCAGAAGGCGAGACCAAAGCACTTACAGATATTTCCTTCAAAGTATATCCCGGTGAATTCGTTGCAGTCATCGGTCCATCCGGCTGTGGAAAATCCACACTGCTCTCGATTATTTCCGGTCTGCTCATACCTGAAAAAGGGACGATTAAATTCAATGGAAATGTGTTAGATGACAGCCATGCAAATATTGGATATATGCTTCAGCACGATCATCTGTTTGAATGGAGGACCATTTACAAAAACATTATTCTAGGTCTTGAAATTCAGCATACTCTTACCGCTCGTACTCGCCAAAAAGCTCACAGTCTTTTAAAAACTTATGGACTAGAACAATTTTCCAAATCACGCCCCTCTGAATTGTCTGGCGGTATGCGTCAGCGAGCTGCTCTAATCCGTACGCTTGTCCTTGATCCCAATTTACTTTTATTAGATGAACCATTTTCTGCACTCGATTATCAGACACGTTTAAAAGTTGGAGATGATATTGGTCAGATCCTTCGGAAAGAAAAGAAAACTGCAATTCTTGTAACACATGACCTTTCAGAAGCAGTCAGTCTAGCAGACCGTATTATCATACTGACGAAACGACCAGCACAGATCAACACAATCATTCCTATCACATTTTCTTCCGATACCACAACACCTATGCAACGACGAAATGCACCAGAATTCAAAACTTATTTTAACCTTATCTGGAATAAATTAAATGAAACGACTGACCCGAAAGGAGGGGATCAAAAATGACTGAATTTTCCACACAACATACTGCATATCTGCACACCATTCACATGCAGCAGATTTTTATCCGCTTCATGCGCATTGCAATCTTTCTTTGTTTTCTGTTACTGTGGGAATTTACAACACGAATGGGAATCATTGATTCTTTTATCTTCAGCAGTCCTTCCTTGATTGCCATCTGTTTTTGGGAAATGTTGTTGGATGGCTCTATCTTTCTCCATCTATGGAGCACCTTGTATGAAACAATAATTAGTTTTATCTTGGTCACGATATTAAGCATACTCATTGCTGTCCTTCTTTGGTGCAGTCCAAAATTTTCAAAGATTATTGAACCTTATCTTGTTGTCTTAAACAGCCTTCCAAAATCTGCATTAGCTCCACTACTCATCGTATGGCTTGGTGCTACTCAGACCACGATCATCGTTGCCGGAATGTCAGTCGCAATCTTCGGAAGTATCTTGAATCTTTATACAAGTTTCAAGACCATAGATCCAGAAAAAATCAAACTAATTTATACACTGCAAGGTAAAAAACATCATGCACTGACCAAAGTTGCACTCCCTGGATCTATCCCTGCAATCATTAATAATATGAAAGTAAATATCGGACTTTGCCTAGTCGGTGTAATCATCGGTGAATTTCTTGCCGCAAGAAGCGGACTCGGCTATTTAATTATCTATTCGAGTCAAGTATTTAAAATGGATTGGCTGCTAATGAGTATTGTTCTTCTGTGTATCATGGCAATGGGGTTGTATACACTTACAAATTTAATCGAAAAACTCTATTTCAAAAAATTTTCTTTATAAAAAAATTCATATAAGAATGTCATGTTTCTGACATTCTTATATGAATTAATATACAAAAGACATTTCATTCAATTATTAATTTTCAATCGTCTCTTTCACGATCCAAAATATATTTTCTCCTTGATTCCTCTGTACCTCCTGAATCAATGCCTTAACGTCAAGAGAACGCCCTTCTAGAATTTCATCAAATGTTTGGAAAATACGAATTGCTTCCATTCTAATTGACGCATCGTATTTCGAAATACAATTAATCCATATTTTTCCTGTATTCACAATCCTTTCTACCACCTCTTCGTTCCTACTATTCTCCAAATACATTTGATAAATTTCCATATCATATTGATAACTTTCTGCTATTTTTTCTTCTCGGAAATCATCTCTGTTATCATTTGATTTCAGTCTATTTATACACATCCGGAAAGTTTCTATCACTTCTAAAGCTTTTTCCAGCCATTTCAGCTCCCCCGTCTGCTCATATAACTGAATCGAACTTGTATAACCTAATTTGCGAAACATCACCAACCAATAAAACTCAAACTCTGATAATTTCAAAAACTTTTCACGCAGTTTTTGATAAAATAGCATCAACTTTTCTAACTCTTCTGTGTCTAACTGTTTTTTTTCAAGTAAGAACGAGTTCACAATTCCTATCATCGTATTCCATCGTTCCCATTCCTTCCATTCTTGTTCCACCTCTTCATAAGCATATGCAATCCGTCCATCATATTCTAACAGTTTTGCAATACTTTCTTTATCATTTCCTGATGTTGCTGCAAATGCTGTTCTTACTGCATTTAAATCTTCTATATATAAAGACCAATTTGCATGTTTTTGGGAATGTTCTAGGCATTGCTCTCTTAATATTAAATCTTTCTTCCAAAGTTTCAATAGTTCTTTTTCATTCTTCAAAACTCTTTCTAATCGTTTAGCAGCCTTTCTGAAATACCTCACTCTTTTCCAAGTTTCCAAAGTACATATACCAGCAGCAATCACTATTTCTATATACAACCAGAATTCATTCTCTTCAAGTTCATCCTTTGCTTCCAGTTTCGTTATATAAGCATCTAATATCTCTGTCTGAACCATCTCAGCTCCATTCCGAATCTTACACACACTGAAAAGAATCTCTCGTTCTCGGTTCCATACACTGCACATTCCGTTCGGAATCTTTTGACAAACCTTCAGCCCTTCTTCATACTCTTCGTCTAAACAATTCTGCAGAGCTTTATTCACTAAAACACGATTTATTCTATCATTCCATCGCAGATCATCCGGATATATCTGCTTCTGGCACTGCATCCATTCACAGACTTTATCAGCCTCCTCCCACCGCTTTTTCAAATCAATCTTCGCCTTGTAAATCAGACATTCACCTACAAGCGCTTTTTCTTTTTTATTCAGCGGTCTTTTCTTTGCAATATACTCCATCCAGATAAAAAGAGTTTCTGCTGCCTTCACTGCAGTATAATAGTACGGCATACATTCTCTGTATTTCATAAAATATTCTGCGAGATAAGCTCCTGCTGTTTTGCGGTATACCGCATTCTGATCTTTTGTATATGAACCTATGATATCTAAAAAAGCATTCATTCCATTGGTCAGATACTTCCGTTCTTTCGATACATCGTAAATAAGAAGAGATGCACGCGCCGCCATAATATATTGCCATATTTCCTCTTCCGAAATTTCCTCTTCAAATCCAAATTCTAAATGCTTGTGACCTTGCGTCCAAACTATTTCCCATTCCGCAACCGCCTTTTGAATATTTCCCTCAGCAGCCTCTAATTCCCCAAGCAGAAGATGGGCCGAAAGCTGTTCTTTTTCACTTACAAGATTGGTATATATCGCAAAATACTGTTCTAACAAACCGCGTACTTTATCCAAATCTTTTAATTCCTCCCAATACCATCTTGCTCTCATAAGTAAAATCCGACCTTCCCAGCGAAGAGCTATTTTCTTACGACTTTCATTTTTAGATTTCTCCATCTCATTGGAAAAAAGAGCTTCCGCTTTTTGCATATAGAATTCTGCTTTCACTTTTTCTCCCTTTCGGTAATATAAAACGATTCCATTTATCGCAGTATCTACTTCTCTGCGCCACCGCATTTTTCCTTTCTGAATATAATCGCATTTCAAATATTCCTCTGCCTTACAAAGATAGCTTTCTGCCTTCTCAAACATTTCCAGATCCATATAAACCTGCATCATATTAATTGCCCAATCATGTAGAATATCCAAATAATACTCATCCTTAGACCGTTCATACAAACATTTCCCACTCTTCTCCATTTCAAAGAGGACTTCTATAATCTGATCAAAGTGCAGATGCTCATTTACGCTTCTCAATTCATTTTTATATTCTCGGCATTCATACAATACCACATCTTCGTAATTCCCTTCTGGAAATTCCTCACACAGACGTAACGCAATATGGAATGCTTTTTCATTTTCACCATTCTCACCATAAAGATAGCGTTGACTCTCTCCTACCATTGGACAAAAATAACTATTTCCCATCCAACACAAAACTCCTAGTGCTTCATCCACATACTTCTTTTTCAGATCGCTTCCCTGATTTAAACATCGTATCATATTCATACTATTCCAAGAATATCTATACGCAGTTTTATACGTACGATTCAGCTGATAAGCCTTCTTTGACTCCTGATACGCAATCTGGGCATAGGAAACAGCTTTCTTAATGTTCTTGTATTCTCTATATATGCTTGTCAGATTACGGGCAAAAACAGCAATCAATTCCATGGATTTTTCATTATATCCTGGATTTTCCTGCTCATATAAATTTAACTGATCCATAGCACTTGAAATTTTATACTGTACATCAAAAAGTTTATCCAACTCTGCGAGATCATCTGCGGCTTTTGTCTCTTTATATGTTATAAATCTTTGATACCATAGATGTGCCATCTGCAACCATTGTCCAGAACCCTGAAACGCTTGTGAAAACTTTTCTTCCGTTTCCCATAACCTTTGACACCATATTTTCCTACTTTCCAAATCGTTAACACAACATCCATGCATACTAAGATCTACCACTTCCGACAACATTTCGTTCGATACCTGTTTCATCTGTGTATATATTTGATACTGCTTTTCTGCATATATTATTTCTTGGTCCGTAAGATAATGTAATTCACAGAGAGTTCTTTTTGCACCATATAGATAGAATAATGTTTCTTTTTCTACGAATCTATTTTCATCTATCTCATAAAAAAAAGATAGCATTTCTTTTGACCAGTTAAGCTCTCCAATCGCAACTGCACGCAAAAGAATCCTTATATATCGCTCATTCCTAGTCTTTCCCGCAAGCTGAATATAATAATGATCCTTTTCTATCCGCATCAAATCCCACACTTGTTCCTCTGTTATATCTCCCGCTTCAACTGCAGATGCAATTTCTTCAGCGATCACTTCTTTTTTCAGTTCTACGCCAAGACATATAAATTCCTTCCAGTCAAATTCTCGACTTTCACTGAACCATTGATAAAGTTTATCTTTAAAAAAAAGCATTTTCGTATCCCCAATATTCTTGCTGATACATTCCAAATATACCGGATGTCTATATACCCAGCGTCCATCCTCCGTTTCTTCCACAATGTCATATAAAAAACACAATAACTGCTGAATCTGAAGCTTTGTTGTCTTTGGACATAGTCCTGAAAGGTTACTCACAGACAGCCCTCTTGGTGCCGCTGCTATAAATGCAAGCATTTCAGGTACATTTTCCCCGCCTTCCAGCCGCATGATATCTACTGCCTTATTCACCACCATGGTAACCAGCTCTTCCGATGTAGTTCCAGATGACTGAATCAAATTTTTCTGATACATACTGATGCCTTTCATTCCAGGTGCCAGTTTTTCGGCCTGCTGAAATTCGGTGCCATCCATCATAAAAAGTCGCTGCAATACCAACGAAAGATTAATAGGCAGATGCATACATTTTTTTTCGCGTAGCATCTTCATAACACTCGCATCTAATGATTTTCCTCGCTTTCCAGTAACTTTCGATACAATCATTTTCAGTTCTGTATCTGTCAATAAATCTATTCTTCGATTCACAAACGGATTATTCCCGTATTGTGTCTCTAAATCTGATACTAATTCTCTATTAGTCACAATGAACCTCAGCTTCGATGTTATTTCTAATAGCTGAATGAGTACCCACAATGTATCCTTTGACATCTGATCAATTGCATCCACAAACACATATATAGTGTCTGTCAACATCAGTGAAAGATTTTGTATTTTTTTCACTGTAAGTCTTCTAGTCTGATTTTCTGTTTTTAATTTCTTTCCGCAAATAGTTTCAAGTTTGTAGGCAAGCCATCTCAAAAAAACATCTACACTGCTACATCCCGAATTCCCGCCATAGTAAATACAAGATAAAATATTTTTCTGTCTGCATTGATCCGCCTCAAAAGATAATAACGCTGTTTTCCCACTTCCTGCTTCACCACAAATCCATACATTGTTTTTAGCAGCATATAAAATTGGAAACATTTCTTCTATTTTTCGACGGTTCACATAAGTATTCAGATACTGCTTCATAGTAAAATCCGCATTTCTGTCAATACGCATTTCTTCCGACATTCGTTCTTCCGATAATCCTTCTTTTTGAAACAGTTCCATCATCCACTGCTCCAACTGTTCTGCAAATGTATCCAAACCACAGACCTTATGATTTTCCTCGTCCCATTTCGCCTCGTATTCCAGAATATTCGCGCCTTTGGTATTTCGAATCCGCTTTTTTAGATTATCCAACTTTTCCTTATGCTCCTGGCTCTCTGCAGCGTAATCTTTCCGAAATTTCTCTGGTATATGATCGATCAGAGACTCATTACGGAAGCAAAAAATACACTGTTCTATCCCCACTTTACGTAATAGCGCACCATATTGAATCTCCATCTCTGTAATGCTAATATCTTTCGGAAATTTTTTCACTCGTGTATCATGTATGTTCTGAATGGTTGACATATCTGGAATCCACCCATAGCGTTCACCCAATAATACGATAAAATACGGTACACAGCGATCAATCGCATCTATGCAGACCCGAATCACCATATTTCCACTTTCCTCTTCCGTAAGATTCAGAGTATCCACGCCCCACCTTAGATCCATATCCTCTGCTGTCTCTCCGAATTTTTTCAATTTATTACGTATCATCGGAAACACTTTGCGATGGATCACATCACGTTCTTCTTGCATATCTCTAAAAGTACTTGAAACAAAAAATGACTTCATACCCGTTCCCCCGCTAATCATCTGTGATCTTTACTATTCGTTATATTCTGATTATACTGCAAATCCAACATTTATACCATTACGTCTCTTAGACTAAATGCAAAAAGGCTGGCAGTTCTTACACTGTCAGCCCTCATAAAGTAAGAAATTTTCACACAATCATATCAATAGTTTATTATCTTATCTCTCGCTGCCTCGATTAGTTCTTGCATCCGCTGATTACACTCTCCTATTGGAAAATCACATACGATCACCTGACTACAGCGATTCATCATTTCCATTGCTCTATCAAATGTTTCATCACTGATTTTTTCAAATGGGCTTTCCGATACAATATCAACTGCCAATGACTTTGCAACCTGATAATCCATATCATTTGTATATAAGATACCTGCACAAAATGGAATTTGATCTTTTTGCAAACGTCGGTAGGTATCAATTCCACTTCCACAAGCTGAGATTACAAATACATCCGGTCTGCCTTCAATCTTTGGAAGCTCTATACTTCCGAAATCAATATTAAATACCGACTCATCAATTTGATATAAATCATGAATATGGGTATCTTTGAAAATTTCTTCCGGCGTTCCGAAGCGTGAAATCACATCTCCTTTTACACACAAAATCTTATCCGATACTTTTTCTGCCAGATCAATCTCATGCAAAGACATGATGACTGTTGTTCCATTTTCTTTTGCCATTTTACGGAGCATCCCAAGCAATTCCACTTTGTGACGGATATCTAAAAAAGATGTTGGTTCATCTAATATGATAATCTCTGGCTGCTGGCAGATTGCTCTCGCTAACAAGATTCTCTGTCTTTGTCCATCACTGATCGCATCATAACTTCTCTGTGACAGATCTAACACATTTACCTGTTCCATAGAGCGATTTATGATTTCTTCATCTTCCACTGACAAAACACCAAGACGATTTGTATATGGATAACGACCAGATGCTACAACATCTCTGCAAGTCATCAATTCTGGCTTAATACGTTCTGTCAGAACGACCGCCATTTTTTTGGACAATTCTTTATACGATAACTGTCCCAATTCATTTTTTCCAATATATACGGTTCCATGGATTGTTGCTAAATGTTTTGTGATCGACTTTAGGATCGTTGACTTCCCTGAACCATTCGGACCTATCAAAGTAACGATCTCTCCCTTTTCAATGCTGAATGTAATATCATGGATCAATGGTTTTCCATGATATCCAACTGCCAGATCTTTTGTTTCAAAATAAATACTCATTCTCTTCCACCCTTATGTCTTCTTAACAACATCGCAATTACAACCGGTGCACCAAAAATCGAAGTCACTGTACTGATATTTAATTCTGTCGGTGCAAACGCAGTTCTTGCGATCAGATCGCAAAACATACAGAATACTGCTCCTCCAATAAAAGTTGCTGGAATAACGATCAATGGCTTCGCTGTATTTAATCCTCTCTTGATCAAATGAGGGACCGCAATTCCAACAAATGAGATTGGTCCGGCAAACGCAGTAACTGTCGCTGACAAGATACTGGAAAGTAAAATAAGTGCCACACGGAAGAACTTGATAGTCACCCCCATACTTTGAGCATAAGCTTCTCCCATCTGAAATGCTCCGATTGGTTTTGCAATTAAAAATACAATCACGAATGTAATTAAAATGATCACCGCAGCCAACTTGAAATTATCCCAACTCGCACCGGAAAAACTTCCCATCGACCAACTATGAAGATTAATGATATCGGAATCATTTGCAAATGTAACAACAAAATCTGTGATCGCTGAACAAATATAACTGATCATGATACCACCAACCAATAAAACTGCCATATTTTTAATCTGCTTTGCGAGCAGCAATACAAATCCGATCGACAACATCGATCCGACAAATGCAGCCGCCACCATCATGAAAGATGAAATGCTTCCCAATCGTTCTAAAAAAACGATCATAACAAGTGCAACGACCATTTTTGCACCAGAAGAAATTCCTAAAATATATGGACCTGCAATCGGATTATTGAAAAATGTCTGTAATAAAAAACCAGACAACGATAATGCCCCACCTAAGATAGCCGCCATAAAAATACGTGGAAGACGGATAGACCAGATGATATTGTAATTTACTTCACCCTCTCCGGCTTTAAAAAATAAGATTTCTACGATTTCTTTCACAGAGATATGCACCGAACCAATATTGATATTTAGCACAATAATAAAACAAAACAGCAGTGCCATAAATCCAAATACGAATACATATCGAATTCTTTTTTTAACTGTATCCGCAGCAATCTTGGCTCTTAACTCTAAATTTTGTGATATTTGATCCTTTGTTTCCTGCATTTTCTTTCCTCTATTATCCAAAAATTGTTTAGTGCAGTCGTTTCATATAAGTCAACTCTTCCGCACTATCATCCGTAAGCATTGTATTGATATCTAAGATCATCCCACCAAGAGCATCTGTAGCCTGATGAAGTGATTTTCCTGTTGTCCATACATTTCCTTCTTTCACTGCTTTATAATCAGCAAACAAAGAATTAATTGCAATAAGATCATCGATACTTTCCAGTGGATCTGCGATAGAAGCGTTATAAATCAAATAATCTACATCTTTTGTACTCGCATAAAATTCTTCCATCGTCATATTGACACCTGATGTTGCTTTTTCTGGATCTCCTAAATTTTCAAAACAATATCTACCGCCTGCCAATTCAATCATTGCAGGAAGATAATCGTCTGATTTTCGAGTAACAACAACTCCATTATCATTTACAAAAAAGAACGCTACTGTTTTTTCGGTATTTTCAAAATCATCCAAACTCTGCACATAACCTTTTTGTACTTCAAAAAGTTCTTCTGCTTTTTCTGGTTCATCCACCATCTCACCGATCACTTTGATCCATTCTGTTTTTGCCAATGGATTCTTTTCATAATTCGAACGTTCGATAAAAACAGGAATTCCCATTTCCTCCAACTTTTCCATTACTTCCGGATTATGTAAAAGCATTGTAGATTCTAATGCAAGATCACAAGACTCTGCTACCAGCATCTCATAATCCGGTTCCGAATATTTTCCAGCAAAAAGTAATTCTCCATTTTGCATTGCTTTGACCGCTTCATCAATATACCATCCATCTTCCTGTGTTCCAGAAAGACGTAAATGATCCATGGCATCTAAAGATGCAAAAAAGCACATGGAAGATGTTGCCTGAATATAAATATTGTTCAGAGGCTTCTGTATTACGGTTACACTTGATGGAAGGTCTTCTGGAACTGTTCCTTTTTCAGGAATTAAAATATAATCTCTTCCATCGTATACTCGTATAACAGAATATCCACCTTCATATCGATAGATCTTGAAACGCTCTGAATATTCTAATTTTACCGTAGATTCGTATGTAAGCCCTTCAATCTCTGGTGCATTTGGATCCAGTCCAGTACTACTCTCTGTCTTTGTCGCATTTTCCTCTGTTCCTGTTGATGCACCACAGCCAGTAACACAAAAACATGTAAGTAAGACAGCTGCTAATACTGCAGCAAAACGCTTTTTCATGTCCTTATTCTCCTCTCATCCTACGTATTTTCTTTACCATAAATACAGTCACTACAATTGCATAAACACATACAAGTAGTAAGATGATACTCAATACTATAACTGCCGTATTGCTATTCTGTACGAGATCCTCTGCATCTGCTCCTGTTGTTTCAACTTCATCATAGAAAGAACCCCATGTATTCTCTTCTTCAAGAGCCTCTGTATCTTTTTCCTTTGTATCCGCTCCTTCTAATTCAATCACATCTTTGGATTTATTTACACCTACATTAGACATTGTGACTTTTGTTCCATCAATAAAACAATATATCATATACTCTACTGTATACGGCTGTGACATTGCCGTTGTTTCCGCAGAAATCTTTGTCTCCCCATTCAGATTGACTGGAATCGTAAATGTAGAATTACCGCCTTTATTTTCATTATAAACCGTTGTACCAAGTGATTTTACCCATGTGAAATTTGGACTAGTGAACACAATTGTTGCTGTTGCATTTCCATTCTTAACAACAACTTTACTACAAGAAATTGTTGCGCGACCAGAACCACCTGTAAAGCCAAATTCTGGTACATAAGTACCATCTTGTACTGTTGTATTTTTATCAACTGTATTTAATTTATTATTAATTTCTGTACTAGATAGCGTATTATCTGTCTTTCCAGAAGAACTTCCTGTCCCTGAGCCCGGTGTTCCTGTTGAACCAATGCTTCCAACAGAAGAAAGACTTCCGTCTATTTCTGTACTTGCAGAAACCACTGCAAGAGATGAAAGATCAAAATCCAAACTTCTGTCAAACCATGTTGTATTTCTTGCTGAACGAGCAGCAACTGCGATCATCTGATTTTTCACAAAAGAATCATATGGTATAGAAATTACATATTTATATTTTCCATCGGTACTGATCTGATATCTGCTCCAGCTGCTCTGTCCTGCTTTCTTTGCCTCTTCCACCGTTCCTTGATACAGATAATCATATCCTGTACCAGAAAGTGTAAGGATTGCATTGATCGTTTTATTTTTTACAACTAATTTACAATCTGTCACCTTAAACATCGGTGCACCAGTTTCTACAGATACAGAATATGTACCATTTGGCAAGATCACCGTTGTATCTGACGGAACGTTTGTATCTGGGGTTCCTGTTCCCGGTGTATCTGTTCCTGGTATATCTATTCCATCATCCTCTGGTTCACCTATTTTTACTAATGACGAAGAATTAAATCTTATCGTTCTATAGAACCAATTGTTGGATGATTTTGCATGTGATATAAATTTAATATCCTTATCTAAGGATTCTACTGGAATTTCAAACTGATACCCTTCCTTTGTGGCTCCACTTGCATTTACATACTGTTTTGTGGCACAGCTTTGGATCAATCGTTCCTCTCCTGCTTTATATGCCTCTTCTTCTGTTCCAAAATATAGAATATCGTATCCTTTTCCATTCAACGTGATCAACGCTGTCATTGTTCCATTTTTTGATGTAAGTTCTGCATCAATAACCGTAAGTCCATTACATACCACATCGACAGAATAAATACCCTTATCTGCTCTTAATGCTACATTGTTATCCTCTTCTTCTCCAGGAATATCCACAGAAGTTGTTTCTCCTGTCTGTGCTTTTTCCAATGCTTGATCAACCGCCGCTACAAGCGCGTTTGTTGTTTTTGTTGCACCGGATATCGTATCATACTCCGTTGTATCACTCTTTCCTAGCAATTGTTCAGCAATGCCCTTAATATAACTCCAAATTTTTGATTCTTCATCATATGAATAATAACCATTCATCACCCATTTCTTATAAGAAATGTTTCCATCATTTTCCAATGCATCTGTATATTTGACACTTGCTATTTTTCCATCTTTAATTTCTACCGCTGCAGAAACATCATATCCATTTGTAGGATATTTTCCACCTGGCACAGATCCTACACCTACATAAATTCCATCAATAAGTTTCGTGCCGCTTTCATTATCTCCTTGATCATTATCACTATCTGTATCTCCACTGCTTCCATTGTCCCCATTTCCATCTTCCGTAGTCTGATCTTTTAAAGTAATGGTCAAAGTATTCTCTCTCCATGAATTCTTAGATGCAGAATATAATGACAACGCAAATTCTGTATCAAGCTTTTCCAATGGAAAGATGTATTGATATCCACCAGCTACTTGCACCGCTTCATACACTTTTGATGTGTCCCCTGAAGCATCCGCTGTATTCGCCTCCTCTACAGTTCCAAGAAAAACTTTCGGATACGTATTCGTATCACGCAAATAAGTAATCACAGCTTCCATGCTTTCATCACTGTTTCTTCTTACCTGAGCTGTCGCATTATTCACAAACATTCCCATACTGCCTGTCATATATGCATCTTGTATATTTGACGCCTTTCCTTCGTCATTTGTTTCCGCCAACACTCCGATTGGCGTTGACAATACCATGATGATAGACATCATCATGACAATCCATCGTGTGAATCTTTTCTTCATATAAGCCCTCCTAAATCGTGAATTTCAGCAACAATCTATCACACTTCAGACCGCTGCCGTTGTTACATTGAATCACTCAAATTCACAATTTCCGAAAGCCATAGTTTCTAATTTTTCTCATAGCTATCCATTCATTCCCCCGGTGTCCGCAGAGTTGAATCTGTCACATATCTGTGAAGAGATAAGATCAAGTATCCTGACTTATCGCCTGTGTCTGTTATTGACACTTCATTGACGCCTTCCCAATTGCTCAGTGGCATTTTGTCAAATCAAAAACGAAATACAGTAACGGCCTTGCGCAGGATTCTCACCTGACTTCCATAAATCCTATCCCCAGTGTATTCATTTGTATCGTAAAACCCATTCTATGATGGAGTTATACGCAATTTGTTACGCACTTGTTCATTCTCTCAAAGTGCATTTTACATATCTATCTTTTATCACAACATATACAACAACGCATTACAGATACATGCTGCAATATTACTACCGCCTTTTCTGCCTCTGGCAACGATTGACGGGATTTCGTCTAATTCAATGATCATCTCTTTTGATGGCACAACATTCACAAATCCAACCGGGACTCCAATAATCAGTTCTGGACGAATCCTTCCTTCTTTTACAAGTTCTTGTAAACGAATGAGTGCAGTCGGTGCATTTCCAATCGCAAAGATTAGTTTTTCATCTAATTCACATGCTTTTTCCATACTAGCAACCGCACGTGTTGTTCCATTTTCTTTTGCTCTTTGTGCAACATCTTCATCCGACATAAAACAATAGACCTGTCCACCAAATTCAGCCAGTTTTTTCTTATTAATTCCTGATCGTCCCATCTGTGTATCTGTCACGATCGATGCGCCATTACGGATTGCTTCCAATGCCTTTTCAACTGCATTTTCAGAAAATACGAGATTTTTCGCATAATCAAAATCTGCACTTGTATGAATGCATCGCTTGATGATCGGAGCTTCTCTTTCTGGAAGTACGACACCCGCTTCTAACAATTCTTCTGTGATGATCTCAAAACTTCTTTTTTCAATATCTGCTGGAAGTACATTTTCTATCTTCATCGTTCTATCCCCATGATTTCATATATTTTCTTCATATCTAAATGTTCACGTAATGTCTTTGCTAAAAGATCATACTGACTTTCTTTAAAACTTTTCAGATCGATTCCTCGCAATTCCTCCGCTGAGATTCCCTTCTTTTTTGCAATCGACTGATTGATCGATGTGATCACATTTTCCGAATCAAAGATTCCATGCACATACGTACCATAAACATTTCCAACAAAGCAACCATCCAAACTCTCCTGTCCAGTTACTTGATCTTGAATACTGCACATACGATCTCCTTTGATCTCAGTCTTTCCCATATGGATTTCATATCCCTCAAATGTCTCTCCAGCAAGATTTTTCAATACTCCATCTGTTTTAAGAAACTTTCCAGTTACTCTTGTGCGTCTTTTTTCTGAATCAAAGGTTGTTTTGATCGGAAGTAGTCCCATTCCTTTTAAAGTTCCACCTTCCTCTACATGATATGGATCCTCTAAACATTCTCCAAGCATCTGATATCCACCACAAATTCCCCAAACGATCGTCCCTTTTGCTGCAGCTTTTAAAATCTTTGCTTCCATTCCCGACTGGCGCAGATACAATAAATCTGCCATCGTATTCTTCGTTCCAGGCAAAATGATCATATCTGGATCACCAAATTCACGCGCACTTTTTACATAACGAAGTGACACCCCTGGTGTATTTTCCAAAACCATAAAATCTGTAAAATTTGAAATTCTCGGTGTACGGACTACAACAATATCGATCAATCCTTGCTTATTACTAGAAGTAAAACGCTCTGTCAGACTGTCTTCATCTTCAATCTCTACCTGCATATATGGAGTCACTCCAACGACTGGAACATTTCCTCGTTCTTCCAACATATCAACTCCGGGATCAAGGATCGTCTTGTCTCCACGAAATTTATTGATAATCAATCCTTTGACACGCTCTTTTTCATCTTCTTCCAACAACATCAGAGTTCCAAGCAACTGTGCAAACACACCACCACGATCAATATCGCCAACCAATAAAACAGGCGCATCCACCAATTTCGCCATTCCCATATTTACAATATCATCTGCTTTTAAATTAATTTCAGCCGGACTTCCTGCGCCTTCTATTACAATAATGTCAAATTCATCTGTAAGTGCTTGAAAAGCTTCTTTAATGTCAGGAATTAGTTTCTTTTTGCAGGCAAAATATTCTCGTGCACTCATATTTCCTCGCACTTTTCCATTTACAATCACCTGAGAACCAATATCATTTGTCGGTTTCAACAAAATGGGATTCATTGTAACCTGTGGCTTGATCCCTGCCGCCTCTGCCTGCACGACCTGCGCTCTTCCCATTTCCAATCCGTCTTCTGTAATAAACGAATTCAAAGCCATATTTTGTGATTTGAAAGGAGCCACTTTATAACCGTCCTGTTTGAAAATACGGCACAGCCCCGCACAGATCAGACTCTTTCCTGCATTTGACATTGTGCCTTGTATCATAATTGTTTTAGCCATGTAATCATCCTTTCGTTCTCTTCGTGGGTACGGATCGCAATTCGATACGCGCCCTCTTCCAATCCAACATAGTTTCTACAGTCACGAATCAAAAATCCTGCTTTTAATGACTTTTCATAAAGTCCCTTTGAACCTTCAAAAAATACATAATTTGCCTTCGAATCATAAACCTGATATCCCATTTTTCTGAATTCAGATTTCATGGATTCTCTTTCTTTTTCGATAAAATGTCGTGTATTTGCAAGGTATTCTTCTGGGTGTTCCAATGCTGAAATGCCCCCTAACTGTGCAAGTACAGACACATTCCATGCCTGCATGACAGATCTTATCTTTGACAAAAGTTCTGGATTTTCCGACATACAATACCCTAGTCGTAATCCGGGCATACAAAAGATTTTCGTAAATGCCTTCACGATCAATAAATATTTACATTGACTGAGAAACTTTTTCATATCATATTTTTCTGCTTCATCCAAAAAATCAAGAAAACACTCATCTAACACAAGTACCACTTGATTTTCTTCACAGCGAAAAATAATCTTCCTTAAAAGTTCCGGATCAGTCACCAATCCTGTCGGATTATTCGGATTACAAAAGAACATGATCTCTGTCTGCGGTGTAATTTTTTCTAAAATGAACTCCTGCACCTCAAATCCCTGTTCTTTTGTAAGAACTTCATATTGAATCTGCGTTTTCACAACACGCAGTGCTTTTTCATATTCTGAAAATGTCGGCGCAAGAAGCAATGCCTTTTTCGGCTGCAATGCAACAGCAATTGCATAGAACAACTCTGCCGCACCATTTCCACACAAGACACAAGACGGACTGATCTGTTCATATAACCCGATTGCTTTTCTTAAATTTTCACATTCCATGTCTGGATAATGTACAATATCCATCGCATGCTTTAAGATCGTCTCCACCACTGCCTTCGGCGGTCCAAGCGGATTACTATTTACCGAAAAATCAATTACATCCGGATTGCGGTAAATGTCTCCGCCATGTATCTGTTCTCTCATATTGCCCCCATTTAAAACATTCCTATCATTACAAACCATTTTCCTGCACCAAACAGCAACATTGCCAAAACTTCTGTTCCAAACATCAACTTATGTGATCTTCTGATATCTTCTATTTCGATCGTTCGAATTGGATCACCGATCGTCGGCTTTTTATGAAGCTTTCCAAAATACCAAGCATCCCCTGCAAGCTGAATGTCCAATGCGCCTGCCATAACAGATTCTGTCTGTGCCGAATTTGGACTTTTATGGTTGTATCGATCTCTCAAAAAAATCTTCCACGCATTCTTCCCATTCATCCCTGTCAAAAAAGCAGCTATGATCATTAAGAGTGCTGAGATTCTTGCTGGAATATAATTCACAACATCATCAAGTTTCGCTGCGGCTGTACCAAAATATTGATACTTCTCATTTTTATATCCAACCATCGAATCCATTGTATTGATTGATTTATATGTAAATCCAAGGACTGCTCCGCCTAAGATCATATAACATAATGGAGCAATCACTCCGTCCGATGTATTTTCTGCAACGGTTTCTACAGCCGCTTTTGTAACACCTTCTTCGTCCAAGCTCTCTGTATCTCGCCCAACGATCATAGAAACTGCCTTTCTTGCCGCTTCAATCCCCTTATCTCTTAACGCCAGATATACAAGATCACTTTCTTTTTGAAGAGATCTTGCAGCAAGGATTTGATAACACATAAAGCTCTCTATCATAATCCCAAGCCAAAATTGGACATGATATGCTGCATACAAAATCCCAAACGGAACCGCTGTACTGACAGATACAACGATCACCACAAGGATTACACCACCTATACGCTCGCCCTGTTTATTCTTCGACAAACAGCTTCTTATAATTTTTTCTGAATATGTGATCAGATGTCCGATCAATCTCACCGGATGGTACAGCCATCTCGGATCTCCAAACATCAGATCTAGTACCATCCCCAGACTCACTGGCAACAGCATCTGCAATAAATAATTCATATCCTTCTCCATTTTTTATCTGATAGTCATAATAGTTTCCCAAGGGCAACGCATAAGTTTCCATAATATTCATAATATTTCCACCATGGATCACAAACGCTACTTTTTGGATTCCATCTTCTTTGCACCTTTGTAGTGCAGATTCAAATCCTTCCAACGTCCGTTTTCGAAATTCTTCTCTGCTTTCCCCTTGCGGAAATGGCAATGTCCCCATGCTATCGATCCATTCTTGATACGATTTGTTTCCACTTAGTTCTTGATAATTTTTATTTTCAAAGATACCAAAATCGCATTCTCGCAGAGATTCTATGATCTCATATTCTCGGTTTGGATACATCAGCTCTGCACTCTGTCTGCATCGAAGCATCGGACTTACAAATATTTTTTCAGCATCCGGATAATGCTTTCCCTTCAATAAAGTAATCCCTTCTTTACACAACGGTTCGTCTGTCTTTCCTATATAACGCTTTTTTAAGTTTCCCTCCGTATAAGAATGTCGGAGCAAAAATACTTGTATCATTCTTTGATCACCGTCCCAATTCCACAAATGACACGGTACACTTTCGATGCACCAGCTGCAAGCTCTGTACAGATCCGTCCTGTCTTTTCTCGGTATTCTCTCTCGAATGCATTCATAGGAACGATTCCATATCCAATCTCATCCGTCACGATCACTTTCTCTTCTTTCAAAAGTCGTTCTGCAAGATCCGATAAATCTCTGACTTCGATCATTGCCCGTCTGATATATTCGTGAAAATGTAAAATCCCCTGCGCAGAAAATACCGCCTCCATTTCACACTCTGCTCCATTTATCCATTCCACATTTGGAAATGTCGTTTTCGCAAATGCTTCTTTTCCTTGGTATGCACCACCTACGATCAGTATCATATTCCTATTCCTTTCAAGATCACTGCACTAATGACCGCAGCTGCAGCCATCGAAATTTCACACAACTGTAAAAAGTAACCCGCAAGATCACCTGTTACTCCACCAAATTTGTCCATTGCCATTTTATAATAGTAAGCAAATACAATCCCTGCTGTCGCTAAGACGATCATTCCGCTCAACTTTCCAACACAGATCATCAAAATTCCAAGTCCGATCAAATAGAAGACCAACACCTGTTTTGTTCTTCTCTTACTTGTATTCTCGGAAACGTCTGCCACCATTCCTTTTTTTCTTGCCTGTGGAAAATAGATTACAGAAAGTCCACTCAATGTACGTGACAGTATAAAACTGATTGCAATTACAACAACACTTTCTTTCGTCAACGACGAATAGATTCCAAGATAAAAAACAAAATAAACGATTCCAGAAATGATCGCAAATGCTCCTGCATGTGGATCTTTTAAGATTTCTAACCTACGTTCTCTAGATTGATAAGAAGACAATGCATCTTTCGTATCCAAAAAGCCATCCAAATGAATGCCTCCAGTCACCCATATCGGAATCAACGTAAATATTACAACGAAAAAGAGTTCGTGGAAACAAATTCCTTTCTCGCAAAGCATTTCTTTGAGCCTATATGTAAAATATATAAGTCCTCCGATCACTACACCGATCCACGGAAAGAAACACATAACATAAGACATATTTTCTTCTGTCCACTCAATATTCGGCATCGGAATCCGACTATACATCGAGAATGCAATCTTAAAACTATTCCATATCTTTTTCACTTTTCTTTACCACTATCGGGATTCCATAGACAACTTCTGTCACAAGATCTGCCATCTGTGCCAATCTTTGATTGATCTCACCAAGCAAACATTGATAGATCTTCGTTTCTCTACTATAATCCTGCAGATCCGCAGTCACTTCATTTGTCACAATCACCAATGAATCTGTAAGCTCTGTCAAATGTATCACTCCACGTAAAATTTTCTCCCGGATTTCCTTTCTATCATTTAATGTTCCATCTTCATTAAAAAGTTCATTTGCAGTCAGATTCGACATACACTCTAGCAAAATCCCCTTCGATATTTTCCCTGCCTGCTCCAAATTTTTATAACATTCTATCGTTGTAAAACCTTTCCCTGCCCGCAGCTTGTGATGGCGCGCAATCCTTTTTTTCGCTTCCTCACCAAACGGCTGCATCGTTGCAATATAAAGAAGCTCTCCTGATTGTGTTTTATTTTTCAGCCAATCCTCAGCATAAGCAGATTTTCCACTTCCACTGCCTCCAGTTATCAAATGTATCATTGTTTTTCACCTGATTCTTTATAACTTTCGATTTTATTCTCTTCAAAAGTTCCCATTTTCTGATAAACTTCCAAAGCAAGTTCAAGAACTGGAAGAAATGCAATTCCTCCCGTTCCCTCTCCCAGACACATATTACAATACAAAGATGCGGTTAAATTCATTTCTTCCAATACAAGTTCCATTCCCGGTTCTTTCGAACTATGCGAAGCGATCAGATAATCTTTGACCAACGGACAAAGACGAACCGCCACCAAAGCTGCCACTGCAGATATGAAGCCGTCCATTACGATCGGAATCCTATAATACGCACCGCCAAGACAAACACCTACTAATCCTGCCAGATCCAAACCTCCTACTTTGGACAACACATCGATTGGATCTTTTCGATCGGGCTGATGTAATGCGATTGCTTTTTCGACCGCTTTTCTCTTTCTATAAAGACCTTCATCCGAAAGTCCCGCTCCACGTCCCGTCATCTTCTCCGATTCAACACCTAGAAGAACAGATGCTACCGCACTGCTGGTCGTTGTATTCCCAATCCCCATCTCACCAATCGCCAAAACGTCATAATTTTCTTTCTTTTTCTCTTTCACAAGATTCCAGCCAACAAGAATTGCATGGATTACTTCCTCTCTTGTCATGGCTGGTTCTTTGCACATATTTTTTGTACCATAGCAGATTTTATAATTTGGAACGATCGTATCTGTTGCCATTCCGATATCGATTGGAAAAATGTCAACGCCAGCCTTCTTACACATCAACGAAACACTGGACTGCTCTTTCAGAAAATTTTCAGCCACGATCGCTGTTACCTCTTGACCCGTCTGTGTCACTCCCTCTTCCACAACACCATTATCTGCACACATAATAATCAGACCTTTCTTGTCCAATTTTACATTTGAACTTCCTGTCATTCCTGCGATTTTTACAATGATATCTTCCAATGTACCAAGACCATGCAGTGGCTTTGCAATTGCATTCCACTGTTTTTTCGATTTTTTCATCACCTCTAGATCAATCGGATGAATCCCTGTCACGATCTGTTCTATTGTAATCTGCTCTGTTTTCATCTCATTTCCACTTCCTACATGCTTTTATAAATGCTTTCACAATTTTTTCGTTTCCTGCATAATGAATATGTGGGTATCCTGCAAAGATGTGATCTGTACTGACCATACATCTCCAATTTCTATTTGATAAAGGTTTTTGCGCATGAAATGCTTCTCCACAACACTCTGCATCATAATAATGAAATTCATGTGCTGGGATTTCTCCTACATTTTCTCCAAACACCATTCCTTCTGATAATGTCACATACCCAAATCGTTTTAACGAACCTGTATGATAACTGATTCCCGAAAGTACGCCTACCATTTCATAGCATTTTCCTGATTCAGTCCGTATTCCTTCCATGAGATACATAAATCCACCACACTCTGCAATACATGGCATCCCATTCTGTACCGCCTGTTGGATTGATTTTCTCATAGAATCATTTTTAGAAAGTGCTTCTGCATGAAGTTCTGGGTAGCCTCCATATAAAACCAATCCACCAATATTTTCTGGAAGTTCCTTCTCTGCAATCGGAGAAAATGGTACAAGCTCCGCACCATATTTTTCTAAAATATTCAGATTTTCTTTATAAATAAAACCAAATGCCTCATCCATCGCAATCGCAATGCGAACCTTTCTTTCATGAGAATCTGAAGAATCTTTTTCTGTCTTCTCTGAACCTTCCAACTCACTTGACTCCATCGCTAATTCATACAATCCTTGAAGGTCGATCGAGCGCATCGCCTGTTCACTTAACTTCTCCAGACTCTCTTTTGTTCGTGCCTCTTCTGTTGGCAAATGAAGTCCAAGATGACGGCTCTCAATCTCACAATCTTTCATAACTGGAAGATAACCATATACTTTTAATGGTGTCTCCCTTTCAATCATTTCCTTCATCCGTTCATACATCATCGGGGAAAGTCGATTCAAGATCACACCCTTGATAAAGCTATTCTTTTTATAATTTACAAATCCCTGCAAATATGGAATGATCGATACACTTAACCCTTTACAATCCATTACGAGAACGGTATTGGTCTCTGTGATCCTCGCCACATCGTACGCACTTGCTTCTGTCGAAATTCCAGCAAGACCGTCGTAATATCCCATAACACCTTCCATCAATGCCAGATCTGCATCTGCTCCATTTTCCGCAAGAAGTGTTCTAACGTGATCTTCTCCACACAAAAATACATCCAAATTATAGCTGTCAATTCCTAGCACTTCTTTGTGAAACATCGGATCGATATAGTCTGGACCACATTTAAAAGATGCAATTTTCTTTCCTTGGTCTGAAAATGCTTTCAATAATGCACATGTGACCATCGTTTTTCCTGTTCCACTGGCCGGTGCGCTGATCAATAATCTAGGTATCTTTTTTCCCATCATTCTTCCTCACCACATGTAAAACTGATGATATAAATCGGATTCTGTCCCGTCATCATATGATAAGCTCCAATCTTTCTATCTTTCGATACTTGAAGCTGAACAATCTCTTCATTATGAATCTGCTTTTGTTTCATATAATTGATCGCTTCCGCAACTGTCTCTAATGCGATCGCATTGATCACAACTCGGACTCTCGGATTTTTCTCAGCAACAGTATCTATGATCTTGTCGAGATTCCCACCGCTTCCGCCAACAAACACAACCTCTGGTGCTGGCAGGTTTTCCAATGCCTCCGGTGCTTCTCCTGATACGATCGTCACATTATCCGTACCAAATTTTTTTTGATTCTTTTCAATCAATTCCAATGCTTCTTGTTTTCGCTCAATCGCATAAACCTGTCCTCTTGGGATCCGCATCGCTGTTTCAATAGCAACCGAACCAGTCCCTGCTCCAACATCATACACAACAGCTCCATCATAAAGCTGCATTTTAGAAATACTGACACTTCGTACCTCTTCCTTTGTCATCGGTACATTTCCACGGATAAATGCTTCATCTGGAATTCCTTGTGTCACATTTGCATTTCTTGCATCTGGATTTTCTATAAAAAAAACTGCCAGAGGACTGCCCGTATAGTGTATCAACTCTTCTACGGTTCCTCTTTGGATAGACTCTGTCTCATAAGAAAGATCACTTCCTACAACAACTTGTAAATGACCATATCCATAATCCGTCAATTCCTGCATTGCAGACTGAATTCCTTGTGCATTGCTAACGATTACAGCGAGCTTTTCTATCTTTCGCACTTCACTGATTAAGTGCATCTCTCTTCCATGCATACTCAAAAATCGAACTTCTTCCCATGAAACGCCAATTTGGTCACAAAGATAGATTCCAGAAGAAATCCCAGATATGATCTTTGTCTCAATTTCTTCTTCCTGTTCCAAAAGGGAAAGCTGTTTCTTTGCACCACTGTAAAATCCAACATCACCAGAATATAAGATTGCTACTTTTTCATATTCTGGATGTTCTTTGATATAAGCAAGAATTTCCTCTGGTCGATAAGAAATGAATACCGCCTTTCCTTTCGGCGCATTTTCCAACATCCGTTTTGCACCGATTAGAAGATCTGCTTCATAACAAGCTTTTTTCGCCTCTTCTGTCATTGTCGCATCTGTTCCCATTCCAATTCCTACAAGAGCAACTTTCCAGAAATTGTGCAACTGCAACATTTCTTTTAAATACATACAGATTTTGTGGTAGGTATATCCACTTTCTTCTTCTGGTCGTCCGATAACCACCAATTTCGCACCTGTACGTTCGCAAGCCTCCAGCTTTTCTTGAAAGCCACCTGTCATTCCAGACTCTTTTGTGACAAACCACTCAATCTGAAAATCTTGGATCGTTGCCACATTCATCTCTGTCGAAAATGGTCCTTGCATACAGATCAAATGCTTTCCTATGATTCCAACTGCTTCGCATTTCTCTAAACTCGCCTTTACAGATAAAACACGCGCATAGATTCTCTGCTGATAATCTGTAAGACCTGTATAAACTTCTATGTTCTTACTTCCTGTAGAAACTAAAATATTTCCTTTTGTATCTTCTAAATACGAAACTGCAGCTTCTAATGAATCTACATACACAACATTGCTGTCTTTTCCCATTGTTTCTCGTAACAAACGTAAATATGACTTTTTCGTTTCTTTACAGGCTCTCTTTATATTTTCTGTTACTTCTTTTGCAAAAGGATGTGTTGCATCGACTACAAAGTCTGGCTGTAAATCTTCGATCAACTTCATCATCTGCTTGTAATCCATCCGTTCGTGTGTGATCGTAAGATTTTCATGCTCTTGCAACAAACTTTCTCCATATTCTGTTGCAACACAAATATGTACACGTACTTTGCGTTTTAACAAATATTCTGCCAGTCTCCGCCCTTCCGTTGTTCCGGCGAATACTAAAACCATTCCTTTAGTCATGATGATATCCTCTTGGTGTGATCATTTTCCCACGCAGTACTTTTGTCTGTGCATTTCCAATAAATACCGTAGAAAACATATCCACTGCAATCTCTTTCAATTCTCCCAGTGTATAAAGCTGCATTTCTTCTCCATCTCTGGCAATATTTTTTACCACCCCACACACAGTTTCCTCTGACTTAAACTGCAGCATGATCTCACAGGCCTTTCTCAAATAGTCCGCTCTTTTTTTACTTGAAGGATTATAAAGACAAATGACGAGATCAGCTTCCGCCGCTTTCGCTAATCGAAGTTCAATCTTCTCCCATGGTGTCAATAAATCACTAAGACTGATAATCGCAAAATCATGTCCGATCGGCGCCCCAAGTACTGATCCACCACCGATTGCAGCCGTAACTCCCGGTACGATCTCAATTTCCACTTCTGGATATCGTTCTCCCACTTCATAGATCAATCCTGCCATGCCATAGATTCCTGCATCTCCACTGCACACCATTGCAACCTGCTTTCCTTTTTGTGCTTCTTCAAATGCCATTTCACAGCGTTTGATCTCCTGCTTCATTGGTGTTGTCAAATAAACTTTTCCTGGAAAATAGGACTGCAATAATTCTGTATATACAGTATAACCCACGATCACATCACAGGATTCCAACACACGGACCGCCTTGATCGTCATCTGTTCATAAGCGCCCGGTCCCATTCCCACTACATATAACTTATTCAAATGCTACCTCCCACTTTTCTTCTGCGAATGCTACTGTCACACCATTTTTCGCATATTTTTTTGAAAGCAGCCTTCCTCCTTCTGATGCACAAAGGGCACTGCGTTCACATATATTATCCACACCTGTGATCTTCTTTACAAAATCAGACGCAGTAAATGCTCCGTCTATCTTTTGCAGCGTTTCGCTTGGAAACGTCTGAAAATCCAGATGATATTTTTCACAATAATCAAGAATCCCTTGTTCCTTCGCCTTCAGGTCAATACTTGCCGCCTTTTTGATCGCCACTTTGTTAATATGTTCTGCCTGCAAGGCTTCTTCAACTACCTGTTCGATCAACCTCATATCTGTTCCTTTTTTACAGCCAATTCCTAAAATAACTGCTTTCGGAACAAGAAATAATGTTTTCTTCCATTCTGGATGCTGATAGATTCCACTATAAATATCTGGTTCTTCTTTTTCTCCAGATTCTTTCATTATCAATATTTCTTCCGGACAATTTCCCTTCACCGAAATCTTCTCTTCTATCTGATATCGAAGTTTCTCCCCTGCAAGAATCCTTGCCGAGATTTCCTTCGCTTTCTTCATATTCTGTATTTGTAAATGATTTTGTGTCGCAAATACATCTACTGCCCATTTTCCCTGTATATCAGTCGCCGTTGTGATCACAGGCTCCATACCAAATGTCTGACTAAGTCTTTGTGCAAGTGTATTTGCCCCACCTATATGTCCTGACAAGATTGGAATACAATACGTTCCTTTTTCATCAATGACCAGAACTGCCGGATCTTTGCATTTACTTTCCACCATAGGCGCGATTGAACGCACTGCGATTCCTGCTGCCCCAACAAAAAGGATTGCATCTTGTATCGGAAACTGTTTTTTTGTCCACTCTTTTACAGATTCCTCGATTGAACCCTCGATATATGCACTTTTTATTGCAATCGTCACTTTATCGTTTCCTTTTTTCAGAAATTCTCCAATCTTTTCCGAAAGAAATGCTCCACTCCTACTGAAACTGATCAATGCAATCTTCATTTATTTGCTTGCCTCTCTAAATTCTGTCGTAAATGTTGGATCATATAATTTTGATCGTTCGTAATTACACTGTCCCACTGTATTTCCTACAATGATCAATGCTGTCTTTGTAATTTGATGCTGTTTTGCTGTTTCTACAAGTGTTCCGACTGTGCAAACATAAGATTCTTCCTTTGGCCAAGTTGCCTTATATACGATCGCTGCACTTGTATCTTCTGAATACCCACCTTTTAACAACTCCTGTACCAGATTTTCCAAAAGACCTGTACTTAAAAATAACACCATCGTTGCCTGATGCTTTGCAAACTCTGCAATCTTCTCTCGCTCCGGCACCGGTGTTCTTCCTTCCATTCTTGTAATGACAACACTCTGTGAAACATCTGGAAGTGTATATTCGAGATTCAACGCTGCTGCCGCACCACAAAAAGAACTAACTCCCGGACATGAATCGTAAGCAATCTGTTTCTGATCTAAAATGTCCATCTGCTCTCTGATCGCACCATACAGACAAGGATCCCCCGTATGCAGACGAACTGTCATTAAATTTTCTTTTTCCGCAGTTTCCATTACCTCTATGACTTCTTCCAATGTCATATAGGCACTGTTATAAATCTTACACTCTTCTTTTGTAATCTCTAGCAATTTGGGATTGACCAGTGAACCCGCATAGATCACCACATCTGCCTCTTTCAAAAAGTTCTGTCCTCTTACTGTAATCAAATCCTCTGCTCCAGGTCCTGCCCCTACAAAATGTATCATCTGCTTCCTCCATATTTCTTCATTAACTCATCTGCTTTTTTCGTCTTTCCTAAGATGCCATACACTTTCGAATACACGACAGATGCAACTTCCATCTCTCCTGCCACACGATATTCAAGATAGCTTTCAATCTTTAACATCACTTGCTCCATCAAACGACTTCTTTCTTCCTCGGAAACTTTTTCCAACGCATCATCTGTTGTAAAAGACTCTAACAATTCACAGGCTTTTTCTGCGCCAAGTCCAGCTCGTAATGCCGCTGCTGCCAAAAGCTCCATTCGACAGTCTGCCCATCTAGAATGTGTATTCATCACACCACCAGATACCTTGATCAATTTTCCAATATGCCCTGTAAGAACAACTCCACGAAATCCCAATTCTACAGCCATATCCAATGACTGCCCAATATAATTGCTGCATTTTACAGAATCTTCTTCTGAGATTCCATAGATTTCCTTCAAAAAATCGACTCCATAATTTCCAGGTGCTAAGATCAGATACTCTTTCCCCTGCGCCCGTCTTACTTTCATTTCCAAACGGATCGTATCAAGAAGTGCCTGTTCACTCATCGGTTCAACGATTCCACTTGTTCCAAGTATTGATATCCCACCTTCAATCCCAAGCCTAGGATTAAATGTCTTCTTCGCCAATTCAACCCCTTTTGGGATCGAGATTTCCACGAAGATGCCACCAAGATATTCTGCCTCTTCACAAGCATCCTGCACTTCTTTTTCAATCATCATCCTCGGAACACGATTGATCGCAGCTTCTCCTATTTTCTGCTCCAACCCCGGCTTTGTCACACGACCAATCCCTATGCCACCGTCAAGCAGGATTCCTTGTTCCTTTCGACGCTCAACCTTACTATAGACGAGAACTCCATTCGTAATATCCGGATCATCTCCACTGTCTTTTTTCACAGCACAGATTACAGAAACCGGAACTTTTTCACCTTCCAAAAACTCCATTTGGATCTTATAAATTTCCACTTTTATACGTTCTCCTTTTGGAAGGATTACTTCTACTTCTTTTACTTCTTTTCCAGAAAATAACATCTGCATCGCTGCTTTTGTGGCCGCCTGTGCACAAGTCCCTGTCGTATATCCTCTTCGTAATCTTTCTTTTTTCATACTACTCTACTGCCTCAGTGATCGTAGAAGAATCTAACACAATCGTATACGCAATCTCGTGAGGCTCACTCATCGCGATCGTATCAGCGATCACAGCGATATTCCAATCAAATACTTGGATTGGGAGGATAAAGTTTGAATTACCTTCCTGATCTGCCAACTCGTATTTTACATCATCTAATTTCATATAATCGTAGTTCGGACTGCTCCATGCGATCTCTACCCGTGCCTCACCATTTTCCACTACTAATGTTGTTGGTGACTCAATCGATGCTTTTCCAGAACCACCTTCCAATGAAACTTCTACAGAATAAGTTCCATCCGCAAGTTCTAACGATTCTACCGTTGTTACAACACCTTCTTCCAACGCATCTACTGGTATGGATGACGCATGGAAGATTAATGTTCTATCATATCATTTCTCTCGATCTTTACTAAAAGCTGCACAATCGATTGCCTGATTTAATGCTTCAACAGGAACTGTATAGGTATGCAGGCCAAGTGAATCTTCTTCATAAGGAATGTAGTCTTCCTCCTCTGCTTCTACCGCTTCTTCTCCTGTTCCCATAAAGACTTTCAGATAGCCTTTTCCACCCATTGTCATAGTCGCTGTCATTTCGCCATCTTTTACAGTCAATTCGCATTCATCGATTCGAAACATCGAAGAAGAACTTTCCACATCAATCTCATAAGTTCCGTCTTTGATCTGATCTCCTGTAACTGCAGTCAATCCCTCTGCCGTCAACTCTTCAGATGCTGCCAATTCTTCTTTTGAAGCCACCTGATCCTCTGTTGAAACAACCTGTTCTGTATCTTTCTGTGTTGTTTTTTCTGCACCACATCCTGTGATAAACTGTGCTGAAATCATTATCATTACGAAAAACGTAGCAATATATTTTCTTTTCATACTTTCTCCTATAAAAAAAAGAGGTTAGATTTCTCCTACAAGAAACGCTAGACCTCCTTTTTTCTTACTTTATATTATTTTGCTAAACTATCAATTGCTGCCTGTGCATGTTTTACCAAAAGCTGCTGAATCTCTGGAATCTGTCCAAGACCTTCTACTACACACTCAACATCATATTCTGCTTTTACAAATTTTGTTTTCCATGTATCTTCATCATCACCAGCCATATCATTATTTGCATGGTCACCAGCAACGATCATAAGTGGTCTTAACACAACTCTATCATATTCTCCTGCTTCTACTGCATCAAAAACTGTATCCAGTGATGGTTCTGCTTCTACAGTTCCCACATAATAATTGGCATATCCTGCATCTGTAAGAAGTGTCTGCATTTTTGCATATACTCCATTAGAATCAGCTTCTGTTCCATGACCCATGAAGCAGATTGCTGTCTTTCCATCATCATATTCTGCTGTTGCTTTTACGATTGCATCCATAACTGTCTGGAAATCTTCATCACTTGTCAATAAAGGGTCTCCAACTGCAATTGCTTCAAATGCATCTGCATATCCTGCAATCTCATCTACAAGATCATTGTACTCAAATCCATTCATCAAATGTGTTGGCTGAACAACAAGATTCTTAACTCCATTATCAACTGCACGATCAAGTGCTTCTGTCACATTATCAATCTTAACACCATCGCGATCGTTTACATGATCGATGATGATCTGACTTGTGAAACCTCTTCTTACAGAATATTCTGGAAATGCTTCTTCCATAGCAGATTCGATTCCACCAATTGTAAGACGTCTATTATCATTGAAACTTGTACCAAAACTTACAACAAGAAGTTCATTCTCACCAATCTCATCCTGATTACGAACATCATCTAAAGATGCATCACCCGTTGTATAGTCCTCTTCATCTTCTGCTTCTGTCTGTTCCTCTGTTGCTGGTTCTGTTGTTTTTTCTTCCTCTGTTTTTCCACATCCAACAACCATTGTTGCTACCAATCCCATAACGAGAAGGGCACTGATCATTTTGTTTTTCATTCTTTTATCCTCCTGTAATTTCTGATATATAAAAAAATTATGTATCAGTCAGTTTAAAGTACGAGGAGCATTCCAGAATAAATTTTTTACACCAAAAACAAACTATGCAAAAATATTTTGCATAGGGGCCAAGAAATCTGAATTAGGAATTGACATTTCCTAATAAAAAAATCTTCCACAACTTGTTTTACAACGATACACAAGTTGTGAAAGATTCTAATTCTACTACAAACATCTCTTTCAGTACAATCAATTACTCGTGATCTGGAATCCGCATTCCACGTACCAACGACCGGCAGGTTTCCTGACTTGTAAACTTCGCGTATCTGTTCGCCTTCCCAATTCCTCAGTGGCTGTGCTTGTCGCACATGAACAATACATTTACTCACAGTGACGAGTTCGTACAGGTCTCACACCTGTTTCCCTTTTACCTGTTACTACTTCTTACCCTGTAAATGATTCACACAGGATCTTCTATATAACAGCACCGAACGTTCTTATTCAATTTTCAAAATCACTATACCATCGAATACTATAAAAGTCAATGTACAAATCCCAAGCACTCTTATATCGAAAACACTACTCTACCTCTTCGGCTTCCATACTTAACACATGCTCAGCTTCTGCCAAGTTATATTTCGCTCTGTATTCCTCAAGGTATACTCTATAATCTTTTGTATCCATCGGATAAACATTTGAGTTACGAATATGGATCTCTGTTTCCTTTTCTCCACTCATCATCATTGCGCCCATCGCGCTTGCACAATGCGCAGCAATTCGGCTAAAACTGTTTAAAATATCTGTAAATACAGTTCCTTCTGCCAATCCACAGCTTCCGTTACGCAAACGTTCAATATGGTGCATCTTCAATTCATCGCACATTCTTGTGATCACAACTCCAAGTGGTGCCACTCTCTGTGCTGCAACTTTATCTTCATTCATGAATGCTCTGCAAGTAATATTGATTTCTTCACGAACTGCTTCCATTACAACATTCAACTCTTCCTGCGCTGTTTCTGAAATATTCATATGATTCTCATTCATTTCATTCGCAATATGAGCAATGTAAGATGCATGATCTCCGATTCGCTCAAAATCGTTGATCGTATGCAGATAAAGTGAAACTTGTGTAGCCTGTGCCGTATTCATCTCATGCTTTGTAAACTTGATCATATACTCACCCAAACGGCTCTCATATTTATCGATCAGATTCTCTTTTCTCTGAACTTTGTCAAACTTATCTCGTTCAAAATTATTCAAAAGATTCAATGATCTGTTCATATTCTTGCGAAGTGTTTTTGCCATTCCATTCATAACACGCTGACACTGTGCGATTGCTAATGCAGGATACGCGATCAAACGCTCTTCCAAAAGATCAAAGTGTTTTTCTTCTTCCACTTCTTCTGGATTATCTTTTACAAGATAACATACCAGTTTTTCAATCTTAGAGATGAATGGGAACAGAATAATTACTGTCACAATTCGGAATACAGAATTCAAAAGTGCGATACTTACTGGTGTCATCACTGTATCCATAAATCCGAAATGTACCACCGCATTAATGGAGTAAAATGCAACAGACCAAATGATCAGACCAAACAAGTCATTCGCAAGATACACTAATGCAGTTCTTTTACCATTCTTATTCGCATTGATCGCTGAGATCAATACAGGACAAGCTGCACCAACACCAATACCAAGTACGATTGGAAATGTGCTTGCAAATGTTAAAATACCTGTGATAGAAAGTGCCTGCAACACACCAACTGTTGCAGAAGCACTCTGCAATACTGCTGTAAACAAGATACCAACTAACATACCGATGATCGGATTGGAAAACATCGTCAACATATTGACAAATGTCTCACTCTCTTTTAAAGGAGAAACTGCACCGCTCATTGTCTGCATTCCAATCATTAACACAGCAAATCCCAGCATGATACTTCCAAGATTCTTATGTACAGACTTTCTGCCAAACATATACAATACAATACCGATCAAAGCAGTTACTGCTGAAATCGTAGCAGTAGAAAGCAAACTTGCAATACCACCGGAACCCTGAATATATGAAAGACAGAGGATCCATCCCGTAATACTTGTACCAATATTGGCTCCCATGATGATACCAATCGCCTGTTTCAGCTTCATCATTCCAGCATTTACAAAACCGATTACCATTACGGTTGTTGCGGAAGATGACTGGATCACACTAGTTACTGCTGTTCCGAGCGCAACGCCTTTCAATGGAGTATTCGTCATCTTATACAAAAAAGCTTCCAGCTTATTACCAGCAACTAATTTCAGCCCTTCTCCCATAAGAGACATTCCAAACAGAAACAACGCCACTCCACATAGCAAAGATAATATCATTGAAATAATTTCCATTGTCTTCTCGTATGCCTTTTAGAAAATACATACTTTCCTTTCTTTTAATTTCTAATCTCCTATTTACAATATCATCTGACAACTAAGAAAACAATCATTTTTTTACATTTTTTTAACTTATTTCTTACTTATTTTTGCTTTTTTCACTGAGATTTTACATAGATTTAACATAACTCCAAAAAAAGCCAGATAGTTTTTTAAACTACCTGACTTTTGTCTTATCCTATTCTTATAAAATCTATTCCGCAACTTCTACGATCACATCAAATCCAAGCCTGCCTTTTTCAATACTCTTTACAACGCCTTCTCTGCTCTTTACACGTTCATTATACATAAAATTACCACTCATTGCATATGCATGAAATAACGTATAATAATAAAAAGCAGGAGTTTTGCTTTCCACAAATTCTACATGCTGACCAACTTCAACAAGACCTGGTCTGTCCATTGTAAATAATATATTTCTCATTCTACCACCGTTCAAATATTTCCCTTCATATTTATACGCTATATTTTACATCGAAACACGTTTTATTTCCAGAAATATTCTATCTTTTATCTCACGAACGATAAAGCTCCCGTATTACATACCCTTACACATGCTGGTTCCATTCCTCGTGCTACTCGCTCAGCACATCCATCACATTTTACGATCTTTCCTTCTGCATTAAATCTTGGTATATCATACTGACATGCCTTGGAACATTTTCTACAACCAATACAATCCGCCTTGCGTACTGCAACAACAAATCCTTCCTTCGTTCTTTCAAACACATTCTTCGGACATACATTCATACAGCTAGCATCTTCACAATGTAAACAACTTCGTGTCATATAACTCGCAAAACCTGTTTTTTCTGACACACATTTTTCATAGATACGAGCAGAAACTGCATTTACCTCAGTTTCATCATAATGCTGATCAAGACATGCAACAACACATGCCAGGCACCCTGAACAGAATTTTTTATCACATACAACTTTACTCATGTGCTGCCTCCTTCTTAACAAGCTTACAACAATAGGACTTAAATCCAGGGAATCCGCTTATTGGATCAAGATATGTATCATCCAAAAGTAAGTTGATATCTCTTTCTCCTGCACCATGGTATACATTTACTGCACCTGGAAGACAAGATGTATTGACGCTTGCTGTCATCTCCATCTGCCCGACCGGAGTTTTTACAATCACAGCTTCTTCATCTTTGATTCCATATCGAACTGCATCATCTGGATGTAATTCTACCACTGGATACTTTTCCAAATTTGCAAGCCATGGCAAACGATATGTTCTAGAATGAAACAACTGTGGTTTTCTGCTTCCCGTCGTTAAGATCAATGGATATTCTTCCAACGGAAGCTTTTCTCTAAAATCATGATACACCGGCAATGCTTCATGCCCTTCCTTTTCACAACTTCCTATGATATCTGAAACGAATTCTATTTTTCCACTCGCTGTTTTCACCTGTAAGATCTGCTCTGTAGAGCGTGCTGGCATAACATTCTTTGCTTTCATTCCCAGAGGTGCTGACTTTACTTCTTCCAAAGTAAGTCCCGTAAGTGTCAGTGATTTTCTCAAGAAATCTTCATGACCATAGATTGGTTCATCACCACCAAGTGTGACTCCAAGTTTCTCTGCCAATCCTATTATCACATCCATATCTGTGCAAGCTTCTCCCATAGGCTCTACGACATGTCCTTGATAAAATACCGTATCCGCACCTAATACCTCAATCTGTTCTCTTTCCAAAGAAGTTTGGATTGGAAGTACAATATCAGCAAACTTGCAAGTATCTGTCATATACAGATCTGCACTTACAAAGAAATCTAGTTTATCAAACGCTTCTTCCAAACGATCTGGTCTCGGCCACATATGATGATTCATTC
The DNA here is from genome assembly GCA_964484055.1 of uncultured Clostridium sp. Lineage (GTDB taxonomy): Bacteria > Bacillota > Clostridia > Lachnospirales > Lachnospiraceae > Schaedlerella. The sequence goes on from CAZAEC010000014.1 coordinate 52,540, forward strand.
CGAATGAAATCAATGTACGGATTGGATATTCTCCTTTTCCTTCTATATAATCTGCAATTCTTGTTACTTGTGCTTCATGTGCCGTTAACTTTGCCCAAGCTGGAAATTGTTCATGACTCACATCCTGATCTGCATTCACTCGTTCTCTTCTTGTAGCCATAAATGCATCTTTTAAGACTGCTCTTGCAGGACCAGGTGCCATTGTTCCTCCTGGCACTCCAAAACTGCCAGTAAGTGCAAGCAACATCATGATCGCTCTTGCATTTTGGACTCCATTGATATTATGAACGACTGGGGATGCTGACATTTGAATTGGACATGGTGCTTCTTCCGCCATCATCCTTGCCGCTTTTATCATTTCTTCTTTTGGCACACCTGTGATCTCTTCCACTTTTTCTGGTGTAAATTTCATAACATAATCTTTATATTCCTTAAATCCGTATGTATATTTTTCCACATATTCTTTATTATAAAGATCTTCTGTGATCAATACTCTTGCAATCCCTAATGCTAAAGCACCGTCTGTTCCAGGTATTGGTCGAAGATGAATATCCGCATGTTCTGTTGTAGGTGTACATCTTGGATCCACTACAATCAATTTTATTCCTCTTTTTACTGCATTGATAAATCCACCACCAGGACCAACAGAATTACTATATAAAGAATTCACACCCCATACGACCAGTGCCTTACATCTTCCCATATCAGGCATTGGCATCAATACACCTTGTCCAAATACACTCTGGCATGCCATCATCAACGAATATGCACATGTACTTGATTCTGTTCCGATATTAGGCGTTCCATAAGCATTTGAAAGATCTGTAAGCTGTGGACGAAACCACTTCGGATGCCCCGCATATACCATCGTCTGCTTTGCATCATATTTTTCCTTTGTCTCTGTCATTTTTTCTGCAATCGTTGTCAATGCTTCATCCCAACTGATCCGCTCAAAATTTCCTTCCCCTCTTGCTCCAACTCTCTTCATTGGATACAATAGACGATCTGGATGATATAATGCCTGCTTCAAAGCAGCTCCTTTTACACATACACGTCCATTTGCCATAGGCAATGTATTGTTCCCTTCTACCTTGATCACCTTTCCATCTTTGCAATATACATCTACCGGACAAGTTCCTCCACAAAAACCACAAATTCCTGTTTTAACAGTGATTCCTGTTTCAAGACATGGAATCTTGGCCTCTATAAGTTTATTTGTTTCCATTTTTCCTAACCATTCTTTCTTCTATTCTAATAAACAACATATATTATCCCTACTATTACTGAACTTATATTTACTCACATTCGATTTATTCTACTCTACGATCCTCAGTTTCGTCCAATTACTATTTTATATATCTTAAATGTTACATAGGTTATTTCTATAGATTTTCTTTATCAGAACCACCCTAAAAGTCTTCTTTGAATTCAAAAAATGCCCCTATTAGATGAATAATTTTATACTTATTCACCTAATAAGGGCATATTCTACCACATATCTAAACCGATATTTTTATTTATTATTCTGCTGTTCCGATTGGATTCCAAAGAAGTTCTAATACTTCATCAACATCATCCATTGATGTAATAAGACCAACTTCAATATAGTCTTCTACGATACCTCTCATCTGTTCTGTGATATATTCTTCATCAAAGTTAAGAAGACCGAATTCCATATCTTTGTTCAGAGCAATATTCTGATCTCTATCTTCACCGTTAAGACCAAGATCCATAAGGAGATCTGTTGCTTCTTCTGGATTTTCTCCCATCCATTTTAATGCCTTTTTAACTGCTGATGCGAGTTTTTCTGCTGTGATAGGGTTTTCATCCATAAATTCTTTGTTCATCATAATGATACAGCAAAGTTCATTACAGCTATCACCATTTTTAGAATCGATTTTTCTAAGGATACCTTCATTTACTAAACTATATCCATAAGATTCTGAAAGAAGAGCTGCATCAATCTCGCCATTATCCATAGCTGCAACACAAGCATCTTTGTCTACTGGTGTAAGTGTTACATCTTCAAGAGGATTAATTCCAGATTCAAGCATTAATCTTGCTGTAATATTATAATCAGATGCGCCAATTCCGTTTGGTACAGAAATTGTTTTACCCATTAAATCATCATAATTCTGAATATCACTATCAGCTTTTACATAGATTGCTTTACAACCTTTTAAAAGATGTGCTCCACCAACAAAAGTGATGTTCACACCATTTGTGATCGGAACTGCAGCTTTTGCAATATGTCCGATTGCAATCTGTGCCTGCTGAGTACCAACCGCTTCAATATCAGAATCTCCTAAGAATCCTTCTACATCAAGACCAACTTCATCAAAATAACCATTGGCTTCAGCAACAGCACAACCTGCTGTACAACCATCACCAACGAAATATTTCAAAGTTGTTCCATATGCTGGCTCATTTTTCCATGCTTCATCAGCATCTTCTGTAGTAACTACATCATTGTTTCCTGTTGTTTCTTCATCTTTTGAAGAACTTCCACATGCTGCCATGCTAAGTACTAAAGCAGTACATAACAAAACACTAATCAATTTTCTTTTCATCTTTTTTCTCCTTATTTTGTTAAAAATTTATTTCTCTAAGCGAAATGAAGCAAATCAAGAATCTGATTGCGATATTCCACAAATAAAGAACTACTTCTGTTTCTTGGATAATCCATATCAATATTAATTTCTGCCTTAATACGCCCTGGATGTGCATCCATTACTAATACTCTTGAACTCATATATACAGCTTCATCAATGTCATGAGTTACCATGATTACAAGCTGTTTATTCACTTTCCACATATCCAAAATTTCATTTTGCATATTCATTCTTGTAAATGCGTCCAAAGCACCTAAAGGCTCATCCATCAACAAAATGCCTGGTTTATTGATCATTGCTCGTGCAAGTGCCACTCTCTGTGCCATACCACCAGATAACTGCCCTGGATAATCTTTTTTGAATTTCTCCAAACCGATCACATTGATCATACGATCCACTTCATCTTTATGTTCTTTGTATTTATGCTGCATACGTAAACTAAAAGATACATTATCCTCAACTGTGAGCCATGGATATAGCGTTGGTTTCTGAAAAACCATTCCTACATCTGAACTTGGTTCTTTTATCTGTTTATCATTCAACATGATCGTTCCTGTTGTCGGAGCGATCAAACCTGCGATCATTCGTAAAATTGTAGATTTACCGCAGCCTGAAGTTCCTACCAAACTGACAAATTCACCTTTATGCATTTCTACATTAATGTTTTGAACTGCATTCGTTACAGAATCACTATCAACTCGTGAAAAACTTTTAGATACATCATTTAAATTAAGTACAATTGAATCTTTCATTATTTTGTCACTCCAATCTGCCAACGAAGCAAATAATTTTTCAGCACATCCAATATCTTTGTAACAACATTAAATGTAATACAAATAATTACGATCGCTGCAAACATCTTATTGTATGAAGCCCATGCCTTTGCCCAAGTAATATACCAACCAAGACCAGCTTCTACACCCATCATTTCTGCGATCATCAAAGATACACATGCAGAACTCATCCCCTGTGTCATTCCCTGCAAAATGTTCGGCATTGCATGTGGAATCGCTACACGGAAAACAAGCTGTCTTTCATTCGCTCCCAATGTTCTTGCCACATCAAAATAAGACTTATCCACATTTGAGATTCCTGTTGTTGTTGCAACAGTTACCGCAAACCAAGCCCCCAGTCCTACGATAAATGTAGAACCTGCAACTAATGAACTACAAAGCAGCATGATCAATGGAATCCATGTCGCTGTAGGAATTGGTCCAAGGATCTTAACAATTGGATTTACCCAATAATTGATCCTTTTACTATAACCACAAGCAACTCCTGTGATCAATCCAAGAACTACACCACTTAAATATCCACTAAATAATAATTTTAATGTAAAAAATGTACATTTTATCAACTGCGCTGAATCTAAGATCGCAACATTTATAATATCATTTACCCATGGAATAAATGGATACATGAGCTTTCCTGTTTTTAATGTTGAATAATCTAAGAGCATCAACAAAATATAGATACCTGTCATTAAAGGTGCTGAATATCGAACCTTTGCAAATTTTTGCTTTTTTCCTTTTACATAGCTCAGCATTGCTCGGATCCACATAATAATATAGATCACAACAGGAATCACAAGAAGAATCATATAACGCTCTGGATTGCTATTGCTATATTTATCTGGAATCAGACAATATTCCATAAGTGCACATATACATCCAACTACTGGTAACACAGATATGATCAGATCAAGAATTCGTTTTAACTTACTCTGATTGCTCTGTTCCAACTCCCATAACTGATCTTTTGTCAGTGAATGGAAATTATTTTCATTTCTTTTCTCTTTATTCACTACAGCATTTCTCCTTTATTAAATTCGTCAAATATTATACAATATTTGACAAATTCACGTCCAATAGGTAATTACTATATTTTTATTCTTTTATAAATATTTTTTATATAAAAATCTAACAAGAATCTTGATCTAATACCTTCTTCAAATACAAAAATAAAGGATTTTATTTACTGAGAAATCCTTTATTTCATAGTAAATGAAAAAAGGATTGAGAAATCTTTTGATCTCTCAATCCTTTTTCAAACTATTTTTTTCATTCAAATATCGACACAGTCTCTGAAAATCTTCTGGTGTATCAATATCAATTGTACAACCGCCATCTTCCAATGGGATTTCAAAAATTTCATCTTGATATTGATTCCACAATTCTCGAAGACCATTTCCCTGGAACTGTAAAATATTCTCTCTACAATCCCACGAAATAAGTGGAGGGTGTTTTCTATACCCTTCCAACGTCGGGAATATTACTTTAAACTCAGATTTGTTTGCCGCAAGATCTATCAATGTCTGATATGTCTTAGTTGTAATTGCCGGCATATCTCCAGGTGCTATAAAAAATCTATCACACATTCCCATTTTATTCAAACCAACTTTTATAGAATCCAACATCTGTGTTGTTTCATAATTTGGATTATATGCAAACATCAAATGTCTGCTTCTTTTTTCATCCAGTTCTAAAACCTCTTTAACCTCAGAACCACGGTAGCCCAAGACTACTGTGATCTGATCTACACCAGCTTCCAGCATATGGTCTACCGTGGTTTCTATGATTGTCTTTTCTTCAATTCTCATCAATGGTTTGAACTGCCGCATTCTACTTGACATGCCTGCCGCTAAAATCAGACCATTTATTATCATTGACCTTTACTCCTTAGATTCCCTTTTCTGTCATGAAATCGCCAAGAAGGTTCAGGCATACTTTCTTACGATAATCTGCAGATACACGTCCGCGGATTGGCTGAATTGCTTCGCTATAAGCAGCAAGGATTTCTTCTCTCATAGCTTTTGCTTCTTCAAGAGTTTTTCCAATCAGTTTTGCTTCGATTTCTTTATGTCTGCAAACTGTAGCTTCTACAGCACCAAATGCTACTGCAAAATTTTTGATCACGCCGTCTTCTACATCGATGATACCAGCAAATGATACACGAGAGATTGCAAGAGCGTTTCTTGCTCCTACTTTTTTGTAGTAGTAGTTATCAAGTCCTGTCTTAGGTAAAAGGATTTCAACAATCAATTCATCTTTTCCAAGATCAAGCTGTTTTCTTCCTTTATAGAATTCTGTAACAGGGATGATTCTCTGTCCATCAGCACTTGCGATAACAAGTTTTGCATCTGCAACATATTCGATAAGAACAGAGTCTGCTTTTGCAGAACCATTACCAAGGTTTCCACCCATTGTTCCTACGTTTCTGATTGCTGGAGCAGCGATTCTTGATGCAGCTTCTTTCATAAGCTGTGGAACGAGTTCAGATTCGATTACTTCTGTGAATGTACAAGAAGCACCGATTCTTACATATTCATCATCAACAACGATCTGTTTCATTTCAGGTACTTTATGTAAAAATAAGTAAACACCTTCGATCTCCTGTACCATGATATCTGTTCCACCACCGTAAGGAATTACATCGTGTTCTTTTCTGATCTTTAACGCTTCTTCAAGGGATTTTGCTACATATCCGTTTACCATAATCCTTCTCCCTCCTTCGCTGCAATACCAATTGCTTTTACAATTGCATTGTAACCTGTACATCTACATAAGTTACCAGAGATACCTTCTCTGATGTCTGCTTCTGTTGGATGTGGATTCTTTGACAACAGAACTTCTGTTGCAAGTACCATACCAGGAATGCAATATCCACACTGTACTGCTGATACAGATGCATATGCTTTTTCTACTACAGAAAATCTATCTGTTTTGCTGTAGCCTTCAATTGTCATAATTTCGCTTCCATCACATCTTCCCATAGCAACTGTACAGGAGTTTACTAACTGGCCATCCATAATTACGGAACAAGCACCACATTCGCCTTCTTTACATCCGCATTTTACACCAGTTAAATGATACGTATTACGAAGAACGTCTAACAGACGTTCTGTCGCTTTACCGTTATATTCTACTTTATCACCATTCAGTGTAAATGTAATATTTTCCATATTCATTCTCCTCTATCATTATAATGTCTTCATTGTGTCTTCTGCTGTAAATGGAACATGGTTGATCTTACCATTAGCAAGTGCCTGTTCCATAGCTTCTGCATAAGCACCTGTAGCACCAACAAGTGGAAGTTCTCCTGCACCTTTAGCACCATATGGTCCATATGGATATTTTTCAACGTGCATCTGAACCTGCATATTGTCAACGTCAACAGCTGTAGGAATGATGTAGTCTGAGAATGATGTATTACGCATTCTACCTGTATTGTCATAGTTGATATACTCTGTTGATGCGTGTCCAATACCCTGAAGGAATCCACCTTCCATCTGACCGATAACGATATTGTCATCAATTGGTGTACCAACATCAAAGTTTCCGTATGCACCAAGGATCTTTGTAAGACCTGTGTATGTATCTACTTCAACTTCGATTGCATTTACAGCCCATGCATATGTAGGATATGCATCACCTTTGAATTCTTCAAGACTGAAAGGAATCATGAAGTCTGGCTGTGTATAGTGTTCTTCGATCCACTGTTCTTCTCCTTCAACCCACTGTTCTCTCAGTTTGATTGAAGCACGTCTAAACAATTCACCAACTGTCATCAAACTTCTTGATGCAACTGTTGGGCCTGAATCTGGAACTTTATCTGTATCTGGATAGTTGTAGTTAACTTTATCCATTGGAATATTCAGTTCGTTAGCAACGATCTTAGAGAATGTTGTTCTAAGTCCCTGTCCGATATCTGTATTAGATCCAAGTGCGATTACTGATCCATCTGGCAGTTTGTGAAGTTTTGCAACAGCTTTGATAGAATCACGCTCTGCAGAACCTGTAAATCCTGCACCATGGAAATACAGAGACATACCGATACCTCTTCTGTAACGACCTGTCTGTGGTTTTGAATATTCTTCATATTTCTTTCTATAATCACAAGCCTGATCGATTTCTTCGATCATTGCCTGCAATGGAACTGGATAATGATATTTTCCTGATGTAGAAGTAAGATCTCCCTGTTTTACAAGGTGAGCTTCTTTAAATGAAAGAGGTGTTACTCCTAAATCCTGTGCGATGTGGTTCATCATAGACTCTACAGAGAAGAATGTCTGTGGAGCACCGAATCCACGGTAAGCACCTGAAGGTGTTGTGTTTGTCTTCATAGCACGACCACGTACACGTACATTAGGGCATACATATACGCCTGGAGCTGCGATCAAACCACGCTGCAATACAACGGCTGAAAGTGTTGTATAAGCACCACCATTAAATTTAACGTCGATATCCATTGCTGTAATCTTTCCATCTTTTACAGCTACTTTATATGTGTTCAAAGATGGATGACGTTTTGATGTGAATTCTAAGTCTTCCTGTCTGTTGAAGATACAACGAACAGGTTTTCCCGTTTTCATAGTTGCTACTGCAACCTGACATCCAAGGATTGATGGGAATGCTTCTTTTCCACCGAATCCACCACCAGTTACATCCTGAGCGATACGAACTTTGTCTGGTCCTTTTCCTGTAGCACGCATTACAGCACCTTTAACATAGTATGGACACTGCATAGAACCATGAACAAATACTTTTCCATCTTCCATCATCTCAGCCATCATTGACTGTGTTTCAAGATATGTCTGATCCTGGTAGCCTGTTTCGAATTCTTCTTCGTATACTTTGTCAGCTTCAGCAAATGCTTTTTCTACATCACCACGTGAATAGTTGTAGTCGAATAATGCTTCCTCAGCTGTTCTTAAATCGAGTACTGGCTCCATAACTTCGTAATCGATCACGATCTTTTTCCATAATTCTTCTACTACTGTTTCTTCTGGTCCGCAAAGCATACCAATTGGTTCACCGATATATTCTACAACATCGTTTGCATATACTGGTGTATCATCTTTTACGATATTAACATTGTTATCACCAGGAACATCGTGACGGTCTACATATGTATAACCTTCTGGAAGTTCAGGTAATGTTACCTTTAATACCTTTGCTTTTGCTTTTGAAGAACGTACCAATTTACCAAATAAAATTTCTCTGTCATGAATATCTCCTACATAAAGAGCCTGACCGGAAATTTTTGACAAATGGTCCTTTTTCACTACGGATTGTCTAATTTTCTCCATAATTTTACCCTTCCCTTCGTTCTTTTTAAAATAGTTCTCTAAATTGCAACTATTGGTTTACCACTCCATTTGGTATCCATCCAATTTAGTATAAGATAGAACAAGAAGAGTTATCAAATTCTTTCTCACAAGTATTTGCTTCCATATCTCTCCAATAAATTATTTCTTATAATATATCTCTCCATTATTCAAATATAGTTCTACAGGAAACAGCTAAGATCTGATAATAGAATATTTCATCTGTAAATGCCTTAAAGATTGTAAGATTTGTTCATTAATTAAAATTAGCAGGCACTTCATTTACTTGCGCATAGTAAATATCATGTCTGCTAAAGAAAAGGTTGTATGTTGATTTTAGTATACCCAACTGGTAGTCGATTATCAAATTCTTTCTCGTAAGTATTTGAATACACTCATTTTAAATTCTTTTTTGTATTTGCATTAATTATTTGTATCTACTCTATATCTGCATTCCTTTTAAATTCAGCAAACTTCTCTTCGAATTTCCGAATTGCAAATATTTTTACAGATTCTTCATACTCCTGAAAAAATTCCAAAAACAATTTTCCTTCCGGTGTCAATGAGGTTTTTCTTTCCCTGCTTCCCCCACGTTGTCTTTGCACGATCGTAACCCCTATCTCTTCTTCCATTTTTGAGATCATATCCCAGGCTTTCCCTTTTGATAATGCCATCTGTTTGCAAGCACTCTGCACAGAATGAAATTCTTGAATCAAGAATAATAAAAGTTTCGCTCTTGCATCGAAAAAGACTTGTTCTTTTTCAATACTGATACTTACAAATGGATGTAGCAAATGTTGATTGTGTTCCTCCAGTGTATCCTCCAAACGAGTGATATTTTCAACACTTAACAGAACCCCTTCATCCTCTACATGAAGATATTCCTTCTCGTAACCCGTTGACTGCATTGCACCCTGCATTCCATCCGATCCATCATACTCCAAAAGTGCTGGAATGATCTTTGAATCCAACAGCAACGGATGCCCACTCTTTTTTTGAAAACTTGGTACTGTGATCATATTGTCTGTCATTGCCATTTTTCTTAATGTTTCAGGCATTACCATTGGAATCCCGAGCGAAGAAAAGAAGACTTTATCACAGGTATCTTTTAAAAAATCAAGACCTAATTTCAACGATGTAAACTTATCTGAATTTTCATAATCGTCATTATGTATGAAAATTACTCCATATGACGCTAAATGATGCTCCAATTCAAAATCTTGATATCCCGTAATTACTACGATTGGATCAATCTGCGCCTGTTTGAAAATAAGAACGATCCTTCGAATCAATGATATCGACCCCAGCTTCATAAATGGAGAAATTCCATCCTCTTCATCAAATTTTCCAGCCGCCGCAATAACCGCTCCAATCTTATTTTTCCTTTCTGCATACACAACCTCTGGTTTCTGTATAGTCTCTTTCTTCTTTCTTGGATTCGATGGCTTCACAGCATCTTCTGGAATTGCCCACGCATTTCCAAATTTCTGCAATCCTGGTATTCTCTCATCCTTACAATATTGATGAACTCTTCTCTCTGATACTTTCCATTTTTCAGCCGCTTCTTTTACCGATATATATTCCATTTCCTTCATATTTATCCCGACCAATCTCCAATCTATTCGTTTTTTCGTATAGTTTATTTTTTCTACTCTTCGTTTTTTCGTATAGTATACATTATAATATAATAAAAAGCCAGAATTTTCTTATTTTAATGTAAAAGAATACATATATATTGGGGATATATAAAGAAAAATTTTATTTTAATATAAAATGAGTTTTGGAATTTTTAAATCAAAAAGATTGTTTCTAAATTTAAAAGATTGATGTTTGAATTCTAGAATTTATTTTTAGACAACAAAAAAGCGGGTGATGGGAATCGAACCCACGTATCCAGCTTGGAAGGCTGGTGTTCTACC
>CAZAEC010000015.1:0-26896 GCA_964484055.1 uncultured Clostridium sp.
ACAATTCAGACAATTTATACTTATTTTAACCTTCGTGGGGCAATTCTGAAAGTGTCAGATTTGGGATATTTTCTTAATTATAAAGTAATAGATTACTATGCAAGCTGTATTACATTCCCCCAAAAAATCAGGAAACCCTATTATCTAATTAGGATTTCCTGATGATATTTTATATTATTTCCGTATTATGCATCTGTGCTATAGTTTGGTGCTTCCTTTGTAATCTGAATATCATGTGGATGACTTTCTTTCAAAGATGCGGCAGAAATTTTTATAAATCTTCCATTTTCTTTCAATTCTTCAATTGTACGAGTTCCGCAATATCCCATTCCAGAACGAAGACCACCCATTAACTGGAATACTGTATCTTCTACTGTACCTTTATAAGCCACACGACCTTCGACACCTTCTGGAACAAGTTTTTTTGCATTTTCCTGGAAATATCGATCTTTGCTTCCTTGTTTCATTGCTGCGATCGATCCCATTCCACGATAAACTTTATATTTTCTTCCCTGATATAACTCGAAATCTCCAGGGCTTTCATCGCAGCCTGCAAAAATACTTCCCATCATACAAACATTTGCTCCAGCAGCAATTGCTTTTGTCATATCTCCTGAATATTTAATACCTCCATCTGCAATCACTGGAATTCCATATTCTTTTGCAACTGCGCAGCAATCCATAACTGCTGTAATCTGTGGTACGCCAATTCCAGCAACAACACGTGTTGTACAAATAGATCCTGGACCAATTCCAACTTTTACAGCATCTACGCCTGCCTCAAGTAATGCTCTTGTCGCTTCACCTGTCGCAACATTTCCCGCAATAATAGGAAGCTCTGGATATGCTTCTTTTATCATACGGACCATTCTTATTACATTCGCAGAATGACCATGTGCTGAGTCCAATACAATAACATCTACATTCGCTTTTACCAATGCTTCTACACGTTCAAGACAATTTGCTGTAATACCAATAGCCGCTCCACATAGAAGGCGTCCTTGTGCATCTTTTGCAGATAATGGATATTGAATCTGTTTTTCAATATCTTTAATTGTGATCAAACCTTTCAGATTGCCTTCATCATCTATGATCGGAAGTTTTTCTTTTCTTGCTTTTCCTAAAATCTTTTTCGCATCTTCTAACGTGACACCTTCTTTCGCTGTAATCAGCCCTTCTGATGTCATGGATTCTTTTATTTTTTTAGAAAAATCTTCTTCAAATTTCAAATCACGGTTAGTAAGGATACCTACTAACTTTTTCCCCTCTGTAATTGGAACTCCAGAAATACGATATTTAGCCATCAGATTATTCGCATCTTCTAATGTATGCTCCGGTGAAAGATAAAATGGATCTGTAATAACTCCATTTTCAGATCGTTTTACTTTATCTACTTCTTCTGCCTGCTGCTCGATCGTCATATTCTTATGTATGATTCCAATTCCGCCTTGACGAGCCATTGCAATTGCCATACGGTGTTCAGTAACCGTATCCATTCCTGCGCTCATCATAGGAATATTCAGTTTGATCGTCTTTGTCAAATATGTAGATAGATCCACATCATTTGGTATTACTTCTGAATATGCTGGAACAAGCAGTACGTCATCAAATGTAATTCCTTCACCAATAATCTTTCCCACTTTTCTTTTCCTCGCTTTCTGATTTTATCTGCAGAAATATATCTCATCATATATTATCCTGCGTTTTTCTTTCTACTCAAACGAGTATTACATGGTATATTACAGAAAACCATGTGTGTTGTCAAGCTGTTTTCTGACAATTTATTCATGTCGTGAAAATAGTACATCTTTTTTCGCGATCGTGCACTGATTTTCTAATTAACAACCACAAATGTATAACTATAGACTTTACCGATAATGAATCCCTCCAAAATTCATATCAAAAAGAGGCTTCCTTTCGGAAACCTCTTAAAATTTGGAATTACATCATTCCCATTCCACCTGCACCTGCTGGCATAGCTGGAGTATCTTCTTTAATTGTAGCCACAACAGACTCTGTTGTAAGTAATGTAGATGCTACACTTGTTGCATTCTGAAGTGCACTTCTTGTAACCTTAGCTGGGTCAAGAATTCCTTCTTTTACCATATCTACATATTCTTCTCTGTATGCATCAAATCCATAACCAACTTCAGATTCTTTTACTTTATTGATAATAACTGATCCAAGAAGACCTGCATTTGTTGCAATATGGAACAATGGAGCTTCAAGTGCTTTCAGAATGATCTTAGCACCTGTCTTTTCATCGCCTTCTAATTCTTCTACAAGTTTTTCTACTTCTTTAGATGCATGGATATATGCAGAACCGCCACCAGAAATAATACCTTCTTCTACTGCTGCTCTTGTTGCATTCAAAGCATCTTCCATACGGAGTTTTGCTTCTTTCATTTCTGTTTCAGTTGCTGCACCAACACGGATTACTGCAACACCACCAGCGAGTTTTGCAAGTCTTTCCTGCATTTTTTCTTTATCAAACTCAGATGTTGTTTCTTCCATTGCCGCTTTGATCTGAGCAACTCTATCAGAAATTGCTTTCTTATCACCAAGTCCATCAACGATAACTGTATTTTCTTTCTGAACTTTAACAGATTTTGCACGTCCAAGGTGTTCCATTGTTGTGTCTTTCAGATCCATACCAAGTTCTTCTGAAATCACCTGTCCTCCTGTGAGGATTGCGATATCTTTGAGCATTTCTTTTCTTCTATCGCCATAACCTGGAGCTTTTACACCCACTACTGTAAATGTTCCACGAAGTTTATTTACAATCAGAGTTGTAAGTGCTTCTCCATCAATATCTTCTGCGATGATCAGAAGTTTTGCTCCTGACTGCACGATCTGTTCAAGAACTGGAAGGATATCCTGAATATTTGTGATTTTCTTATCTGTAATAAGGATATATGGATCATCCAAAACTGCTTCCATTTTTTCCATATCTGTTGCCATATATGCTGAAATATATCCACGATCAAACTGCATACCTTCTACAAGATCAAGTTCAGTCTGCATTGTTTTAGATTCTTCAATTGTGATAACGCCGTCGTTAGAAACTTTTTCCATAGCATCTGCTACCATCTTACCAACTTCTTCATCACCAGAAGATACTGCAGCTACTCTTGCAATCTGTTCTTTACCTGTAACTTTACTGCTCATTGCTGCAATTGCTTCTACCGCTTTATCAGTTGCTTTTTTCATACCTTTACGAAGAACGATTGGGTTTGCTCCTGCTGCCAGGTTTTTCATCCCTTCATTTACCATAGCCTGTGCAAGAACTGTAGCTGTTGTTGTTCCGTCACCAGCCACATCATTTGTCTTAGCTGCAACTTCACGGATCAACTGAGCACCCATGTTTTCAAATCCATCTTCAAGTTCGATCTCTTTTGCAATTGTAACACCATCATTTGTGATCAATGGTGCACCAAAGGATCTATCAAGTACAACGTTTCTTCCTTTTGGTCCAAGTGTTACTCTTACTGTATCTGCAAGCTGATTTACACCTTTTTCAAGTGCTGCTCTTGCTTCTGCTCCATGTTTAATCTCTTTTGCCATATCGATATCACTCCTAACTGATTATTCTTCAACGATTGCCAGAATATCATTCTGTCTTACAATAATATATTTTTCTCCATCAAGTTCTACATCTGTTCCAGAATATTTAGAATAGATTACTTTATCTCCAACTTTTACCTGCATTACCACTTCGCAGCCATCAACAACTCCACCCGGACCTACAGCAATAACTTCTGCTTCCTGCGGTTTTTCTTTTGTCTGTCCTGTAAGAACAATCCCTGATTTTGTTGTCTCTTCTGCTATCATCTGTTTTAATACAATTTTATCGCCTAATGGTACTAATTTCATTATAAGACCTCCTCTATTTACTGCTTATTAGCACTCATCAAACTTGAGTGCTAAACCATGAATATAAAATAACACCCTGTCGACATTTTGTCAACAGGGTATCTATTTTTTTATAATTTGTTAATATTCATTTTATCTATATTCTACTTCTTTTTTCATCTACGTTATAGAAGCCATTCTCTATACGGAAACGGATCATATTACCATTTTCTGATCGAAAACGTTCTTTTACAACACCAGTACAAAACAATTGCTCACTTTTGGTAAAAATATAACACTGATACTTTGCATCTAACGAAATCTCGCGCAGATCATTTTCTTTCAATTCTAAATATATGTAATCGTCGTCAATATCATACCGAAATACTTTACATTTATGAATTGTATCATCAAAAACAACATCTGCAGAAACCGCTTTTTCCATTCTAAGCTCTACTGGATTATTTTCGTACATTTTTCATCCCTCTTTTATAAACCATAAATACGATCTTTTTTGATCTTATTAAGCTCTACAAATACATAATCATTCAGAACTTTGATATAAGTTCCCTTCATACCAGAAGAACGCGATTCAATAACCCCAGCACTCTCGAATTTACGAAGTGCATTTACAATCACAGATCTTGTAATCCCAACTCTATCTGCAATCTTACTTGCAACCAAAATACCTTCTGTACCATTCAATTCTTCAAAAATATGAATGATCGCTTCCAATTCAGAAAATGAAAGTGTACTGATCGCAGACTGTACAATATGTTCTTTACGTGTTTCTTCTGCACTTTCTTCATTTACAGAACGAAGCATTTCCAGACCCACAACGGCTGTTCCATATTCACTTAAAATGATATCATCAATCTCATACATCTGATTTTGCTTATAAAGAAACAGTGTTCCAAGACGTTCTCCTGCAATATCGATCGGAGTAATGATTGCCTGATAACCATTCACATCTTCACCCTCAAATCCTAAAGTCTGAAGATTCACATTTTCTTTTGTTGAAAGAATGTTCAATAAACGTTCATTCAACATATCATCAATATGTCCACCAATATTTTCTACGATCAATTCATGCAACGCTTCAACAGAAGCACATTTACTCACACCAAGTACTTTTCCTTTTTTACTTACTACAAGTACATTGGAATCCAATATCTCTGTTAATACTTCGCATATATCATTGAATACCACTTTACTAGAATTATTATTATGCAATAATTTATTTATCTTTCTTGTTTTGTCTAATAACTGTACGCTCATCTAGTTCCTCCATATTTCGAATCGTGTGCACAATTCGTTAAATTCGTAATGCAAAGTATATATTATCACACAGTTTATGCAATTTCAACCAAATTATCTTATTATTTTATTCTTCTTCGCCAGAATTTTCTTTTCTATTACTTTGTACATATCCACATTTTTCATTTGCACAAACAAGTTTATTCCCTTTTTCAAGCATATATCCACCACATTCTGGACATTTTTCTTTTGACGGTTTCTGCCAGGACATAAATTCACATTCTGGTCCATCTTCACAGCCGTAATATCTTCTTCCTTTTTTTGTCTTACGGACAACCACATCTTTTCCACAAATTGGACATGGAACACCTATTTTTTCTAAATAAGGCTTTGTATTTCGACAATCCGGAAATCCTGGACAAGCAAGAAACTTTCCATGTGGACCATATTTAATGACCATATTACGTCCACATTCTTCACAGATTACATCTGTTACTTCATCTTCAATCTTTACACTCTCAAGCTCTTTTTCTGCAACCTTTACTGCTTCTTCCAAATCTGGATAGAAATTACGGATTACTTCTTTCCATGGCACTTTTCCTTCTTCAACCATATCGAGAAGCCCTTCCATATTGGCCGTAAATGTCACATCCACAATACTTGGGAATGATTGTTTCATAATATTATTAACAACCTCTCCCAACTCTGTAAGATACAAATTTTTTCCTTCTTTTGTAATATAGCGACGTGAAAGTATCGTTGTGATCGTAGGTGCATAAGTACTTGGTCGTCCAATTCCCTGCTCTTCCAATGCTTTTACCAAACTTGCTTCTGTATAATGTGCTGGTGGCTGTGTGAAGTGCTGTTTTGTTTCAAAACTTTCTTTTGAAAGTACAGAATCTTCATTCAATCCATTTACCAATACATTACTCTCTTCTTTTTCTTCATCCGATTCCACATAAACTGTTTTAAAACCTTCAAACAACGTTTTTGTAGTAGCTACATTGAATACATATTCACCGGCACCGATTTTTACAGATGTTGTCTCGTATTTTGCCGGTTTCATGCGACTGGCAGCAAAGCGTTTCCAGATCAACTGATACAAACGGAATTGGTCTCTTGTCAAAGAATCTTTCAGTGATGCTGGGGTACGATTTATGTCTGACGGACGAATCGCCTCATGCGCATCCTGAATCTTTTTCTCCGTCTTTTTCTCGATTCCTTTATCTGTTACATATTCGATTCCATAAGTCTTCTCAATATATTCTCTTGCTGCTTCATCTGCCTCTTCCGAAATACGAGTAGAATCTGTACGCAAATAAGTGATCACACCGACTGTACCATTTCCTTTTATATCAATTCCTTCATACAGCTGCTGTGCAATACGCATCGTCTTCTGCGTGCTAAAATTCAATACCTTTGATGCTTCCTGCTGTAATGTGCTTGTAGTAAATGGAAGCGGTGCTTTTCTAAGGCGTTCACTCTTCTTTATATCAGTAACTTTATATTCTGCTTGATCGATCACTTCTATAATGCTCTTTAATTCTTCTTCTGAATGGATCGTCATCTTATTCTGTTCTGTTCCATAGAACTTTGCAGTAAGAGGACGTCTTTCTCCTTTTACTTTCAATACAGCTTCAAGAGTCCAATATTCTTCTGGAATAAATGCATTAATCTCTTCTTCACGATCCGCAACGATTCGTAAAGCTACAGATTGTACTCGTCCTGCACTCAATCCTCTTTTCACTTTTGCCCAAAGTAATGGACTGATATTATAGCCAACAAGACGATCCAATGCTCGTCTTGCCTGCTGTGCATCAACAAGATCCATATCTATATCTCTCGAATTCTTTAAAGATGCTTTCACGGCATTCTTTGTAATCTCGTTGAATGTGATGCGACGCATCTTCTTCTCATCTAACTTTAATGCAGTGGCCAGATGCCAGGAAATCGCTTCTCCCTCACGGTCCGGGTCAGTTGCCAGATATACTTTATCTGCCTTTTTCGCTTCTTTACGCAAATTTGCAAGAATATCTCCCTTTCCACGAATCGTTATATATTTCGGTTCGTAATCATTCTCCACATCAATTCCTGTCTGACTTTTTGGCAGATCACGAACATGACCGTTTGATGCGGCAACTGTATAATTGCTCCCAAGAAATTTTTTAATTGTCTTTACTTTCGCAGGAGACTCCACAATCACTAAATAGTGTGCCATTTTACTTCCTCCACAGGCACGGTAGCCTTTTTCTTTTATTTTCCCCTTTTTGGTTTAACATTTTATTGCTTATTGATAAGCCTTTGTGTAAGATTCAGATCTAACAGACGGACGTTATTCTGATCCGAATCATTCACACTTGATATAATGATCTTTTGATATCATTTTTATATATCCCGATATTTCAAGCATCGCAAGCGAGCGCATAACTTGCTCTGGCGTTAATCCCGTTTCCGCCAAAATCTCACTTACGCTTTTTGAACAAACTGCAAACGTACTATACACTAAATTTTCTACAGATTCAAGTACTTTTTTCTCACTATTCCTTTCCTCTGTGCTTTTTGATTGTACTTTTTTTATCAATATCCCAACTTCTTGCATTAAATCTTCTGGAGATACCAACATTCCAGCCCCCTGCCGGATTAAATGATTGCATCCCAAACTCAATGCACTATCGATCGGTCCTGGAAGTGCATATACATCACGCCCTTGCTCTAGAGCCAAATCAGCCGTTATAAGTGAGCCACTTTTTTCCTTTGCTTCCATTACAAGAACAATATCCGACAAACCACTTATGATTCTATTTCTTTTAGGAAAATGAATCGGCAATGGTTTCGTTCCCGGTGGATACTCTGATAGGATCCCACCACCTTGCGCTAACACATCTGTATATAACCCTATATGTGTCCGAGGATAGCAGATATCCACACCATTCCCCATAACTCCATATGTTTTTCCTCCACCAAACAATGCCCCTCTCTGTGCAATTCCATCAATACCATATGCCATCCCACTTATGATCTGCACGCCATTCTCTGCTAACTTTCTCGCGAATTCATACGCATACTTTTCTCCATAAGATGTACATTTTCTTGCTCCTACGATCGCTACACTAAAAACATTTTCTTCCGGCAGATTTCCTTTTACATATAATGCGTATGGAGGATCCGCAATATGCAACAATCGTTTTGGATATTCCTTTTCATAATAATATATGATGTGGATGTTCTGTTTTTGCAGTGCCTCAAATTCTTTTTTAACATCCCATATCTTTTTTGAATGTAAAATCTTTTCAATGGCTTTTTCATCAAGAAACGGAAATGCTTTCCACCTTGTTTCTTCTATATAATAAGCATTTCGAGCAGATCCTGTGTGTGTCCGTAACATTCTTTTTTTCTTATCTGACAGATATGGAATCGCAGCCAACCAATACTCGTATTCCATATCCTACCTCCATAATTGTTTTTGAAATGTTCGATATCCTACTGCTTCTGCAATATGTTCCGTCTTAATCTCTTCACTTCCCGATAAATCAGCTATTGTACGTGCTACTCTTAAAATCTTATGATACATTCTTGCTGTCAGCCCCAAATTCACAAAAGCCTGTTTCATAAGCAGCTCTTCTTGTTCTCCCAACACACAATATTGTTCTAATCCTTTGATATCTAGCATTGCATTTACAGTAATCTTTGTTCCTCGATATCTGATTGCCTGTATCTCTCGCGCCTTACAAACACGTTGACGGATCATTTCTGAACTTTCTACATTCTTATTATGAGCTATCAAATCTTCATATTCCACTTTTGCTGCTTCCACACATATATCAATCCGATCAAGAAATGGTTGACTAACTTTACCTAAATAATGTTGTATTTGATATGGTGTACAAACACAACGATTCATATCTGGATAACACCCACAAGGACACGGATTCATCGCAGCGACTAACATAAAATTCGCCGGAAATGTATAATTCCCATGTGTTCTTGTGATACGGATCTTTCGTTCTTCCAACGGCTGCCTAAGTACTTCTAATACACTCTTTTGAAATTCTGGAAGTTCATCTAAAAATAAGACACCTTCATGTGCAAGACTGATTTCTCCAGGCATCGGAGTGATCCCACCACCTGTAAGTGCCGTCTTTGTTGCTGTATGATGAACATTTCGAAACGGTCGTTCCTGTATTAACGGACTCGTCTGATCCAGCAGCCCTAAAATACTATATATCTTCGTAATTTCTATACTTTCCTCCTTTGTAAGTGGCGGAAAAATAGTTGGTATTCTTTTTGCGATCATCGTTTTTCCACTTCCAGGTGCTCCGATCATCAAAAGATTATGACCACCCGCAACAGCAATCTCAATTGCTCTTTTCACATACTCTTGTCCGCTGATTTCTGAATAATCTATTGTTTTTTCATTCTTTTTATATTCCACCCGAAAACGTGGATGAATCTTATTCTCTTTTTTTCCATTCAGATATTCAACTGCATCCTTTAATGTAGCTACTCCTATTATACAGATCCCTTCTACCAACATTCCTTCTGCTACATTGGCTTCTGGAATAAGACATTTTCGAATCCCAGCTTCTTTCGCCGCTAATACGATTGATAAAATTCCTTGCACACCTCTGATTTTTCCATCTAAACCGATCTCACCTATGAGCAACATATCCTTTATCTTATTTGTCTTTACCTGCCCCAAAGATAACAGTATTGCCACTGCAACAGGTAGATCAAATGATGCACCTCGCTTTCTCATTGTTGCTGGCGATAAATTCACGACTGTTCTCTTTGGTGGATAATCAAATCCCGAATTACGGATCGCTGTTTGTACTCTCTCTGCCGCTTCTTTTACCTCCGATGACAAATATCCCACCATATGAAATGCCGGCAAACCATTGCTCACATCGGCCTCCACATGTACCAGCTCTACTTTCATCCCAAAAACAGCAGCTGTCATAACTGTGCTAAAACTCATCTGCACACTTCCTTTCCATATAATCCTTTTCATGAAATCTTAGCCGAATTGGCTTGGTTGTTATCTTGACACTTGATACCTATAAAACCTGCTGACAGCAGTTTCCTTCGGACACATGACAACTCGGAATGAATTTCCAAGTGATATATTAAATTGTAAACAAGAACATATGTTTTGTCAATATTTCATTTTCAAAAGTCTTCTCATATGGAAAAGCACAAAATTATTATTTTTTCATAAACTATATTAAATATGCAAAGAGGTGTCTCTTTGAAAACCTTTCTAAGCCCTTTGTCTCCTTCTGAAGAAAAATATTATATCCAAAAATATACTGAAGGAGATCTTCAGGCAAAACATATCTTAATCGAACGAAACCTTCGTCTTGTTGCGCATGTTGTAAAAAAATATCAAAATCTTGACGATGATCCTGAAGATTTAATCTCCATTGGCACGATCGGTCTTATCAAGGCAGTTGTAACATTTGACATAGATAAAGGAAATCGCCTGGCTGCCTATGCCTCAAGGTGCATTGAAAATGAAATCCTCATGCATCTTCGATACCGCAAAAAAACAACAAAAGAAATTTCTCTCTATGAACCGATTGGCACTGATCGCGAAGGAAACGAAATTCAATTATATGACATTATAGAATCTGACGAACCCGATGTTTCTGATCGCGTCCAATTAAAAGAAGATATTTCAAATCTTTATAAAAAAGTAGAAGACCAACTTTCTCATCGTGAAAAACTGATTTTAAAAATGCGTTATGGTCTTTATCAAGGAGAAAAATACACCCAACGCGAAATTGCAAAACAACTCGGAATTTCTCGTTCTTATGTTTCTCGCATAGAAAAAAGTGCAATAGAAAAGCTGAGGGACTCTTTTTGATCCCTCAGCTTCCTGATCATCTAATATATTATTCTTCTTCCAGTTCTTTGCGACGCAGAATATCATATTTTTCTGCCTGACCTTGAAGATCTATATACAATACCTGTTTTGGATGTGGTGCGCTTTCCTGTTCTTCCCCATCTTCATTTACAATTCTTCCAACAGTCACTTCAATATTTCTTCCATCTGGTTTCATGATCTCAATTGTTTCTCCGACAGAGAACTTATTTCTCTGTTCAATTCTATACAGACCGTCTTTCTCTTCTCCAATAATTCCCAGATAAGTATACTCTTTCACATAAGTATTGCTGTCATAAATCTGTGTATTTTCATCTGGTTTTCCAAAGAAAAATCCTGTTGTAAACTGACGATATGTGCAGTTTGAAATCTGTTCTTTATACCATGGCATATTCTGCTTATAAAGTTCTGGATCTTTTTTATAATCATCAATCGCTTTTCTATAAGTTCTTGCAACAGTTGCTACATATAACGCAGTTTTCATACGACCTTCAATTTTTAAACTGTCAATCCCTGCATCAATGATCTCAGGAATATGTTCGATCATACAAAGATCTTTTGAGTTAAAAATGTAAGTACCACGTTCATTTTCATAAACAGGCATATATTCACCTGGACGTGTTTCTTCAACAATTGCATATTTCCAGCGACACGGATGTGTGCATGCCCCTTGATTTGCATCTCTTCCTGTAAAATAATTACTCAAAAGACAACGGCCTGAATAAGAAATACACATTGCACCATGGATAAATGTTTCTATTTCCAGATCTTCTGGAATATTTGCACGAAGTTCTTTGATCTCTTTTAATGACAATTCACGTGCTGATACTACACGGCTCGCTCCCTGTTTATACCAGAAATTGTATGTTGCGTAGTTTGTATTATTTGCCTGCGTACTAACATGTCTTTCAATCTCAGGACAGACTTCTTTCGCAATCTCAAAAACTCCCGGATCCGCAATAATCAGACCATCTGGTTTTATCTCGCGCAATTCTTTAAAATATTCTCTCACACCATCAAGATCATAATTGTGTGCCAGAATATTTGCAGTTACATATACTTTTACATCATGTGCATGTGCAAATTCAATTCCTTCTTTCATTTCTTCCATCGAAAAATTCTTTGCTTTTGCACGAAGTCCAAATGCTTCTCCACCAATATATACTGCGTCAGCACCAAAAATAACCGCTGTCTTCAGTACTTCCAGACTACTGGCCGGAATTAATAATTCTGGATGTCTTGCCATCTTTTTTCTCCATTTCTACTTATTTATTATATTACTTCTTGATACTGACTGCCACTCCATCTCCCAATGGGATGATCGAAGTCAGCAGCTGCGGATGATGCTTGATCGTATATAAATATTCTCGCATCCTCGCATGGATCGTTCTATCTCTACGTTCCACCGCAAAACGGGACTCTATGATCGTCCCATCCTGCATCACATTATCCGAAACAAGAACTCCTCCTTCATTGAGAAGTCTGATTGCCTCTGGAAGATAATGAATGTACTGTCCTTTCGCCGCATCCATAAAAATGAAATCATAGCCGCCTGACAGCTCTTTCATCACTTGCTGGGCATCTCCCTCCAGAAGTGTGATCTGTGACTCTTTCCCTGCACGTTTAAAATTAGCACGTGCAATTGGAATCCTCTTGTCATAATTTTCAATTGTTGTAATCTGACACCCTTCTGGTGTATATTCACTCATCAATAACGCAGAGAAACCTACGGCAGTTCCGATTTCCAGAATGCTCATAGGTTTTTGTATACTCAAAAGTACCTTGAGAAAGCTTTGCATCTCTTTGCGTATAATCGGAACTCTATCTTCCAAAGCTTCCTTCTCGATCACTTCCAATATTTCACTGTTCTCTGTCTCCATGGAATTGATGAATGTAACGATACGTTCATCTACTATCATACACTCATTCATCTCCTGTATTATATTTACTAAACATCTACATCCATGATAATAGGAATGATCATTGGTTTTCTCTTTGTCTTCTTCCAAATATAATCATTCATTGTATCACGGATCGCAACCTTGATTCGGTTCCAGTCTACATATTTTCCAGAAAGGCATTTCTGTAGACTTTCAGAAATCGCATTACGTGCACCTTCCATCAAGCTTTCAGACTCTCTAACATACACAAATCCTCTAGAAACGATATCTGGACCGGCAAGAAGACGATTTGTTCTCTTTTCAAGTGTCAATACAACGATAATAATTCCATCCTCTGCCAAATGCTGACGATCACGCAATACGATATTCCCAACATCGCCAACACCAAGTCCATCAACAAGAATCGTTCCTGTATGCACTTTATCCACAACTTTGGCACTTTCATCACTTAATTCAAGCACATCACCTGTCTGCATGATAAATACGTTCTCGCTTGGAATTCCAAGTGATTTCGCAATCTCAGAATTGGCTTTCAAATGGCGATATTCACCATGTACTGGAATTGCATATTTTGGTCGTACAAGCGAATAAATCAATTTTAATTCTTCCTGACATGCATGTCCTGAAACATGTGCATCCTGGAAAATAACATTCGCACCCTTTGCAGAAAGTTCATTGATTACCTTTGATACTGATTTTTCATTACCTGGAATCGGGTTGGAACTAAAAATGATCGTATCATCCGGCTGGATCGTAACTTTACGATGCACATCTGCTGCCATTCGTGATAATGCAGCCATTGATTCTCCCTGACTTCCTGTTGTGATCAACACCATCTTTTCTGGCGGATAATTTCGCATCTGATCAATATCGATCAAGGTATTCTCTGGAACATTTAAGTAACCAAGTTCTGACGCTGTTGTAATGATATTGACCATACTGCGTCCTTCTACTACTACTTTTCTTCCATATTTATAAGCAGAGTTAATGATCTGCTGTACACGGTCTACATTCGATGCAAATGTCGCGATAATGATTCTTGTATTTTGATGCTCTGCAAAAATATGATCGAATGTGATTCCAACCGTTTTTTCTGATTGTGTAAATCCTTTACGTTCTGCATTCGTGCTGTCTGACATCAGAGCCAAAACACCTTTTTTCCCGATTTCTGCAAATCTCTGCAGATCGATCGCATCACCAAATACTGGTGTATAATCCACCTTAAAGTCTCCTGTATGCACTACAATACCTGCTGGTGAATAGATTGCCAATGCTGATGCATCCTGAATACTATGGTTTGTTTTAATAAACTCAATTCGGAATTTTCCAAGATTGATGGATTGTCCGTGCTGAACTACTTTTCTTCTTGTTGAACGAAGAATATTATGTTCTTTCAGTTTATTTTCAATGATTCCCATTGTTAATTTTGTTGTATAAATAGGAATATTTAATTCTTTTAATACATATGGAAGTGCTCCAATATGATCTTCATGTCCATGTGTGATAACAAATCCTTTTACTTTGTCTGCATTATCTTTCAGATAAGTAACATCTGGAATCACAAGGTCAACACCTAACATATCATCCTCTGGAAATGCCAGTCCGCAATCTACTACGATAATACTATCTTCATATTCAAAAGCAGTAATATTCATACCGATCAACTCAAGTCCTCCAAGAGGAATGATTCGTAATTTTCCTTTATTCAATTTTTTCAAAAACTTACACCTCCCGTAAGTCACGTTATATTCAAGCTCAGGTTCTGTCTGAAAAATGAAGATCTCCCCTTAAACAATCTCTACATCTTCAAGCAGTTCTTCAAATACTTTAGATACAGCATCAAGCTCTGTATCATCTTCGACGATTTCGTATATACTATCCTGTTCATTTGATCCTGTATGTTTCATGATCAGACATTCTGCATCATCTTCCTCAGAATCTGTTACCAAGATATAAGTTTCTCCATTAATCTTTGTCTGTTCTAACACAAAAAATTCTACTGTTTCATTTGTATCGAATGTAAAATTTATTTTTTCCATATTCTTACCCCTTATACTTTCGTACATCTGTCTTTTGTTGTTCCCCCACATCTGTCCTTCGCCAGATTATTCATTCATGCTTTTCTGTATAGAAAGTGCATCTAAATATCCCTGTAAAATAAATACAGCTGCAATCTTATCTACGTACTTTTTACGGTTTTCTCTTCTTACATCACTTTCGATCAATACTCGTTCGGCAGATACTGTTGTCATTCTTTCATCCCACATAATGACCTCCAGTCCCGTTCTCTTCTTGAGCATCTCGCCAAATTCTATTGATTTTTCTGCACGTTCCCCAATATCATTATTCATATGCTTAGGAAGCCCGAGTACGATTCTGTCTACATCATATTCACGGATCAGTTCTTCTATGCGCGCACATGTACGACGTAATTTATTTTCTTCTTTTCTTTCAATTGTTTCAATTCCTTGGGCAGTCAAGAGAAGTGCATCGCTGATTGCAACTCCTACTGTCTTTGTCCCATAATCAAGTCCCATTATTCTCATATAATTATTCCCATGAGTTATGTTCAATATACACTTTGAGTAGTTCTTCCACGATTTCATCTCGTTCTACTTTCATGATCAGGCTTCGTGCACCATTATGGCTTGTTACATATGTCGGATCTCCTGACATAATGTAACCAACGATCTGGTTAACTGGATTATATCCTTTTTCTTCCAGTGCCTTATATACGATTTCTAAAATATCTTTCGCAGAAATCTGTGTACCCGGCTCTACCTGAAAAAATTGTGTGTTGCTTAAATTACTCATGTCTATCCCTCCATTTTTTCTTATTTTTTCTGCGTTTTCGCAAACTATCCTAGTTATCATTCTAATATAAAGCCTGTTAAAATTCAATGCAGAATTTGTGAGTCATCTTCAATTTCCATCTTCACAATACTATTTTCGATGATATTGTCTGATTCCATTGCAATTTTAACATACTCCTTTGTATGTCCAACCCAGACCTTCTTACCATCCATCTCGATCTGTTCTTCAAACAATACCTCTACTTCTTTTCCAACTAATGTTTTTTCGTATGCCGCTCTCTTCTTCGCATCCAGTTCAAGCAATTCCCCACTTCGTACTGTCTTGATCTGTTCTGGAATCTGATCCGGCATTACAGCAGCCTTTGTTCCTGCTCGTTTTGAATATTTAAAAATATGTGTTTCATAGAAATTTACTTTATCTATAAATGCTTTTGACTGAGCAAATTCTTCTTCTGTTTCTCCTGGGAAACCAACGATCACATCTGTTGTCAACGCAGGATTTTCAAAGTATTTTCTCAAAAGTTCACATTTTTCATAATACTCTTCACTTGTATATCTTCGATTCATTCTCTTCAATGTCGCATCGCATCCACTCTGCATTGATAAATGGAAATGTGGACACATTTTCGGCATTGCTGCAATTGTTTTTGCAAACTCATCTGTAATGATACGTGGTTCCAAAGATCCCAAACGGATTCTTTCAATTCCCTCTACCTCATGAACTGCTTGGATCAAAGAAAGTAAAGTTTCTCCCGTCTTCAGATCGATTCCATAAGAACTCAAATGAATTCCTGTAAGAACCACTTCTTTGTATCCATTTTCCGCTAAAGTCTTCACTTCTTCTAAAACATTTTCCAGATTACGGCTTCTTACACGACCGCGAGCATATGGAATAATGCAATACGTACAGAATTGGTTACAGCCATCCTGCACTTTAATATATGCTCGTGTATGCTCACCCGTCTTACTCAACTGAAGTTCTTCATATTCTTTTGTATGATTGATATCAATCACAGCTTTTTTTACTGGTAAAATCTCATCAGACTCTAAAATTTCTGCATCTTCCACAGATTCTCTATTACCCTTTTTATTTGTCTCATACTCTTCCAATAATTGGATCAGATCTTTTTTCTTATTATTTCCTATTACAATATCGATACATGGATCTGTTTTCTGCTGTTCTTCCTGTGCCTGCACATAGCATCCTGCTGCAACAACAACTGCATCCGGATTCATCTTGCGTGCACGATGTAACATCTGGCGAGATTTACGATCCGCAATATTCGTAACTGTACAAGTATTTATAACATAAATATCTGCCCCTTCTTTGAAAGGAACAATTTCATACCCTGCATTTTCAAGCATTTCCTGCATAGCCTCTGTTTCATAAGAGTTTACCTTGCAGCCGAGATTGTGTAATGCTACTTTTTTCATAAAAATTTAATTCTCCTTCTTTTCTTTCCTTTCTTGACTTTTACATCCCTATCTCGTAGAATAATCTATAGAGTTTTTTCAAACTCATCCAACTTAGGGACTTCAAGGAGGGAAAGTATAATGAAAACAATTCAGATTTCTTTAAATTCAATTGATAAAGTTAAATCTTTTGTAAATGAAATCACGAAATATGATAATGACTTTGATTTAGTATCCGGAAGATACGTGATCGACGCAAAATCAATAATGGGAATTTTCAGCTTAGACCTTTCTAAACCGATCGATCTGAACATTCACGCTGAAGGTGACATTGACAAGATTCTCGCTTCTCTGGATGCTTACATTATCAAATAATTAACAAGTTGCTTTAATAACTTGAGGCTGTCTCTTTCGAGGCAGCCTTTTTATTATTTTAACTATTTTTTATTTTACTTCAATGATCTCCACAGTATCAATTGCTTCTTTCATCAGTTCATCAATCTTTTCTTCCAGATGACGTTCTGATTTTTCAATTCTTTCCAGATTTGGTTTTGTAACTGGATGTTTTGCAACAAAGATCGTACAGCAATCTTCAAATGGAAGGATTGATGTTTCATATGTGTCAATCTTTTCAGAAATATCTACGATCTCACGTTTATCAAATCCGATCAATGGACGATATACTGGTAATGTGCATGCTGCATTTGTTACAGCAAGACTCTGCATTGTCTGGCTTGCTACCTGCCCAATACTTTCACCAGTGATAAGACCAAGACAGCCATCCTGTTTTGCAAAATGCTCTGCTATCTTCATCATATAGCGACGCATGATGATCGTCAGTTCTTCGTGTGGACATTTTTCATAAATATAAAGCTGGATATCTGTAAAGTTAACAACATGAAGTTTGATCGGTCCTGTATATTTTGATACAAGTCTTGCCAGATCTACAACTTTTTCTTTTGCTCTCTCACTTGTATATGGTGGTGCATGGAAATATGTTGCCTCGATTCCAACACCTCGTTTGGAAACCATATATCCTGCTACTGGACTATCGATACCACCAGAAAGAAGGAGCATTGCTTTTCCATTTGTTCCTACTGGCATTCCACCTGGTCCTGGAATGATCTCTGAATACAGATAAATTTCCTCACGAACTTCTACATTCAGAACAACATCTGGATTGTGTACATCTACTTTTGTTTCTGACCATGTATCAAGGATCACTTCTCCGAGATCACAGTTGATCTCCATTGATGTCAATGGATAAGATTTTTTACTTCTTCTTGCTTCTACTTTAAATGTGAAGTTTTTATCTGGATACATATTATCCATATAAGCAACAACATCTTTTTTCAACTGTTCAAAGCCCTGGTCTTCCAGACGTACAACAGGACAGATTCCAACGATACCGAATACTCGGCTCATACATTCTACTGCCTCTTCGTAATCGTAATCTCCTTCGCAATCTACGAAAACACGTCCTCTTGTTTTATGCACATTAAACTCACCGTCTGTATCTTTTAATGCGAAACGGATCTGACGTACAAGTGCGTCTTCAAAAATGTGTCTGTTTTTTCCTTTGATCCCAATTTCGCCATATTTTATCAAAAATGATTGAAATTTCATGTATTTTCTCCTTCTATATTAATGTCTTGTAAATTTTCGAAGTACAGGTACACAATTATATAATGTTTCTAATGTGTAGTCAATTTCTTCTTTTGTTGTAAATTCTGACATACTAAAACGTAATGTCGCATCTAAATATTCTTGTGAAGCACCGATTCCACGAAGCACACCACTGATCGCTGGATGATTGGAAGAACATGCAGAACCGGATGATACATAGATTCCTTTGTCTTCTAATGTGTGAAGCAATACTTCACTTCGGATTCCTGCAAATCCAACGCTGATAATATGTGGTGCACTTGTCTCATCTGTCAGACCATGCACTGTTGTACGTTCAATCTTGCTGATTCCATCAATGAAATACTGTTTCAGATCTCTCATCAATGCAATCTTCATATCCAGATCCTGATAGATCATCTTTGACGCAAGACCAAGTCCTGCGATCCCCGGAACATTTTCTGTTCCTGAACGAATATTTTTCTGCTGTTCTCCACCGAATAAGATTGGTTTGATCTTTACTTTTTCATTGATATACAAAAATCCAACACCTTTTGGTCCATGGATCTTATGACCGCTGACAGACAGCATATCGATTCCCTGACGTTTTGGATAGATATGGAACTTTCCATATCCCTGCACAGCATCTGAATGGAACAGAATCTTTGAATTGTAATCTTTTACAATCTTTACTGCCTCATCGATTGGCTGCACTGCTCCAACTTCGTTATTCACATACATGATCGATACAAGGATTGTATCTTCACAAAGTGCTTCTTTAAGAGCATCTAGTCTGATCTTTCCAGCCGAATCTACTGGAAGATACGTTACACGATACCCTTCTTCCTCTTCCAGATAACGCATGGTATTCAAGATCGCCGGATGTTCAACAGATGATGTGATCAAATGATTTCCACCTCTGCGATTTGCTCTTGCGGCTCCGACCAATGCCAGATTATCACTTTCTGTTCCACCAGAAGTGAAAAAGATTTCCTTCGCATTTACTTTCAAAATCTTTGCTATGATATCTTTCGCATCTTTTACATAATGCTCCGCATCGATTCCCTTTCTATGCATAGAGGAAGGATTTCCATAATCTTGACACATTGCTTTATATACAAGTTCACCAACTTCTGGATAACATTTTGTCGTTGCCGAATTATCTAAATAAATTTCCATGATTGTTTCCTTTTCTTTTTCTCTATATAAATTATGTGTTCTATTCTTCTTTTGTCCCTAAACAGCAGACAAAACATATTATATATTCCTATTTTATACACTGTTTTATTTTTCAACTTTATTCTTCACATGTACTGCATTCGAGATGATACATAAGAACCGATAAAATCATAAGTCCTGCTGTTTCTGTTCGCAAGATGCGCTTGCCAAGTGATACAGGAACTGCCCCACTCATTCGCGCTTTTTCTACTTCATCCTCTTCGAATCCGCCTTCTGGTCCAATAAAGATTCCAATGGATTTTCCTGGAACCGCTGACTGCATAGCTTTCCATGTAGCTTCCATTCCTTCTGCCTTCTCATATGGAATCAGAACCATATCTAACTCTTTTGCTTTTTCTAAAGCATTTGCGAATGTCAGAACTTCCGTAACTTGTGGGATGATCCCGCGTCCGGATTGTTTTGCTCCGCCTTCTGCGATTGCATTCCAACGCTGCACTTTTTTTGCAGCTTTCTTTTCATCCAATTTTACAACCGCTCTCTTTGTTGCAACCGGAATGATCTCATATACACCAAGCTCTACCGCTTTTTGGATGATCAGTTCCATCTTGTCCCCTTTTGGAAGACCTTGGAATAAATAAATCCTAGATGGTAATTCTGTCTCAGCATCGTATCTTTCTTTGATCTTTACCCATGCCGCTTCTTCTGCAAATTCTTCAATCTCACATAGATAAAGGTTTCCACAGCCATCATTCACTTCCAGAAGTTCTCCAACTTTCATGCGGAGTACATTTTTCATATGATTGATATCAGAACCTTCGATACAGATTCTCTCTTCTTGAACCTGTTCAGGTCCCACAAAAAAATGATGCATATTTTGCCTCCTGCTCTTATATACAGTCAGATTAGTTCTTTCTAGCTGTTACAGATACCCATTCACCCTGGTATGTCACTTCAAGGACTTCTAAACCAGCTTTCTTCACAGCTTCTACAACCATCTCTTCTTTGTCATCAATGATACCACTTGTAATATAAATACCACCTTTTTTCATCTGATTAACGATCACTGGTGTCAGTTCAACAAGTACTGGTGCAAGGATATTTGCTGCTACGATATCGTAACACTCATATCCAACTTTATCTTGAATCTCTTTGTCATCGATAATATTTCCGATCATGATCTCGTACTGATCTTTTGCGATTCCATTCACTTCCATGTTCTCATGTGTTGCATCGATCGCACATGGATCAAGGTCTGTTCCTACAGAATATTTTGCTCCAAATTTTAATGCAAGCATTCCAAGAATACCACTTCCGCATCCAACATCCAAAATCTTTGTTTCTGGAGTTACATGTTTGCGAATCTGACGGATGCAGAGCTGTGTTGTCTCGTGCATTCCTGTTCCAAATGCTGTACCCGGATCAATGTGGATGACCATCTTATCACTATCTTCAGGTTTTACTTCTTCCCAAGATGGAATGATAAGAACATCATCTACATAAAACTGATGGAAATACTTTTTCCAATTATTTACCCAATCAACATCCTCTGTCTGTGATTCTTCGATATTTCCTGTTCCTACATTGATATAAACAGACATTTCTTCTAATTCTCTGCGAATATCACTGAGGATCTTTTCTTTATCCTCATCTACATCAAGATAAAAACTTAAGTAAGCAATGCCGTCATCTGGTTCTGTCTCTGGTAAAATATCAACAAACATCTGCTCTTTATCCAAATCTGTAAGAGGTACTTTATCCTCAATCTGTGCACCTTCTACCCCAAGATCATAAAACATACTGATCACAATATCTTCTGCTTCTGTTGTTGTCTCTAATCGAAATTTGTTCCATTTCATAACTCAAATCTCCTTTTCTCATTTTCTATTCTCTTACAAACCATAAGTTCATATTTACATTCGATTCAATTCCTGGTACTACACCACTTTCTGTAAATTGCCACATTTCAAACTCATATGGACATTGTGGTTCTTCATGGTAATCGGAATACCAAAAAGAATAGGAATCCAGCTGTTCCAGATCAAGCATAAACGCCATCCACTTCATGTTCGCATAGATCATCGGTTCATATCCTGCTTCTTTCATTGCTTCGCAAAACAAAATACAGTTATTTGTATATTGTTCAATCGTATTACCGTCTGTCCTTGCTTCTTTATATTTAATCTCTTCCGTATCAAATACAATCGGACCATTGATCTTATAAGGAGCAATCTTATCTAACACATATTCAGCTTCTTCTTTTGCTTCTTCATCAGAAGTTGCTTGCGAAAAGAAATACACCCCAACATCAAGCCCTGCATCGATCGCACCTTGCATATTATTTTCAAAACCTGCATCCAAGACTAATGTGCCAGTCTCTCCATATGCTCGATATCCCAAACGGATGATCACAAATTCGACGCCAAAATCTTTTACTTGCTGCCAATCAATCTCTCCTTGGAATTCAGATACATCAATCCCTAATCTCGCATAGACTCCATTTTCCTTATCTAAATAACTTTTTATTCCTTCTTTGTCCTTCAAATTTTTGAAATCATATTTACATTTCTCCACTTTTTCAAGCAACTCCGCTTCATAACTATTCTCCGCTTCATCTTTGAAAATGTACATGCCTGTTTCAGGTTCCGGCTCTTCCTCTCCTGCTTCAGCAATGATCTCCGGTTCTTCAATCACTTCTTTCGCTTTCTGTCTATCCGGCAAGTAAGAAATCAGCAATAATAGCAACACAACTACGATCGCTGTTTCTATCCATTTTTTCATATTCACAAGGTTCCACCTCGTCTCACTAAAATTATGCCGATTCATGGCATACTTATAAAATATTTTAACACATTTTATAAGGAAACAAAATTACTTTTCACATAATTTTCTATTATATTTTATTCTATTTTTTCTATAGTTTAAAAACAAATACTGGCATTGGTGGATTATTTTCCCGATTATAATACTCATTCACAATAACAGTGAATTCTTTTGCTGGCAGATTTTTCAAATATGCTAGCAATGCATCCTTTTCTTCAAACCCTGTATCGCCTCCACTATAAATACAAAGGCTCATCATTCCGCCCTGTTTTAATATCTCAAGTCCCATCTCAACAGCCTGGATACTTGTCTGTGCTGATGTCGCAATTGAATGATCACCACCTGGTAAATAACCAAAATTAAAACAGATCACATCTGCCGATTCTTTTTCTGCATACTGATCCATGTGCTGATGACCATCTAAAATAAGCTCCGCCCTGTGCAGAACTTGATGTTCTTCCAATCTTTTTTTCGTTGCTTCCAGTGCCTTTTCCTGTACATCAAAGGCCAACACCTTTCCCTCTTCCCCCGCAAGTTCACAAAGTAAGAGTGTATCATTTCCTTTTCCCATTGTTGCATCTATATAAAATCCACCTTCTGGCGCCTGCATCCGAATCATATTCTGACACCATGCAGTAATCTGTAATTTTCTCATCGCATTTCCCACTTTCTCAAATTTCTATCTTATTGTGCTTTTTTCCCTTTCAATTGTCAAGTAAATCTATTGCAAATCACCACTGTTTATAGTACTATGGGAAACATGTGACATTTTTAGGAAAGGAGAATTTAAAATTGGAAACTGTAACATCTAAAAACAATTCGATTCGCAGATTTTTTGGAGATAAAGCATTTTATAAAATGGTTCTTGTGATTGCTGTACCGATCATGGTCCAGAATGGTTTTACAAACTTTGTCAGCCTTTTGGATAACATTATGATCGGGCGTGTTGGTACTGAACAAATGTCTGGTGCAGCGATCGTAAATCAGCTCCTGTTCATTTATAATATCTGCATTTTCGGCGGTGTGTCCGGCGCCGGAATTTTTACCGCTCAATTTTTTGGACAAAAAAACGATGAAGGGGTACGCCAGACTGTTCGTTTCAAGATTTGGATGTGTCTCATTCTTACAATTGCAACAATTCTTTTATTTTTAACATGTGGTGACTCTTTAATCATGCTCTATCTGCAGGGAGAAGGAAGTTCTGAAAGTATTGCTGCTACATTGCATTATGCTCAGCAATATTTAAGAATCATGCTGATCGGACTCCCAGCTTTTATGATGGTTCAAGTATACTCTAGTACACTTCGTGAATGTGGTCAGACGATCCTCCCAATGAAAGCCGGTGTGATCGCCGTTTTGACGAACCTCGTACTGAATTATATTTTGATCTACGGAAAATTCGGTGCACCTGTGCTCGGTGTACAAGGTGCTGCGATCGCAACTGTTATTTCTCGTTATGTAGAAATCGCAGTCGTTCTTACCCAAACTCACGCACACACTGAAGAAAATAAATTTGCACAGGGACTTTATACAACTTTAAAAGTACCTGCTCCACTTACGAAAAAGCTGATCATCCAAGGAATGCCGTTGCTCCTCAACGAAACTCTTTGGGCAATGGGAACTGCATTTTTAACGCAGTGCTATTCCGTACGTGGCTTAAATGTTGTTGCAGCATTTAATATCACAACAACGATCCAAAATGTATTCAACATTGCATTTATCGCAATGGGTGATGCAGTTGCAATCCTCGTTGGACAATTGCTCGGTGCTGGAAAATTGGATGAAGCGAAAGATACTGATACAAAATTGATCGTATTCTCGGTTCTCTGTAGTTTTGTAGTTGGTGCTATTATGTTCCTTCTTGCGCCATTATTCCCTGAACTCTATAAGACTACTGCGGATGTTAAAGAACTTGCAATTCAGTTCATCCGTATATATGGAATCTACCTTCCAGTATTTTCTTTCCTCCATGTAGCATACTTCACACTTCGTTCTGGTGGAAAGACAATTGTAACCTTCATCTTCGACAGCGTGTTCTTATGGGTAGCCAGTGTACCTCTTGCCTTCTATCTGAGCCGCTTTACAGCACTTCCAGTACTTGGAATCTATATCAGTGTACTTGCAATGGATTTGGTCAAATCTTTGATCGGTGGTGTGCTTGTTTATAAAAATGTATGGATCCAGAATCTAGTCGAATAATATCTTTACATTATTAAAATAAAGAAAGGAAATTACAGAATGACTATCCTATCTAACTGACAAGATTTAGTCATCATTGCAATTTCCTTTCTTTTTTATTCTAATAACTATTCTTCTGTTGTCTCTTCTTTCTGCCACTTCATTGTTCTAACATTAATCCCATTTACTTCAATATGATCATCTACCGCGATCACAAGGCATTGTCTTCCATCAATGATCCTCGTTTCTACGAGATCCGCTCTTTCTGGATTAACTTTGATCACGATATCTGGAGTCTCTATCTGAAATTTTCTTGTTTCCGCAATATTTTGTGCCATGAGAGAAGCCTTTTCACCAGCAGCAGCTTCAAATGTCTGTTCAAACATCTCCATCTTTTCATTTGAAACTCCACTGCTTTCAAAAATCTTTTTCACATCCGTCTTATCCAATGTTAATGGTTCGGGTTCATCTTTATGTTCTTCGATCATTTCATTCAATGTATCATGAATATTTCGCACAGTTTCATAATCGCCTTCTTCTCCCAAAGTATCTTCTATGATGATCTGGAATACTTCCTTCTGATCATCTGCAGACATTGGCATCTTTGCGCCTAGAACATGATCTATAAACTGTGGCTGAAGATCTGCCGTTTTCTTCGTATAATAGAGCACACCGTGAATATCCATATTGCGATCAGTAAATGCTGGGAATAAAAATCCTTTATCCGGTTTATCTACGATCCAGTCACGGATTCTATCCTGAATACGATTATCTTCTGCATTGTAAGAAAGTCCTGCCTTAGACAATGACACAGGACAAATGCTGCAAAGTAAAAATTCATACACATTATCAGATGCATCATACATCTCTAATTCATCAGAACCTTTTCCCGGAATATCATACATTCCATGGATTAAAATAATATAATAATTGGATTCATATATGTAATTCTCAATCACCTTGTCATAAAATTCTTCCAAAAGCATGTCATCTTCCAACTTGCTTTTTTTCAACTTCAGCAAGAACTCCTGTGTTCCACCAGGCATCTCCTGATCGATCGGAAATTCCATATTCAGCATGTTGCGTCCGATCGTTCCTGACAATGTCTTCTTAAATATATCAAAATACTTGAATGCTTCTTCTTCCGGAAGTGAAAGAAAAGCATCTTTTGATTCCATCAATTTTTCTTTTTCATGATTCACATAACAGCCACAGATCCTTGTTACTGCACAATTCGCTGGTGTAAACTGTTTGCGAATCTCAAGCACTTCTTTCTTATTCATACATTCTCCTTTTCGCTTCTATCTTATTCCGCTCGAGAAGGAGCAGATCATAATCATTCTACAACTCTTTTTCTGTAAAATAAAGTATTGACTTCATTGATTTTTTATTTGCTGTATTATAAGATATTTTCAATAAATTGTTTCGAAAGGATTTTATTTATGAAAATAAGAAAGAGTACACCTGCTGATTTAAGTCGAATTCTAAAATTATATGAAAATGCACGTACATTCATGGCTGCAAATGGAAATCCAACACAATGGGGCACAACCAATCCGAAACAAAGTGTTGTTGAAAATGATATTGCTACAGGTCATAGCTATGTCTGCGAAGAAAATGGTCGTATTATTGCTACTTTCTTCTATGATAAATGTGAAGAACCAGATTATGCAAAAATTTATGAGGGACAATGGCTGAACGATGCGCCATATGGAGTTGTGCATCGAATCACTTCTGATGGAACAATCAAAGGAACTGCTTCTTTTTGTTTACAATGGGCGTTTGATCAATGCAAAAACTTAAGAATTGATACACATAGAAATAACCATATTATGCAGCACTTGCTTAGAAAAAATGGATTTGTAACTTGTGGGATCATTTATATCAAAGATGGAACAGAAAGAATCGCATTTCAGAAAAGCGACTTTTGATCTGATTTGATGCTTTTGGATGGGCGGATAGGTTCGTTGATTTATCAT
>CAZAEC010000015.1:26996-62475 GCA_964484055.1 uncultured Clostridium sp.
TTTCTATCCGCCGGATTGGCGTGGTGGGCGGATAGATTCGTTGATTTGTTCTTTTTCTATCCGCCGGATTGGCGTGGTGGGCGGATAGATTCGTTGATTTGTTCTTTTCTATCCGCCACAAAAGACTTATATAACAGATAGAAGTCTAAAATCTTGATTTCCTATCTGTACAAAAAATCAAATTGTTCAGATAGAACACATAAATTGATTCTTCCTATTTGAAACTAGAAGCTTTTTATACAGATAGTTGGCTCAAATTCTTCCAAACTATCTGAAATCCTCAAATTTCATTTCCAAACAAGATTCTCAAATTCTCCAAATCTATCTGAAATCTTCCAATTTCATTTCCAAACAGGATTCTTAAATTCTCCAAATCTATCTGAAATCTATTTTTTCAAATCTTCTCTTTATGAAAGCAAAAATCTTCCTTCAGATTCCACCCCTCGATACACCTTGCTGTTCAGCTATACACTTCCCACACCTGATCATGTCCAGGACTCTCACCCGGTAGAGCACGTCCTTGGCGCGTAAACACAAAAAAACGCCAAAAGCCTTGAATACTCAAAACTTCTGACGCTTCAGTCAACAGGGGATGAGAGAATCGAACTCCCACCAAAGGTTTTGGAGACCCCTATCATACCATTTGACCAATCCCCTTTGCTCTCTCGAACAAAAATTAGTATATCAGTCAATTGTATATTTGTCAACAAAAACTTTCAAATTTTTTATTATTTTTTTCGTTTCCTCATTTCAGTAATTCCGCAAGAGTGATTCCATCAAAATATTCATTCGTCATATCGTAATATTTTGTCCACATAGATAGTGTTTTACATTCTGCCTTTCTACTGCACTCTTTGGCATCACATTCTAGACAGGCTACTGGTGCAAGATCGCCTTCTGTCAAACGCAGGATTTCTCCGACTGTGTATTCTTCTGGCAATCTACTCAGGCGGTATCCCCCACCTTTTCCGTGCACACCTTGTACAAGATTATTCTTTGAAAGAGCCGGCATAATCCGCTCCAAATATTTCAACGAAATCCCCTGACGTTCGGCCACCTCTTTCATTGGAATATAACCATCATAATTATGTTCTGCAAGATCGATCATCACACGCAGTGCATATCTTCCCCTTGTTGAAATCATTTTCTTTTTCTTCCTTTAAATCTTATTCTTCAAACAACGGAGTAGACAAATACCTGTCTCCTGTATCTGGTAAAAGTACTACAATAGTTTTTCCTTCATTTTCAGAACGCTTTGCAAGTTCGATTGCCGCATGGACTGCTGCCCCAGAAGAAATGCCGACAAGAACGCCTTCTTTCTTGCCTACAAGTTTTCCAGCAGCAAATGCAGATTCATTTTCCACAGGAATGATCTCGTCATATACTTCTGTGTTCAATACTTCCGGCACAAATCCCGCACCAATTCCTTGAATTTTATGAGGGCCAGAAACGCCTGTTGAAAGAACTGCAGAAGATGCTGGTTCGACCACAACCACCTTTACTTCTGGTTTCTGTTCTTTCAGATATTCCCCGACACCGGTGATCGTTCCGCCAGTTCCGACTCCTGCAACAAAAAAGTCTACTTCGCCATCTGTATCTTCCCAAATTTCAGGTCCTGTTGTTTCTCGATGTATCTTTGGATTCGCTGGATTGACAAACTGTCCCGGCAAAAAACTATTTGGGATCTGCTGTGCAAGTTCTTCTGCCTTTGCAATCGCGCCTTTCATTCCTTTTGCCCCTTCTGTAAGTACAAGTTCTGCACCATAAGCCTTCATAAGCTGTCTTCGTTCAACCGACATCGTTTCCGGCATTACAATGATCACTCGATATCCTCTTGCAGATGCAACAGATGCTAAGCCAATCCCAGTATTTCCAGATGTTGGTTCTATTATAACAGAATCCGACTTTAATTTACCAGCAGATTCTGCCTCATCGATCATCGCTTTTGCGATACGATCTTTCACCGATCCTGCCGGATTAAAATATTCCAATTTTGCTAGAATCCGTGCTTTTAATCCAAATTCCTTTTCAATATGTGTAAGTTCCAAAAGTGGTGTCCTGCCGATCAACTGATCGACAGATGTATAAATCTTTGCCATACTTTTCACCTCAAACTTTCCAGTATACTCTTATTTCAAACTATCAAATGCCTGTTCAAAATCCACAATGATATCATCAATATGTTCTGTTCCAATCGAAAGACGGATTGTATTTTCTTTAATTCCCTGATCTTCCAGCTCTTCTTCTGTAAGCTGACTATGTGTTGTTGTCGCTGGGTGGATCACCAAACTCTTCACATCCGCAACATTTGCCAAAAGAGAAAAAATCTGCAAACTGTCAATAAACTGATGCGCTTCTTTCATGCCACCTTTGATCTCAAATGTAAAGATCGAAGCACCACCATTTGGGAAATATTTTTTATATAATTCGTGATCCGGATGATCTTCCAAAGACGGATGATTTACGTGTGCCACAAGTGGGTGTGTTGACAAATATTCCACAACTTTCTTTGTATTCTGTGCATGACGTTCCAAACGAAGCGACAATGTTTCTACACCCTGCAGTAATAAGAATGCTGCAAATGGAGAGATCGATGCACCTTTATCACGAAGCAAGATTGCACGAATATATGTAACAAATGCGGCTGGCCCTGCTGCTTCTGTAAAGGACACCCCATGATAACTTGGATTTGGCTGTGCGATCGCTGGATAATTTCCTGATGCAGCCCAGTCAAATTTACCCGAATCTACGATAATGCCACCCAATGTTGTACCATGACCACCAATGAATTTTGTAGCGGAATGTACTACAATATCTGCACCATGTTCAATCGGACGGATCAGATATGGTGTACCAAATGTATTATCCACAACCAGTGGCAATCCATGTTTATGAGCCAATTCTGCAAGTGCATCGATATCTGGAATATCACTGTTTGGATTACCCAATGTTTCAATATAAATTGCTCTCGTATTCTCTTGAATCGCTGCTTCCACTTCATTAAGATCATGAATATTCACGAATGTTGCCGTAATTCCAAAATTCGGTAATGTATGCGCAAGGAGATTATAACTTCCACCATAAATTGTCTTCTGTGCAACAATATGACCACCATTCTGTGCCAATGCTTCAATTGTATAATTGATCGCTGCTGCCCCTGATGCCAATGCCAGCGCTGCGCTTCCACCTTCTAACGCCGCAATTCGTTTTTCCAAAACTTCCTGTGTTGAATTTGTAAGTCTTCCATATATATTTCCTGCATCCTGAAGTCCAAATCTTGCAGCTGCATGTGCACAATCATGAAAAACATAAGAGGTTGTTGCATAGATTGGAACCGCACGTGCATCTGTTGCTAGATCTGGAGTTTCCTGGCCTACATGGAGCTGAAGTGTTTCAAATTTATAATTAGACATAATCGTAATTTCCTTTCGTATTTGACATATTTGTTGATAGACTTATTTTTTCAAACCAATCTTCACATTCGTCCAAAACGAAAATTTTCTCTTACGAGTTTTTCAAATCTCTTTTCCATAGATTACCACCTTCCAGTAAGCCATTTCTTTTCAACCTACTGTTTTGATAGGTTTTATATTACTTCTTTTTACCTACCAAGTCAATAGGCTAATTTTATCCTTTTTTCTCAAAATTGGAATTCTATCTTGATTTTTTTAAATAAGGTTTTATATTAAAAATCATAAAATCATTTATAATAATGGACATAATCATATTTAAGAAAGGCAGGAAAATATATGAAGATCACAAAAAACATTTTCTATATTGGTGTAAATGATCACAACGTTGACTTATTCGAAGGGCAGTATCCAGTTCCAAATGGTATGGCATACAACTCTTATGTTATTCTTGATAACCAGATTGCTGTTATGGATACCGTAGATAAACATTTTTTCAAAGAATGGACCTCAAATCTTGAAAGTGTACTCGAAGACAGATTCCCTGATTTTTTGATCGTGCAGCATATGGAACCTGATCATTCCGCATGTATCAAACAATTTATGGAACTTTACCCGAATGCCAAAATTGTTGCTTCTGCAAAAGCATTTTCCATGATGAACGACTTCTTTGGAACTGATTTTTCAGAACGCCAACTGATTGTTGGAGAAGGTGATACGCTTGAACTTGGAACTCATATCCTTAATTTTGTTACTGCACCTATGGTCCATTGGCCGGAAGTCATTGTCACTTATGATTCCACTGACAACGTTCTTTTCTCCGCAGATGCTTTCGGAAAATTTGGTGCACTTGACATCGAAGAAGACTGGGATGCAGAAGCTCGCCGTTATTATTTTGGTATCGTTGGAAAATATGGTACACAAGTTCAAAAACTTCTTGCCAAAGCATCTGCCTTAGATATTCAGATCATCTGCGCTCTGCACGGTCCGATCCTCAAAGAAAATCTCGACCATTATCTGAATTTGTATCAGCTTTGGTCCTCTTACGAACCAGAAGAAGAAGGAATTTTAATCGCATATGCCTCTATGTATGGCAATACAAAAAATGCTGCTGAATTACTTAGCGAAAATCTCCAAAAATTAGGTTATAATAATGTCACTTTAATCGATCTTGCAAGAAATGATATTACAAAAGCTGTAGAAGATGCTTTCCATTATGACCGTCTTGTATTAGCAGCACCGACTTATAATACAGATGTATTTCCTATCATGAGAACTTTTATCCAATATCTAATCGACCGCAATTTCCAAAAACACATAGTTGCATTTATTGAAAATGGTTCCTGGGCACCACTGTCTGCCAAAGTCATGAAATCGATGCTGGATCATTGCAAAAATATAACCTTTACAGAAACAACAGTCACTATTAAATCTGCATTAAATACCACAAGTATCACGCAGATTGAAACACTCGCAGCAGAGCTTACAAACAACGGTTCAAAATAAGCAAAATTCATTTTCTATTATATTTGAAAATAAGCTGGTAATATATGGTGTTTTTTGATAGAATCAGTTAGATGGTGCTATCGCAC
This sequence comes from uncultured Clostridium sp., assembly GCA_964484055.1. GTDB lineage: Bacteria > Bacillota > Clostridia > Lachnospirales > Lachnospiraceae > Schaedlerella. Next base: position 31,999 of record CAZAEC010000015.1, read on the forward strand.
GTTTTTGTGTGCTATCAAATGTTTATACGCACTATGTATTGTACAGTATGACTACCATTCGTTTTACACAACTACGTGCCATTCTATCACTAAAATATAATAGGAGGGAAAAGCTATGATGAATTTACTAAAACTGAAAAAAGCTGGCATCTTTACTGCTGGTGTATTATTCGGTACAGCAGGTATCAAAGTACTTACAAGCGATGATGCCAAAAAAACTTATGTACACTGTACTGCAGCAGCACTTAGAGCAAAAGATTGTGTCATGAATACTGCAACAACTGCTCAGGAAAATGTAGAAGACATCCTTGCAGAAGCAAAACAGATCAACGAAGAGCGTTATGCAAAAGAAGAACTGAATACAGTAGAAGACGCTGATGAAATCGAGGCATAATTATGAAATTTATTATCAAACATGAAATCGCCGGGCGAATCCGTGTTCACATGTGTCAGGAACGAATGACGTATGCACAGGCTGATACTCTTTTGTATTATCTGACGCAATCTTCTTTTATCACAAATGCCAAGATTTATGAGCGCACTGCAGACGCAGCAATCTGCTACACTTGCAACCGCGAGGAAATCATCCAGCTGTTGAAATCATTTTCCTATGAAAAAACAGAAGTTCCTGAAGCATATCTTGCAAACTCCGGGCGTGAACTGAATGCAATTTATCAAGAAAAGCTGATCTGTCAAGTTATGCAAAGAGCAGTTAACCAACTATTGATGCCACTTCCATTACGTAAGATTTTTATCACGCTAAAAGGATTTCGCTATATCCACGAAGGAATCCGTTCATTGATTCAACGAAAGCTAGAAGTTTCTGTACTGGATGCAACAGCGATCAGTGTTTCTTTATTGAGAAAGGATTTCTCAACCGCAGGATCTGTTATGTTCTTGCTTGGAATTGGTGAATTACTAGAAGAATGGACACACAAAAAATCGGTTGGCGACCTCGCAAGAAGTATGTCTTTAAACATCAACAAAGTATGGGTATCTTATGATGGAACAGAGGTACTCGTTCCTACATCTGATGTTCATACTGGCGATCATGTGATCGTTCGCATGGGCACGATGATTCCGTTCGATGGAACTGTCATCGCTGGAGAAGCTATGGTCAACCAGTGCTCTCTCACCGGAGAATCCATGCCAGTTCACAAACATGTTGAAAGTTATGTCTATGCCGGAACTGTCATAGAATCCGGTGAGCTCACTCTAAAAGTTGCTGAAGCTCGCGGTTGCAGCCGATTTGAAAAAATTGTTACGATGATCGAAGAAACAGAAAAACTCAAATCCGGAGTAGAATCCAAAGCAGAACATCTTGCAGATCGACTTGTTCCTTATACATTAGGAGGAACAATCCTTACATATCTTCTTACAAGAAATGTAACAAAAGCACTTTCTGTTCTAATGGTAGACTTTTCTTGTGCATTAAAACTTGCAATGCCGATCACAGTCCTTTCTGCAATCCGAGAAGCGACTCAATACAATATGACAGTAAAAGGAGGTAAATTCCTTGAAACTATTGCTGAAGCAGAAACTATTGTATTTGATAAAACAGGAACTCTTACAAAAGCACAGCCATCCGTTGTGGATGTCATTTGCTTCAGTGAGGACTATAACGAAGAAGAAGTACTTCGACTCGCAGCCTGTCTGGAAGAACATTTTCCACATTCTATGGCAAAAGCAGTCGTAGAAGCCGCAAATGCCCGTGGATTAGAACATCAGGAAATGCATTCTCAAGTTGAATACATTGTAGCACATGGAATTTCCACAACAGTCGGTGATAAAAAAGCAATCATCGGAAGTTATCACTTTGTCTTTGAAGACGAGAACACTCTGATTTCTGAAAATATATCTGAAAAATTCAAGCAGATTCCACAGCAATACTCCAAACTCTATCTTGCGATAGAAGGAAGACTAATCGGTGTGATCTGCATAGAAGATCCAATCCGTGAGGACGCAAAAGATGTAATCAAATCTTTAAAATCTGCTGGATTCAAGAAAATCGTCATGATGACAGGAGATGGACAAAAAACCGCTTCATATGTTGCGAAACAGCTTGGAATTGACGAAGTCTATTCCGAAGTCCTTCCTGCAGACAAAGCGATGTACGTTGAAAAAGAAAAAGAAAATGGTCGTAAAGTAATCTTGATCGGTGATGGAATCAATGATTCACCCGCACTGTCAGCTGCAGACGTTGGAATCGCGATCAGTGAAGGAGCTGAGATTGCACGAGAGATTGCTGATATCGTAGTTGGCGAAGATGACTTACAGTCTATTGTAACCTTAAAACTACTCAGTCAAGCGCTTCTGCGCAGAATCAATAAAAATTATCACAGAATTGTTACGATTAACTCTGCCTTAATTTTACTTGGTGTACTTAGTCTGATTCAACCTACAACTGCAGCTTTATTACACAATGCTTCTACTTTAACGATCACTCTTCGTAGTTGGAACGATTTATTGCCATCTAAAACAGAACTGAAGCAAACAAAATAACTGAATATTTTTAATTTTTAAAGAGAATTTTCCGAATTACTACAATGTGGTTCGTGAAAATTCTCTTTTTTTGTATAAAAATGCGATTAAATTCTAAACACATTTCAAAATTAAGGGTTGCAATTTTTTTATTTCTCTGTATAATAATAACTCGTAACATTTGTAATATTTTTGTAATATTTAAAGAAAGGATTTAACAAATGAATTTATATAAACATACAAAATTACTCACAAACCTTACTCTTTCACTTACACTTGCAGCCCTTATTCCTGTAAGTACTGTATATGCAAAATCTGCTGCTATCGAATCATCTTCAGCAACATTGATTGCATCAAATACAGACGAGATCAAAGAAACTCTCGTAATTGAAGCTGAAAGAATCGCTGCTGAAAAAGCAGAACTTGAAGCAAAAAAAGCTGCCGAGAAAGCTGCTGCTGAAAAAGCTGCTTTAGAATCTACAGTTTCTTATGCAAATACACCAGCTTCCTCCTATGAAACACCTGTTTACACAGAAGGTTCTGGAGACCAGTTAACAGCTTCTAAAGGCGTTGTATACTACAATGGACACCGTGAAACTTATTATTCTCAGAAAGTTCTTCCTGGAAACGGTTTAAACATTCCAGGTCGTTATGTAGCCGGAGATGGGACTGTAAGAGATGCTGATAATTATATCTGTGTTGCCAGTAGCGACCTTGCAAAAGGAACGATCGTAGAAACTTCTCTTGGAACTGCAAAAGTGTACGATAGCGGCTGTGCGAGCGGAACAATTGACATTTATACAAACTGGTAATTTTTATATCAAAACAACTAAGGAGATCTTAGTCCAAACGGAATAAGATCTCCTTGTTTTATTTTCTAATCTTTATTCTATTATATGATTTCGATGCCCCCATCTTGATCGTATCTCAACATAGATCAAAAGAAGGATTGCACCAATCAACGCAGTAGAAAGTATATTGGCAACACCAGCAACCAATCCCTGTTTAAAAACATATCGTACCGGTTCTTTATAAATAATAATATCCAACAACGGTGCTACAATAACCCATGCAAATCCATTCCCTACAATCTGAAACAGATTAAACTTGATCAAATCATGCTTTTCATACTCTCTTGCTTCTAATTTAAGTTTTGGATAGACCATCCCTGTCAAAAATCCTGCGACTCCACTTGCGATCACCCAACTCCACCATGTTGCGTTTCCTTGCATAAGATCTGAAACTGCATGTCCAACAAATGCAATCACTCCTCCCGCAACCGGACCAAAGATTGCCGCAAAAAATGCCCCTAGCCCGCAAGCCGTTTGTATTTCTATATTTGGAATGCCTACAGGAACTCTTAAATATGTGAACATCAATGCAAATATTATCGCACCAATAACTATTGCAGCTATTGTTTTCCCATTAAAATCAAAAAGACGTTTTTCCATTGATCTTCCCCCTCTTATGCTGCATATCACTTTAAGACTGCTTTTTGATAACTATTTTCCATCATTCTCTGCAGATTCAAGACTCTCTTACTTCGATGTTTCTACCTGAACACATTTCTTTACAAGAAACTCAAGGACTTTCTCTTCTGTCAATGATTTACGAATCTCTTCCTCACCATACTGTTCAACAAAACCGTCTACATCGTCTTCGTATCCATAATCTTTTGCCAGCTTTTTCACTTCTTCTTCATATTCTTTATCAGATACTGTAAGTTTCTCTTTTTCCGCGATGAGTTCAAGTGCCAAGCCCTGTTTTACATATGTTTCTGCAGTTTGTGTTGCCTGTTCTGTAAACTGATCCTCTGTCATTCCCATATAAGATGTAAGAAATTCCCCAAACTCTACTCCGTACATCTCTGCGATCTGATTATAATATTCATTCATCTGATTATAACTATCATTCACTTTATCTTCAGGAAGAGAAACTACCTCAACCTGCTCTAATAATGCTTCCAAAACAGCAGATTGCATTTCCTGCTGCCATGTACTCTCATTTGTTTCTTCCAACTGTGTTCTGATCTCATCCTTATATTCTTCTGCTGTTTTTGACTGTTCACTATTCTCACAAACCCAAGCATCTGTAAGTTCTGCTTCTTTGATCGTATAGATTCTATCTAATGTTATATGAAAATCTGCCACTTTTCCGGCAACTTCTGTTCCTGAATAATTATCTGGAAATTTTACTTTAATATCAAATTCTTCTCCAACATTATGTCCTACGATCTGTTCTTCAAATCCTGCATAATCTCCATCTGCACCAATGAAAGAACCACTTCCAAGTTCCAGAGATGCATTCTCTGCTGTACCACCATCAAATTCTACGCCATCGATACTTCCAACATAATCAATCTCAACTGTATCTCCATTCTGTGCAGCACGATCTGTCACATCAATCTCTTCAGCACTATATGAGAGATTTGTTGAAATTGTATTCTCCACATCAGAATCTGTTACCTCTGTCTTCTTAACTTCAGCTACTTCAAGTCCTTTATACTGTTTCACTTTAATATACTCATTTGATAACTCTTTTCCACATCCAGCAAAAGACACTGTCATTGCTGCACAAAGCATAACTGCTACTATTCTTTTTTTCATCATCTTCTAAACCTTTCTTTTCATTCTCCTGTATTTTCTTCTACTTATTCTTATCCAAAATACAGAATGCTTATATTTCATCATATCATAAAAAAGTTTTTTTAAAAAGTTTTTTCATGTATGTTCATACAGATTCACATATATTTCACAATTACATTTATATCTATATAAAATGCTCCTTGTTTCCCTTTATTTTTAAATTCAAAAAACAAATGAGGTTGCACTTCACCAAAAACAATGATACAATATTAGATGCATAATTGCGGAAAATAGAATCAGGAGGTTTTCTCATGAGTACAGGTACGATTGTCTTATTAGTTATTCTGGGAATTTTAGTTGGTCTGACTATCGTTTTTTATTTTCTTGGAAAAAGACTTGAAAACAAACAGGCTGAACAGCAGAAACAGATGGAAGCAGTTGCTCAGACAATGCACATGCTGATTATCGATAAGAAAAGAGTTCGATTAAAAGATGCTAATTTACCGGCTGCAGTTTACGAAAGCACACCAAAGTATTTTCGTAGAGCAAAATACCCGGTAGTAAAAGCCAAAGTTGGTCCAAAGGTTATGACTTTAATGTGTGATCCTAAAGTATACGAGATCATTCCAGTGAAAAAAGAAGTCAAAGCAACAGTAAGCGGTATTTACATAACAGCTGTAAGAGGGGTTCGTGGTCCACTCGAAACACCACCAAAGAAAAAGAAATTCTTTGACCGCTTCAAAAAGAATAAAGATAATAAGTAAGCTATCAAAGCTTTTAAAATCGAGAAGTTTTCCTAACATAACGGATAACTTCTCTTTTTTATATTTAACAAATCTATAGATTATCATTTTATTTTCTGCTAGAATATGATTAATTATGAAAAAAGGATTGTGATTTATGAATAAGATTACTTCAGAACAATTATTACATTATATTGAAGATCTTCTGGAGCATAATGCGTTCGAGGTACAGATGAAGAATTCACCAAATGGTTCTTTGGATTTTTATGTTCCTTATATCATGAACGATGCTTTAGAATGTTTTCTTTTGATCCGTAACGTTTATTTACAAGGAGAATATTTAAATTATTTTTATGATGACACCCGTGTAGAACTTCTTGGTTCCGAACAGCGTCCCGCTCTGGTCTTTCATCAAGGAACCTCTAATGTATTCACTGTATGGTTCAAAGATTGCTATCAGATTTTAAACTGCTACCGCTATGATCAGACTGGACATTTTTGGAGAAAAGGCGAAGAACAGTGGAGACGCCTTGTATATATCATTGGAACGATTCATGATAAATACAAATATATGGGCGAAAAAGTGTGCAATGAAGAAGAATTAGAATTACTCAAACTCATGGGATTTGCACCATTTCGTATGTATACTCCATTGAACGAATCTTTGGAAGGACTATATTCTGATACTACAGAAGGTTTTCAGCTTATGCAACAATACGCTGAAGAAGTAGAAGATAAACTTTTTTCAAATCTTCTCAAACTTTATGCAAAACTTCCATTTTCCTTTATCTCTAATCTTCTTTTCCGTGCTATGAATTTAAGCGGACGTTATAAATTGTATCAACATATTTATCAAAAAATGGAAAAAGCCTCTAAAGAATATCCCGATCGCGAATATCCTTCGGAACTTGGTGAATTTATCCGTGCATCACGTGAAAAAGTAAACAACATTATCAAAAGTTATGGATTTGAAGGGGTATATCCTCTTTATCATCGGAATAAAGTTCAGATTTTTGCTGTTGAAGAACATCCATTTACAATACTGGAATCTGAAAGTTTTTCTTTTCGTATTCAATTCATGGTATCCGAAACAGATGCAGAAGAACATCCACTGAATTACGGTTTTTTCCAAGCCAAAGGAAATCTTGGACGTATTGAAGAAACCTTAGATTTCCTCAATGAACTTGTAGAGCCTGTCGAAGAATAATATCTACGGAACCTACTACATGTAGCTTCCGCTAGATACATAGAAACAAATGCAAAAAGGAGATGTCGACGAATAAACTCCATTGACCGACATCCCCTCTTTACATTTAATCCTTCTTTTCTATAAAAATTATACTGCATGTTTATCAAGAATTCCTTTTAACGCACTAATTGAACTACTATGACTTCTTTCTATGATCGTGTCCTTTCCTTTCACTTCACTCAATGCACATCTTACCATTTTGTGAGATGTTGTATTTGTAAAAAGCACAAGCAGATCCGGTGTCCCAACTTTACTTTTTAGACCATCTCTCATTTTACAAAATACCTTCGCCTGACAATTATAATCACAACAGACATCCATATATTTTCTAGCCATACATTCATTTCCACCAACAATTACAATACTCATAAAATCTCCTTTCGGTGTTAGTCTTGTCTAACCCTTGTTTTTTAAAAAAGTGGCTACTTGGTTAGTTGCCACTAATTGTTTTTTCTTATTATATCTGTCTCTCTATTATATGTCAAGACTTTCTTATAATTTTTCTAATTTCAGAATGCCTCTGTTCTATCACGAATTTTAAATTATACTTCTCTATTTTTTAATCATAATTCAAAATCCGCATTCTCTTTTGAATGAACATTAATCTGGATCACACAATCTGCAAACGGCTGATGATCAACATCCATCTCATAATTGATACGTACATTGATCTTACTTTCTTCAACCTTAACATTCATTGCCGTTGTATAAAAACTGACTAACATCTGACCATATGGCGTCTGATAAAAAGTTTCCGTTTTTTTCCGATGTTCAAATACCATATGTGCATTTGTCGCACCACTTTTCATCATATCAACCTGTTCTGTCCCTGTGATCTTCAGTTTATTTTTAATTCCTATAGGAGATCCTTCCACGACCTCATCATAAAGAATATAATGTTTACCGTTCCTATAATAATAAGTCGCCGGCATTACAACTACAAGGTCATCTTCTTTTTCTCCTACTTCACCTTCCAGTCTGCTTTCCTGAATTCCTGAAATTTCTATAATTACATCTTTTGTCATGAACGCTACTATCCTTCTACTTTAATACGCTTCAATATTCACAACATTTGTCTCTGGCACATCAAAAGGCATCACTGTGTTTGCAAATGTACGGAATTTTTCTGCCATATCACTGACATAAAATTCATAATGTCCGTATACTGGTTCGACTTCTGTTTCATCTTCCCCATGATTAGCCATATCGTATTCTGCAAGTACACGCTTGAGATCCATTGCCGTTTCATATGCTGGATTTACAATCTGAATATCTTCTCCCATATATTCCCTGATCCTTGAACGGAGCAGAGGATAATGTGTACATCCGAGGATCATCGCATCAATATCTGTCTTTTTCATAGACTCCAGATAATATTCGATCATCAACTGTGTTACTTGATGTTTTTTTAATCCTTCTTCCACAAGCGGTACAAATAATGGACAAGCCTTTTCCACCACTTCTATAGACGGATTCATATCTTGAATGATCTTTGTATACATCCCGCTTCGGACTGTCGCATCCGTTGCAACAACTCCTACTTTTTGATTCTGAGTCGCTTCAACAGCTGCTCTTGCTCCCGGAACGATCACTCCCATAATTGGAATGTCAAATTCATCTCTTACTGCATCCAACGCAAGCGCACTTGCTGTATTACATGCAATAACGATTGCTTTTACTTCTTTTGTCTTTAAAAAGCGAATGATCTGTTCTGAAAAACGGATGATCGTATTCTGTGATTTACTGCCGTATGGAACACGGGCAGTATCACCAAAATATACAATATTTTCATTCGGCAACTGCCGTACGATCTCGCGGACCACAGTAAGTCCACCGACCCCAGAATCAAAGACTCCGATCGGAGCTGTATTTTTATTCACCATGTTCCATAATCTCCTAAATATACTTTATTAAATAGACAAAAGTTTTGCTACATCTAACTGATACTGAGGGATCTCTTTCTTCATAGCAAGACCTTCATTAATATCATAATCTACAAACTGTCCATTCTTATATGCGATCACGCGGTTTGTCTTACCGGCAAGTAACAGATCTACTGCTTTTGCACCCATAATAGAAGCATACATTCTATCTTTTGCTGTTGGACGTCCACCTCTCTGCATATGACCGATGATTGATGCTCTTGTTTCAATACCTGTTGCATCTTCGATCCTCTTTGCCATATTGATAGAATCTCCAATACCTTCTGCATTTACAATGATATAGTTCTTTTTACCACGGCGTTTGCATTTTAAAATATCTTCGATCAGATCCATCTCATCAAATTCTTCTCTTCTTTCTGGAACAAGAATCTGTTCTGCACCATTAGAAATTCCACACCACAGTGCAAGATATCCCGCATCACGTCCCATAACTTCAATAATACTACATCTTTCATGAGATGTAGAAGTATCACGGATCTTATCGATTGCCTCTACTGCTGTGTTAACTGCAGTATCAAATCCGATCGTATAATCTGTACAAGAAATATCCAGATCGATCGTAGCAGGAATTCCAATTGTTTTAACGCCAAGACTAGCCAATTTCTGAGCACCGGCAAAAGAGCCATCTCCACCAATAACTACAAGACCATCAATACCATATTTTTTACAGATTGCAGCTGCTTTCTGCTGACCTTCTTCTGTTCTCATCATAGAACAGCGTGCTGTCTGAAGAACTGTACCGCCTCGCTGAATGATCTCTGAAACATCTCCAGCATTCATATCAATGATTTCTTCTTTTAAAAGGCCATGATAACCTCTTCTAATTCCACGAACACGCAGTCCTTTTGCAAGTGCAGTTCTAACTACAGCACGAACCGCTGCATTCATTCCCGGAGCATCTCCGCCACTTGTCAGAACACCAATCGTTCTAACAGAATCTTCTATTTCGTCGAGTCTTTCTTTAATTGTCATGTTTAACTCCACCTTTCATCAACTCCCTTTCGTCATTTTGTCTAGGGTAGATGTTATATATTTAACGTCATTCATTCTAAACCATTTACAGACTCTTTTCAATAGCCTTTTCCACTACTTTTACTCGTTTTTCCCCAAAATGGTTCATTAGTTTACCTAATACTTGAGGTGTGATTTTTATATTTCTGTTACGAGGAAGCTTTTTCATTGCCCGCTCATTCTGCAAATATATGATAATTTCTTCTTCCCCTTCTGAATCTGCAAGACAACTATAAACAACCTGTTCATTTTCCAACCAGTCATTCTTATCTGTAAACTGTAGCCAAAGTTCTTTCTTTGTTTGATCAAATGGAATGATTTTTTCACAGATCAGCTTACTCGCCTTTTCTTCTTCTTCGGATACTCGTCCTTTAATAAATACCTTCTGATCCACTTCAAGATATTCTCTATTTTTTTCGTAATCTCTTGGAAATACTACAACCTCTACCGTTCCCACTAGATCTTCCAACGTGATAAATGCCATCATTTGATTAGTTTTTGTAGACTTTGTTACCTTATCAGTGATCATTCCACCTAGGATCTCTTTTACACCATCACGCACTTTTGTCCGACCTGATTCTTCCTCCGGCTGAAAATCCAATGTAGTTGCCGAGATCGTTTTTCGCCATTTTTCTTCATATTCTTTCAATGGATGCCCGCTAATATAAACACCAAGCACTTCTTTTTCAAATGCCAACATTGTTTCTTTCTTATATTCTCCAACATTTGGCATCTTAATCTCAAAATCGCTTTTGTTTTCTTCACTAACAAAATCAAACAATGTCATCTGCCCCGTCATCGAATGTTTTTTCTCTTGATTTACACTTTCCACGATCTGAATATAAACACTCATGAACTGCTTCCTTGTACCACCCAGACAATCCAAAGCCCCTGCTTTGATAAAGTTTTCTATTGCTCTCTTATTCATCGCATCTTTCATTGACATACGGCTTATAAAATCTTCCAGATTTTTAAATTCTCCGTACTCTTTTCTGTCATCAACGATTGCCTGAATAACTGGTCTTCCAATACTTTTGATCGCAGCCAATCCATAACGGATCTTTCCATTATCTACTGAGAAATTTGCCACTCCTCGGTTAATGTCCGGTGGAAGGATCTCTATATCCATCTGGCGGCAAGAATAAATATATTCTGCAACTTTTGATGAATTATCTATCACAGAAGTCATCAACGCTGCCATAAATTCTACCGGATAATAATATTTCAAATATGCCGTCTGCATGGCAACTACAGCATATGCTGCAGCATGCGATTTATTGAATGCATATTTTGCGAAATCGATCATTTCATCATATATTTTATTCGCGATCTTTTCGTCAATCCCATTCTTGATACATCCTGGGACTCCATTTTCTTCGTCACCATATACAAAAATCTGGCGTTCTTTCTGCATGACATCTGCTTTTTTCTTGGACATCGCACGACGCAGCAGATCGCTTCGTCCCAATGTATAGCCTGCCAGATCACGAACGATCTGCATAACCTGTTCCTGATATACAATACAACCATATGTTGGAGCAAGGATAGGCTCTAACTGCGGACAGTCGTATGTGATCGAATTTCTATCATTTTTCCCTTTTATATATTGAGGGATAAAATCCATTGGCCCTGGTCGATACAAGGAAATACCGGCTATGATATCTTCTAGACTATGTGGTTTCAATTCTTTCATGAAACCTTTCATCCCAGCACTTTCCAACTGGAAGATCCCATCCGTCTTCCCTGTTCCTATATAATCCAGAACCTTTTGATCATTATAATCAATCTTATCAATATCAAAATCTGGATCCTTTAATCTAGCCATATGAACTGCATTTTGGATCACAGTCAAAGTACGCAATCCAAGAAAGTCCATCTTTAAAAGTCCAAGTTCTTCTAATGTGGTCATCGTAAATTGCGTTACGATCGTACCATCCGATGCACGAGAGAGCGGTACATATTCATCAACTGATTTTTGACTGATCACAACTCCCGCTGCATGCATGGAACTGTGACGAGGCAATCCTTCCAAACGTTTCGACATATCGATCAGATACTTCACCTGCTCGTCATTTTCATAAACTTTTTTCAATTCAGGATTCATCTTCAATGCTTTATCGATCGTTATATTCAATTCTTGCGGGATCATTTTCGCGATCGTATCTACAAATGCATATGGAAGATCCATTACACGCCCTACATCTCGGATAACACCTCGTGCAGCCAGAGTACCAAATGTAACGATCTGCACAACTCTATCTTTTCCATATTTTCTCACTACATAATCAATCACTTCCGGACGACGTTCGTAACAGAAATCCACATCAATATCCGGCATTGTAACTCGTTCTGGATTTAAGAATCGTTCAAACAAGAGTTGATAACGGATAGGATCAATATTTGTAATTCCAAGACAATAAGATACTATACTTCCCGCAGCGGATCCTCGCCCTGGTCCAACTGCGATCCCATGATCTCTTGCATATTTGATAAAATCCCATACGATCAAGAAATAATCCACATATCCCATATTCTTGATCGTACCCAATTCATAATTCAGTCTATCTTTTAACTCCTGAGTTGGTGTTCCATAATTACGTTCCAAACCTTCAAAACAAAGTTTGTTCAAATACTCCCAGGATGTCAATCCATCTGGAACATCAAACTTTGGAAGTTTTGTTACACCAAATTCAATCTCTACTTCACAGCGATCCGCAATCTTCTGTGTATTTTCCAATGCTTCCAATGCGTACGGAAACAATCGCGCCATTTCCTCTGGTGATTTCACATAATATTGACCACCTTCATAACGCATTCTGTTCTCATCTTCCAACTTCTTTCCCGTCTGAATACAGAGCAAGATATCATGCGGTTTCTCATCTTCTGCATAAGTATAATGCACATCATTGGTTGCTACCAGATCGATTCCTAATTCTTTTGACATCTGGACCAAACGCTGATTTACCACTGCCTGTTCAGTGATCCCATGATCCTGTAATTCCAGAAAATAATTCCCTTTTCCAAATATTTCCTGATATTCTAATGCTTTTTCTTTTGCTTCTTCATATAAGCCTTTTGTAATGTATCGTTGCACTTCTCCTGCAAGACACGCACTCAATGCAATGATTCCTTCATGATGTTCACGAAGTACTTCTTTATCAACACGTGGTTTATAATAATATCCTTCTACGAAGCCTTTAGAAACAATCTTCATCAGATTCGCATATCCTGTATTATTCTCTGCAAGTAATACAAGATGATAATATCGGTCATCTCCACCGCTTATTTCTCTATCAAATCGGGAATTTGGTGCAACATAAACTTCACATCCCAAAATAGGTTTGATCCCTGCAGCCCTTGCAGCCCGATAAAAATCAATCACGCCATACATAACACCGTGATCTGTGATCGCTGCACTGTTCATTCCCAATTCTTTTACTCTGGAAACATATTCTTTGATTTTATTTGAACCATCCAAAAGACTGTATTCTGTATGGACATGTAAATGTGCAAAATTCATGCTTAACACTTCCCCTTTCAAAATTCCACTTTTTAAATTATAACTTTTTTTAAGTACATTCGTCTACACCTTTATAGAAATTCCTTATCTTCCCTCATTACCTGGTACAGGCAGTATCTTGAGCTGCATGATATCCACCCAAAACACCTCATTCCATTCATTTCCTATACATGTCCGAAAAAAACAACGGCCATGTCAACTATACTCTAGTCAACATGACCGCTATATTTTAATCTTTGCTTTTATTATTTTAAGATGATCTTATCTGCTGTGATCTGAATCTTATTCTGTTTCAATAATCTTCCAACTGCACGCTTGAATGCTGCCTTGCTCATTCCAAATTCGGCCTGAATACGTTCTGGGTCTGCCTTATCTGTGAATGGCAGTACACCCTTATATCCACGGATCGTTTTTTCAATAAGTGCTACATCCTTATCCATCTGTTCTGGAATCCTTTCACGTACACTCAGATCAAGCTTTCCATCTTCTTTTACAGCTGTAACACGAGCTTCTACAAAATCACCAACTCTCAGTCTTCCATTTGTTTCCTTCTTCGGAATACGTGCAGAATACTGATTGTCAACAGCAACAAATACACCGAACTGATCACTAATATCATAAACAATTCCCTGTACTTTATCATTCTTTGTATATGGTGACTCTGTGCTCAACATACGATAAACTTTCATCGTAGCACAAAGACGTTCACTCTTGTCAATATATAAACTAACAAGACATTTATCGCCTTTTTCTACTTTTGCTGTCTGCTGTTTGAATGGAAGGAACAAATCCTTTTCCAATCCCCAGTCAAGGAAGGCACCCATCTTTCCTGTATCTGCGACTTCCAAAACAGCCAGTCCGCCAAGTGTCAGCTTTGGTTCATTTGTTGTTGCGATCAAACGATCACTAGAATCCTTATACAAGAACACTTCGATCGGATCACCAAGCTCAATTCCTTCTGGAACTTGCTTCTGAGGAAGAAGTACTCTTTCTTCTTCACTACCAAGATATACACCAAACTCAACCTGCTTCACTACAGTCAGGACCTGTTTTTCTCCTAATTTCATAATTACCCCCAGTTTTCAGCGATATGTCTCGCAACATGTACGCCGCTTGCGGAAGCATGAGACAGGGAATGTGTAACACCACTTCCGTCTCCGATCACATACAGACCTTCGTGGCGTGTCTCTAAGTTCGCATCAATCTCAACTTCCATATTATAGAATTTAACTTCTACACCGTACAGCAATGTATCATCATTCGCTGTTCCTGGTGCGATTCTGTCAAGAGCATAGATCATCTCAATGATTCCATCCAGAATTCTCTTAGGCAATACAAGGCTCAAATCTCCAGGTGTTGCAGCCAATGTAGGTCTTACACGGCTTTCTTCGATTCGTTTTTCGTTACTTCTTCTACCACGGATCAAATCTCCAAAACGCTGTACGATAACGCCACCGCCAAGCATGTTAGATAATCTTGCAATACTTTCACCATATCCATTACTATCTTTGAATGGTTCAGAGAAATGTTTTGCAACAAGAAGTGCAAAGTTTGTATTATCTGTATATTTTTCTGGATCTTCGTAGCTGTGACCATTTACAGTTACGATACCTTTTGTATTTTCATTTACCACGATACCATGTGGATTCATACAGAAAGTACGAACATTATCTTCGAATTTTTCTGTACGGTATACGATCTTACTTTCATACAATTCATCTGTTAAATGAGAGAAGATCTCTGCTGGGATCTCAACACGAACACCAAGGTCTACACGGTTAGACATTGTTGGGATCTCAAGATCATGACAGACTTCTTCCATCCATTTACTTCCGCTTCGTCCGACAGAGATGACACATTTCTTACAAGTATCTTCTACTTCTCCGCGGATCACACGATATCCACCTTCGATCGCTTCTACTTTTTCCACTTCATAATTAAAACGGAAATCTACGATCTCTTTCATCTCATTGTAAAGGTTTTCCAATACAATATAGTTAAGATCTGTTCCAAGATGACGAACAGATGCATTCAAAAGATTCAACTTATTCTGCATGCACAGCTTATGGAATTTTGATCCTGCTGTTGAGAACATACGAGCCCCTTCGCCACCATGGCTGATATTAATATCATCAACATATTTCATAAGAGCGATTGCTGTCTCTTTACCAATATGTTCATGTAATGTTCCACCAAAGTCATTTGTAATATTATATTTTCCATCTGAGAATGCTCCGGCTCCACCGAAACCACTCATAATGGCACAAGTTTTACACTTGATACAGCTCTTTACTTTTTTTCCATCGATTGGACAACGTCTTTTCTCCAGGGGATTTCCGGCTTCAAAGACCGCAATTTTTAAATCTGGACATTTCTGCACCAATTCATATGCTGAAAAAATCCCACCTGGTCCTGCACCGATAATGATCACATCGTAATTCATTCTTTTCTCCTCTCATGCTTTCAACTCATACTATATTTGGCTTCTTTTTGGTTGCAAAATGCCCCTGACCGATAAGCATGCGGCAAGAGCAGACGCATCCTATCTAATCAGAAAAACTCGTATCCACCCAAGAATACGAGTTCCCATGTAGTCACTTCTCACCGATAATAATTATATCCCTCCTGTTACTTATATGTCAAGATGTTTTCCAGAAAATAGAACCCTATTTTAAAGTCTTTTTCACCATCCAGAAACGAATACTCATCCTCGCTCAAAACCGACCTTAATTTTTCTTTTCCTTCCTCCGGAACGACTGCATTTACCGCATCTACAAAACACAATCCAGGATATAATACACACCACCAATTCTGTCCCTTCGCTTCACCAATTTCTATCCTAAGTGCCTTATAATTCCCCTGCGGAAATGTCAGATCACCATATGTTTTTTCTGGAAACCAGCAAGTTGTCACTGCTGCGCTGACAGTATAATCATACCCTTCTTTTTGAATGACTGCTTCACCAACTTGTTTCAATTCCTCAACGTGTCGTCGCATCCATTCACTTGTCTCCGTTACATTTTTTGTCTCGGGCATCTCTTGATCGATATGAGCAAGCACCGCTTCTTTCACTTTCATCTTCAAAGCCTGATCCTCTTCACTGTCACTATTGGCCAACACATGAAATCGCAGCACTTCTTGTGCAAGACTTTGTTGCATTGCAGCTTGTACATTAGTCTTTTCGTTATACATCAAAAAATTTGTAACAAAAGAGGCAACAATAATCGTAACAATTACTGCTGCCATCTTTACTCTTTTTTCTATCTCATAATATTTCACATAATCCATATGTATCAACCTCCACGATCTCTTGATAGTGGAAGTATTGCCCAGATTCTGGTCATTATACATCACATATAAATTTGGGATCAATCATTCTGACGTATCGTATCCGCTACGGCTTTCACTTGACTGTCTATATGATTACAAATATATTCTGCTGCCTCATCCTTGTTCCGATTCTCGATCGTTTGAATGATCTCTTGATGTTCCTTGATCACCTGTGGATGACACTCT
The DNA here is from genome assembly GCA_964484055.1 of uncultured Clostridium sp. GTDB lineage: Bacteria > Bacillota > Clostridia > Lachnospirales > Lachnospiraceae > Schaedlerella. The sequence continues at coordinate 49,047 of CAZAEC010000015.1, forward strand.
TCTCTTTTCAAATATTCCACTCGATAGCGATACATCTGTTCACGGAACTGGCTGAGAAGCTGGATCAACTTTTGATTATCTGTTGCCCGAAGGATCGCATCATGGAATTCAACATCTGCTCCGGCAACGACTGTAATATCCTCATTCCCAAGTACTTTCTCGAATCGTTCCTCTGCCTGTTTTAATTCTTCTAATCCTTCCGGTGTCATTCTTTCACATGCCAGACGAACTGCTAATTCTTCCAATGCTCTTCGGATCTCTAGAACATCAACCATACTTTTTTCTGTGATCTGTGCAACTTCTGCGCCTTTTCTTGGGACCATCAAAACAAGTCCCTCCAATTCCAGCTTTCTGATCGCTTCACGCACTGGTGTACGGCTAACTCCTAACTTTGTAGCCAGCTGGATCTCCATCAAGCGCTCTCCCGGTTTCAATTCACCTTTCAAAATTGCCTGTCTAAGTGTATTAAATACTACATCTCGAAGTGGCAGATACTCATTCATATTCACTTCAAATTCCATCTTTTGTCCTCCTTGCTGTATGCACGTTTGTCACATAAACCTGCTTCGCAAGTTCTTTCTGTCTAATTTTTTCTTGTGCTGTCTTTGCATCTGTTCGATTTTCAAACAACCCAAATACTGTTGGTCCGCTTCCACTCATCATCGCATTTAAAGCGCCACATTCTAACATCACTTTTTTGATCTTCTCTATTTCTGGATGCATTGGGATCGTCACATCTTCCAGTACATTTCCCATACATGCGGCGATCTTTCGCAAGTCTTGTTCTTTTAATCCTTCCATGATTCCATCAATATCTGGATGTTCTATATTTTCTTTTGCATCCAATGCCTGATAAACATCTTTTGTTGAAACACTGACCGGTGGTTTTGCGATCAAGATCGTACACTTTGGCATTGGCGGAAGTTCTGTCAATTCTTCACCGATTCCTTCCGCAAGCACTGTACCTCGCATGATACAGTATGGTACATCTGCGCCTAACTTCACCCCACGTTCCATCAATTCCTGTGTAGAAAGTCCGAGATCAAACAATCGATTCATTCCAAATAAAACTGCTGCCGCATTGGAGCTTCCTCCTGCCATTCCTGCAGCTACTGGAATATGTTTATCCAATACGATATCCACACCTTCTGTTAAATGAAATTCTTTTATCAACAAATCTGCTGCTTTATACGCAATATTTCCCTCATCTGAAGGTAAAAAATAAAGATTACTAGAAAGTGTAATGCCTGGCTCACTCTTTTTTTCTATTTTTACATTGTCATAAAGGTAGATTGACTGCATTACCATTCTTACATCATGATAACCGTTTTCTCTTCTCCCCAGAACATCTAGGCCTAAATTGATCTTTGCAAGTGCTCTTAAGTCCATTCGTATCTCCTTTATTCTATCTTTCAGCAGAATTTACCTTTGTATTTCTGCTGCATATTGTATATTGTATTTTTTTAAATACATTTTACCCTAGTATACCCATATTTTCTTTCAAAATCAATAATACATCTCCTCTTTTTACAACTTCAGAATCTAAATTATTGATTTTTTGTATCTCTTTTACTGTTGTCATATATTTTTTTGCCAGATTCCACAGGTCATCTCCCTCTTTTACAACATATCCGACGATCCCTGGTCTTTTTTCAATCTCTTCTATCTCTATCGGTTTCATTTCTACAGAAGTGAGCATTTGCATAAACACTGGCTTTCTGATAAATGTATCAAACGCTAAAACTGCCTTGATCTCAACTGCTTCACTCCCTGCCAATGAGACCGTCAGCTGTTCTACGTGATAGGAAATATCATATCGTGCATTCTCTTCGATCCCTTTGCATTCCAGATACCAAGAAAATGGAACCATTCCCTGCCAACTTCCAAAAGTTTCCGTATCATCTGCCCGAAGATATAAAAACGAAAGATGCAAGATTCCATCCACTTGGATTCCATTTTCCACAATCTTTGTATGTTCCATCTGAACCGTCCCATCACTATAACAAATCTGAAGGACATCATCCTTTAATTCTGGCAACTGGAGCTTCTCCGACACTTTACATTTGGAATGATTTTGAACTAGCAATTCTTCATATACACTTTCTTTCGTTTCAAACTGGCACATTTTTTCCAAAGAATATAGATCTTCTAGGATTTCTAATTCTTTTTCTTGATAAAGATTCATTCTAAGATTCAGTGTCCCTTCAATCCCAAGGATCCTCATCTCCCCATCTTCGTCAAGTCGGATATCCAAAAGCGTGTCTTCAAGAGAATTATATACATGATAATACATTCCTTCCTCTACTCCTTCGCAAGGAATCCTACCTTCATAAGGAACTGCTTGTGTGATCCAATCCACTTTTCCTTCGTCTGATAAATACATACAGAAAACAAGTAGTTCTCCTTGAATCTGTATTTCTCCATGCCTTGGACGAATTTCAAATTTACGTTTTGTAATCTCTGTTAAAAGGATCTTTCCAACACTTTCCTTGGTTCCCGGAAGCATGATTTCTTCTTTGATCCGATATGTATCTTTCTGGGAAATCTCTAATCCTAGAAGATTGACTCTTTGTTTCTTTTTATATACAGGAACTGAACTTTCTATATCCATCGTAACTGCTTCATTTTCCGATAACTCTCTCCCAATCGAAAATTCGATCATCGCTCGCATATTTACTTTTCGAGAATGTACCAATGATACTTGAAATTCTACCCTTATATTTTCTATAAACCAACTTCCCGGCTCCGTTTCATCTATATAGATCATCTCTTCAAACGGAAGTTTTCCTTCTAAAACAGAAGGTTCCGCCTCCGCAGTATCTGTTAGATACAAAATCTGATAATATAACTTCCCTGATATCCTAAGATGATTCTCAACTTTCCGAATATCTTCTATTTTTATTTTTGCTTCTCCTCTTACAATCTGTCGAACATCCTCTTTTGTATCCGGAACATTAATATCTTCATCCATATAGAATTGATCGATCGTCTGCTTTCCAGCTTTAATATACTGTATATTTTTTTTGATAAGTTCCATATACTCCTCCTCATTCAAAAATCACCATTTTCCCAATATCTTCCGTCATAATGACCACATATGGATAAGTCTCTGTCTTTTCTGTTTCTACTACCTTTTCTGGACCTATCAGATGTGTATGGAATCCAATCGCATTTTCTGTTTCATAAACCTGTATCACTTCCACACAGTACCCTGTTTTAGCCTGTTTCCCATATCCTTCTGCTATATACAACATTCCTGCATCTTCATAACTCATACGAAATGTATTCTCTTTTTCTTTTTCGATTTGTTCTTTTAGTTCCTTCGGAATTTCCTCTTCAGTAAGCACAACAAATGATAGTTCTCGTATCTTTTCTGTCTGAAGTGGACTTTCAATACAGCCTGTCAGAAATCCTGATAAAAATACAAGGAACACACTATAGACCAAATGCCGCATTTTTCTTTCCCTCATCTGCTTTCCTTTACAGCATATTAGCGATCTCTTGATTTTATTCGTTACAGGATTGTCTTTTTCCAAAGGCTTTGTTAAAATAATTACATTGAAAATGAAAGAAGGATTTATTATGATTCGATTTATTATTTTAGCAATCTACTTAGGACTTTACCTGATTTTGTCAATTCCTGTTTTTTTATATGAATACATCCTTGGCAAATTCAGCCCTGAAAAACGTAACCGCAGTTCTATGGGATTTATCAAAAGAGGACTTCACGGAATGGAATTTCTTGCTGGTACAAAAGTAACTGTCATTGGAGCAGAAAATATTCCCGATGAACCAGTCCTTTATATCGGCAATCATCGCAGTTTTTTTGATATCATCTTAACTTACTGGAGATGCCCTGGACTCACTGGTTATATCTCCAAAAAAGAGATGGAAAAAGCACCTCTGCTTTCTGTTTGGATGCGCTTTGGAAACTGTCTCTTCCTTGATCGTGAAAATCCTCGTGAAGGACTCAAAACGATCTTACAAGCAATAGAACATATCCAGAATGGTATTTCTATCTTCTTATTCCCTGAAGGAACAAGAAACAAAGGAGAAGAAGGTAGCATTCTCCCTTTTAAAGATGGAGCTTTTAAAATCGCAACAAAAACTGGCTGTCCGATCATTCCTGTTTCTATGAATAATACGATTGAAATCTTTGAAAACCATTTTCCAAAGGTAAAAAAGACTCATGTTATCATCGAATATGGAAAGCCGATCTATCCGAATGAACTGTCAAGAGAAGAAAAACGAAATCTTGGAAATTATGTACAGGATATCATTCATGAAACCATTCAAAAAAATGCACCTATGATCTAATAAGCAAAACTACATCGCCAGTCTATATTAAGAACATTGCTCAATAACAGTTCTGTTATCGAGCAGTGTTCTTTTTTTCTTTTACATTTTAAAGAAATAGTGCTATACTGAGGGGTGATATAAAAATGCAAAGGAGGAACATACCTTGCGCACACAAAATTTGACATTACTAACAGACCTGTACCAGTTAACTATGATGCAGGGCTATTTTGAAACACAAGAAAAAAATGAAACTGTTGTTTTTGATATGTTTTTCCGTTCTAATCCAAACCATAACGGATATTCTGTTATGGCCGGTCTGGAACAGGTAATTGAATATGTAAAGAATCTTCATTTTTCTTATGAAGATGTAGACTATCTAAGAGGACTTGGAATCTTCAGTGATGATTTTCTTCACTATATCAGCGGATTTCATTTCAGCGGTGATATTTATGCGATTCCAGAAGGAAGTGTGATCTTCCCAAAAGAACCATTATTAAAAGTTGTTGCTCCGATCATGGAAGCACAGCTTATTGAGACTGCGATCCTGAATATCTTAAACCATCAATGCTTGATCGCAACAAAAGCATCTCGTGTTGTTCATGCAGCACAAGGAGATGGCGTTATGGAATTCGGGCTTAGACGTGCACAGGGACCAGATGCTGGTCTTTATGGTGCAAGAGCAGCGGTCATCGGAGGCTGTGTTGGAACATCTAACGTACTCGCTGGACAGATGTTTGACGTTCCAGTCATGGGAACACATGCGCATGCATGGATCATGAGTTTCAAAGATGAATACACTGCCTTCAAAAAATATGCAGAACTTTATCCAAATGCATGTACATTACTTGTAGACACTTATGATACTTTAAAATCCGGTGTTCCTAATGCGATCCGCGTATTCCAGGAAATGCGTGATGCAGGAATCAAACCAAAATCTTATGGTATCCGTCTTGACAGTGGTGACCTTGCTTATCTTTCAAAAAAAGCTCGCAAGATGTTAGATCAGGCCGGATTCCCAGATGCTAAGATCGCAGCATCTAACGATCTTGATGAATCTTTGATCAATGACTTGAAGATTCAGGGCGCTAAGATTGATACATGGGGTGTTGGAACACATTTGATCACTTCCAAAGACTGTCCTTCATTCGGCGGTGTTTATAAACTTGCTGCGATCATGAATGAGAATGGCGAGATGGAACCTAAGATTAAGCTTTCCGAAAATACAGAAAAGATCACAAACCCTGGAAACAAGACAATCTACCGTATCTATGATAAAGAAAGTGGAAAAGTAAGAGCCGATCTGATCTGCTTCGTAGACGAAGTATTTGATCCAGAAGACGACTTACTGCTCTTTGATCCAAATGCAACATGGAAAAAGACACATCTTGAAGGTGGTTCTTATACAATGAAAGAACTACTCAAACCAATCTTTATCAACGGAGAATGTGTTTATGAATCACCTAGCGTAAAAGAAATCGCAGCATTCTGCAAAGAAGAAAAAGCAACTCTCTGGGATGAGACACTCCGTCTGGTTTACCCACACAAAGTATATGTAGACTTATCTCAGAAACTTTATGATACAAAACAAAAACTTTTAAATGACATGAGCAAATAAATTTTAAGGAGTATAACATTATGAAAATTATCGTATTGGCTGGTGGCCTTAGTACTGAACGTGACGTATCCCTGTCTTCCAGTGCTGGTATTTGTAAAACTTTATTAGAAAATGGACATGACGCTTACCTTTTGGATGTATTCATGGGTCTTCCTTATGATAAAGACAAACTGGAAGAAGTTTTCACACTTCCTGACCACGGTCTCAATATTGTAAATAATATTAGCACAGACGCACCTGATCTTGCAGCGATCAAAGCATCCCGTCCAGATCAGTCTGATGCTTTCCTTGGACCAAACGTTGTAGAACTTTGTAAGATGGCTGATATCACATTTATCGGTCTTCACGGTGGCGAAGGCGAAAATGGAAAACTCCAGGCAACATTTGACCTTCTCGGAATCAAATATACTGGACCAAACTCTTTCGGATGCTCTCTTGCTATGGATAAAGGAATTGCAAAACACATTTTCCTTCAGACTGGAGTATCTACACCAAACGGTGTCTGCATCCACAAAAATAAAAACAAAAAGGATCTTGCAGACCTTGGTCTTGAACTTCCTGTTGTTGTAAAACCATGCTGCGGCGGTTCTAGTATCGGCGTATACATTGCAAAAACAGAAGAAGAATATAAAGAAGCATTAGAAAATTCTTTCAAATTTGAAGACGAAGTTGTCATCGAGGAATATATCAAAGGTCGTGAATTCGCCTGTGGTATCATTGATGGAAAAGCTCTTCCACCAATCGAAGTTATTCCTAAGAGTGGTTTCTTTGATTATGCCAACAAATATCAGGCAGATGCAACAGAAGAGATCTGTCCTGCACAGATCAGCGAAGAGATCACAAAACGTATGCAGGAACTCACTGTTCGTGCATTCCACGTATTGAAACTTGACGTATACAGCCGTGCAGATTTCCTTCTTGATGAAAATAATAATCTGTACTGTCTGGAAATGAACACACTGCCAGGTATGACTGCTGCCAGTCTTCTTCCTAAAGAAGCCGCTGCTGACGGAATTCCATACAATGAGCTTTGTGAATTAATCATTAAAAAATCTCTTGAAGCAAGATATCAGTAAATAAATACAAGCGCAGATCTTTTGACTAAATAAATTATGCCATAGTAGATTACTATGGCATATGCGCTATATATAAGGAGTTTAATTATGAAAAATATGTCATTAGCAGCCATTACAGCTGCTTGTAACGGAACATATCACGGTGACGAATCCCTTCTTACAAAAGAAGTTTCCAGCGTTGTGATCGACAGCCGTAAAGTAGAAAAAGACAGCCTCTTCATCGCGATCAAAGGTGCACGAGTTGACGGCCATGATTTCATTCCACAGGTTATGGAAAAAGGTGCTCTGTGCGCTTTATCAGAAAAAGATCTTGGAGAAGTTCCATACCCATATATTTTGGTAGAATCCTGTGCACCAGCTATGAAAGCCATTGCAGAGCACTATCGTAAAAGTCTGAACATCAAAGTTGTTGGAATTTCTGGAAGCGTTGGTAAAACAAGCACAAAAGAAATGATCGCTTCTGTCCTTTCTCAAAAATACAACGTATTAAAAACAGTAGGTAATTTTAACAACGAGATTGGTCTTCCCTTGACAATTTTCAATATCCGCGAAGAACATGAAATCGCAGTCCTCGAAATGGGAATCAGCGGATTTGGCGAAATGACTCGTCTTGCAAAGATGGCTCGTCCTGACATCTGTGTGATCACAAATATCGGTTGTGTACATCTTGAAAATCTGAAAGACAGAGATGGCGTATTAAAAGCAAAAACAGAAATGATGCAGTACATGAATCCTGAAGGTTCTATCATTTTCAACGGAAATGATGATAAACTTCGTTCCTACACCCCTGAAAATGGCATTCAGCCAACTTATTTTGGAACAGAAGATTCTAACTATCACGCAAAAGATATCGACAATCAGGGACTTCGTGGAACAACTGCTACATTTATCACACCAGAATCCACATTCCGTGCACACATCTCAATTCCTGGCGAACATATGGTAAACAATGCACTCGCCGGAATCGCTGTTGGCCGTGCACTTGGTCTGACAGACAATGAGATCATTGCTGGAATCGAAGCATTAAAACCGCTTGCCGGACGCAATCACTTAATCGAGACAGAACATTTTGCGATCATCGATGACTGCTACAATGCAAATCCAATTTCCATGAAGGCATCTCTCGATGTCCTTGCAAAAGCAGACACTCGTACAGTTGCGATCCTCGGAGATATGTTTGAACTCGGAGATAACGAAAAACCTATGCATTACGAAGTTGGAAAACATGCAGCCGAAGTTGGTATTCAGATGTTGATCGCCATCGGTTCACTTGCAGAAGATATCGCAAAAGGTGCCGATGATCAGCACAAAGAACATCCTATGAAGATCTACCACTTCACTACAAAAGATGAATTCTTCGATTCTATGGATAACATCTTAAACGAACATGATACCATCCTTGTCAAAGCCTCCCACGGAATGGCATTTGCAGAGATCGTAGATATTTTAGAAAAGAAATAATTTAGCACATGGTTCATTACACACTTTTCATGGTATTCTACACATAATAAGCACAAAAACTACATTCACCCAGAAAAATTGCTTGATGAATCAGGACTGCAAATCAGTATTCATAAAATAATTAATTATAGCCTTTTTAAAGCCAAATAATAGCTTTTCTGGTAAACTTATTTTTGAACAATGTTATTTTGATAAGTCATACTTCCAAAAATAACCATAGAAAGCACCTTCCTTTATGTAGATTTTGTCTAATCAACTCACTCCAAACACAAAGAGGTGCTTTCTTCTTTTATCTATTTGATTTTCCTATAAAAACTTTACGCTAGCGTTTATCCAACCTTACATGAAATAAATCCTCTATCCTCAATTTTCACCTCTCGAATCATTGCATACTTACTCATTGAACATCCCTTTTTAATAGAATCCATTACAGCATATTTATACGACGATGGATATTCCGGAAGATTAGAAAACTTATATGATAGAGTATCACTTTGTGATGTATCAAATGGTATACTCGCCAAAAACTGTGCAATATCCTCTGGAACTTCAAGTTTTCTATATGAATCTACGCTATGCAAATTTGTTATTCCCAAGTGTTTCAATCTCCATCTATCAAGAGTTGCAGATACACTCACTGTTTTTGGCCACCCTTTTGCTTTATTTTCGTCTTGTAATACCACATTAAACCAAGATTCATTCGCATTCGTAACAAGACAACTTAATGCAAGACTTATATCTTCCACACTTTCTTTATTGTACCGAACTACTGACTCTTGTACGAAATGTGGTTCCTGTTTTTTCTTTTCTCCAAACAAACTACTAAATAATCCCATTACTTTCTTCCTCCATATGTAATTATTAACAATATTCTTTTTCTAATTGAAATGTTATGTCACGATACAACTCGAGTGTTTCTTTATATTTCTTTTGTTCAATAAATTTAACACAAGGTTTCACCATTTTCTCATATAACATTTCATAAGTTTCTTTACTGTTTACTGTTTCATTGATTGCTGAAACAATCTTCGGCGCAATCTCGTAGTACTGTTTAATAATAACTTTACCTTCCTCTGTTGCCTCAAGCCATGTATCACGAAATCTTCTTAATATTTCCAATTCATAACAATCATCCGGTAATCCTTTCGCATACATGCAAGCTGATGTCAAATAACATCCACCTGAAGAATCTCCTTTATAAATCGGACAATCTGCATAATCATAATTTCTACAGTATTTATAGTAAACATCTTCGTTCACATAATCTCCTTTTTTGATGCAATAATAGTCCCCCTGTCTGAATGTGTAATAAGAACAACTCACTTCTCCTCACCTCCAAATTTTTTCTAAAATGTGTACCTTTTTGAATTGATATTTATCTATAAGTTTGTATACTATATAACAGGTTTAATCAGCCAAAATAATTGTTTATATTGAAAAAATCACTGTTTCTGCTATAATAAATATAAACTTATTATAAAAAGAAAAAGCATACCAATTTACAGAAAGGTACACATTCTTGTAAATTAATATGCTTTTTATAATTGAGATTTTTCGTAAGCTTTTACCCTATATAAAAATGTAGACATCGGCATATTACAAGCATTTGCAGCCTCTACACCCGTAATTTTTCCACATTTCCATTCCCGATAAACCTTAGGAAAATTCTCTGGTAATGGCTTCGGAGGACGCCCAAAACGTACTCCTTTTGCTTTGGCAACAGCAATTCCTTCTGCCTGTCGTTGTTTTATATTAATTCTTTCATTTTCAGCAACAAACGATAGTACCTGTAAAACAATATCGCTTAAAAACGTCCCCATCAAATCTTTACCTCTTCTGGTATCTAATAGAGGCATATCTAACACAACAATGTCCAGCTTTTTTTCTTTTGTCAACACTCTCCACTGTTCCAGAATCTCTTCATAATTTCGCCCTAACCTGTCAATACTTTTTATGTACAGTAAATCATTTTTCCTCATTTTCTTTATCATTCGCTTGTACATTGGACGATTAAAATTCTTACCAGACATTTATCAATGAAAATATTTTTCTCCGGAATATCTAATTCTCGCATAACTACCAGCTGCCTATCCTCATTTTGATCTTTTGCACTGACACGAACATAACCATAAATATTTATCATTACTTCTACCTTCCTTTCTAATCTATATTCTAAATCAAAAAAGAAGTATATTCGCCCTATTACCCATTTCTGAATAACAAAATCAGTGCAAAGAAGTGATATTGTTTTACTCATACGAAAATATATCAAATCATCTTCAATCTAAACATAAAACCTTACCGACTTTCAGTTCAAACTGAAAATCAGTAAGGTTTTTCTATACTCTTATTAAAATAAAATATTTGTTGAATAAGTATCAAATGTTGCCAGCACTTAAACAAATTTGCTTGCAGCCCTTGATTTTACTGGGTTTCCTTTTGACATTCCCTTATTCAAACTCGATAGTTCCAGGTGGTTTACTCGTTAAGTCATACATTACTCTATTAACCCCTCGAACTTCGTTTATAATTCGACTCATTACTTTATTCAATACTTCGTAAGGAACTTCTGCTGCCTCTGCAGTCATAAAATCAACAGTTTTAACTGCTCTAAGTGCAACTGCATAATCATATGTTCTTTCATCACCCATTACACCTACGCTACGCATATTTGTAAGAGCTGCGAAATACTGATTATATTCCTGATCTAATCCTGCATTTGCAATTTCTTCACGGTAAATTGCATCTGCATCCTGAACAATCTTAACTTTTTCTGCTGTAATATCACCAACGATACGAACACCGAGACCTGGACCTGGGAATGGTTGACGGAATACAAGGTATTCTGGGATTCCAAGTTCAAGACCTACTTTACGAACCTCATCTTTAAAAAGGTCACGCAATGGTTCGATGATTTCTTTGAAATCTACGCAATCTGGAAGTCCACCTACATTGTGGTGAGACTTGATCACTGCGGATTCTCCGCCGAGACCACTTTCTACAATATCAGGATAAATTGTTCCCTGAACAAGGAAGTCTACCGCACCAATCTTCTTTGCTTCTTCTTCAAATACACGAATGAATTCTGCACCGATGATTTTACGCTTACGCTCTGGTTCGGACTCGCCTGCAAGTTTCAAATAAAAACGATTCTGTGCGTTTACACGAATGAAATTGAGGTCATAATTACCTTCTGGTCCAAAGATTGCTTCTACCTCATCTCCTTCATTTTTACGAAGGAGACCATGATCTACAAATACACAAGTGAGCTGATTACCAATTGCTTTTGAAAGCAGTACTGCCGCTACAGAGGAATCAACACCACCTGATAAAGCACATAATACTTTTCCATTTCCTACTTTTTCTCGAATTGCTTTAATAGATTCTTCTACAAATGAATCCATTCTCCAATCGCCTGTACATTCACAAATATTGCGAACAAAATTGTACAACATCTTTGTACCTTCTACAGTATGCAATACTTCTGGATGGAACTGAATCGCATAGAGTTTCTTGTCTGCATTTTCTGCAGCAGCCACAGGACAATCTGCTGTGTGTGCAGAAATTTCAAATCCTGGTGCGATCTTAGAAATGTAATCAAAATGACTCATCCAACAGATTGTTTTTGGAGATACACCTTCAAAAATTCTGGATTCTGTCTTATCAATAAGGACTTCTGTCTTACCGTATTCACGTACACTGGCACGTTCTACTTTTCCACCAAGTACATGACTCATTAACTGTGCACCATAGCACAGACCAAGAACTGGAATTCCTAATTCGAACAGTTCTTTTGTATAAGTAGGAGAATCTTCTTCGTAACAACTGTTTGGGCCGCCTGTCAGAATGATACCCTTTGGATTCATGTCTTTGATTTTCTGAATGTCAGTTTTATAAGAATAAATCTCGCAATATACATTGCATTCTCTGACACGTCTGGCAACCAGCTGATTATACTGTCCACCAAAATCAAGGACGATTACTAACTCGTTCTTCATCTCTTTCTCCTCCGATATCTTATTGATAATATCTTTAAAATATTATTTTTCTATTATAGTTCAGTCATTCTTTTTTGACAATATCCTTTTTTATCAAAATATCCTCGAAATATTTGTACTTTTGTTCTATTTTTATTCATATCTGTAATTTTTGTTGTGCTTGATGAAGATATTTTTCTTTTGTAGCTAGACCGCCTCGAATATGACGTTCTGACTTATTCATGTCCAAAACTGCTCGTGCCTGAATGGCTAGTGATGGATTTATTTTTTCTAACCGTTCTGTTACATCCTTATGTGTGGTCGTTACAATTTGGAACTGTTTTGTCAGATTCGTCCGCTATCAGTATTGTTTCATCCAGTCCCAAGTCACCAAGCAGACGTAAATAAATATCTACGTTTCCGTCTTTGTCCACTTCAATTTTCTGGATAAGTTTCTTCAACTGGGTGTTGGTCATCTGACGTACATCTGTAATATCTTCAATCGTCTTAAAGGTATTATTCAGAATTGCTTCCAATTGCTCTCCTTTGGTCAAATGATAAGATACCATCTTTAGTTCATTTTCCAAACGCTCAATTTCTTTCTTCATGCCGCCGATTTTCTCATTCAGTTCCTCACGAGAAATCAAGTCATCAGTATACATATCCATATACTTCTCACGAGTTTTTTTCAATTTGGCAAGCTGACTATTCAACTCTTTTTCATATTCCAGATTTTCATCTTTTGCCTTGTAAACACGCTGAAATTCATTGATCACATGATTGATTACCTTTTTCTTCTGTTTCAGTACATTTGCAAAATACTCCTGCAGAACCTCGATCAATTCATCTTCATCCACTGTGGTTTTGTTCGGGCAGCTATCTGCACCTTGTCCATTTCGTCCGGAACACACCCAACGCACATAGGTATTCTTATAAGTACGCACCGTTCTGCGGAAGGACCAGCCGCATTCTTTACATTTAATCAATGTTGAAAATAAATG
>CAZAEC010000016.1:0-46950 GCA_964484055.1 uncultured Clostridium sp.
ATGAAGTAATCCGACTTCCACTTGAAGCGGATCGTCCATTTACAGCGGCAGTTATAACATTGAGTGATAAAGGTGCAGTAGGGGAACGAAAAGATGAAAGTGGCCCATTGATAAAAGAGATGATGGAAAAAGAGGGATATGATGTGATCGAACAGCTTCTTCTTCCAGACAGTAAATCAGTTTTGCAGCATCACCTCATACGTTTGGCAGATCAAAGACAAGTAAATGTAATATTTACAACAGGTGGAACTGGATTTTCCGAGAGAGACATCACACCAGAAGCTACGATTGCAGTTTGTGATCGTATGGCACCAGGAATTGCTGAAGCAATGAGAGCATATTCGTTAAATATCACAAAACGTGCAATGCTCAGCCGTGCGGTATCTGGAATCCGTAAGAAGACATTGATCATCAATCTTCCAGGAAGTCCAAAAGCAGTAAAAGAGAGTTTGGAATACATTTTGCCGGCACTCGGACATGGAATTGGGATTTTACGTGGAACAGAAGGCGAATGTGTAAGATAAAAAAATAATTGATAGGAGAAAAAGTTATGAAAAGAAAAATGTTAAATGCAAAAGGATTATTAAAAAAATCAGCAGCATGCTTGATGGCAGGAGTTCTTGTATTTGGAATGGCAGGATGCGGAGCTTCAAAGGAAACAGAGGAAGCAACTGATACAACAAAAGAAGCAGGAACAGAAGAAGTAGCTGAAGAGACAGAAATTCAGGTGTTTATTGCAGCAAGTCTGAACACAGTTATGACAGAGCTGGCTGAAAAATACAATGAAGAACATCCAGAAGTGAAGATCGTTTTCAATGCAGATAGTTCAGGTACATTGATGACACAGATCCAGGAAGGATATGAATGTGATCTGTTCTTCTCAGCAGCACAGAAACAGATGAATACATTGGAAGAAGAAGGTCTTCTTGTAGAAGGAACTCGTGCAAATGTTGTAAACAATCAGGTTGTAGTAGTGGCATTAAAAGATAGCGAAACAACTGTAACAGGTCTGGAAAATATTGGTGATGCAGAAAGCATTGCATTAGCTGGAGGAAGTGTTCCTGTAGGAAAATATACACGTCAGGCAATGGTAAATCTTGGTCTGCTCGATGAAGTTGAGGATGTTTCTACGATTGAAACTGCAACAATTTCTGAAGCACTTGGTGGTGTAGAGATCAGTGAACAGGATAACGTAAGTAAAGTACTTTCAGCAGTGATCGAAGGATCTTGTGAAGTTGGAACAACATATTATTCAGATACATATGGTTACGAAGATGACTTAGATATCATTGAATATGTTAGCTATGATCTTACAGGTAATGTAATCTATCCAATCGCTCAGATCATTAATGCAGAAGCTGATGATGCACAGAATGCAGCAGCAGCAGATTTCTTAGCATTCATTCTTTCTGATGAAGCAAGAGCAATTTTTGACAGCTACTATTTCGATACAAATGTAGAATAATCTGTTAGAGAATATCAAGAGCAACAATTACAAAGGGAATGAACAATATCATGCGGGCTGAAATGTCCGCATGATTTTTAGGAGGATATATGGATGCTGTTGTAGATATTTTAAAAAGTTTGGATTGGAGTCCTTTGTGGATTTCTTTAAAAACGGGAATCGTGGCAACGATCGTTTCTTTCTTTTTAGGAATTTTTGCGGCAAGAAAAGTAATTAAGATGTCACCGGGGAAAAAAGCGGTTGTGGATGGTATCTTGACTTTGCCAATGGTATTGCCACCAACGGTTGCTGGATTTTTTTTACTTTTGATCTTCAGCAGGAGAAGACCATTCGGTATATTTTTATTTGAAGAATTTGGAATTAAGGTTGTACAGACTTGGCTCGGATGTATCATTGCAGCGACAGTGATCGCATTTCCGTTGATGTATCGTAATGCCAGAGCAGCGTTTGAACAATTGGATGTCAATCTTATCTATGCAGGCAGAACACTTGGAATGTCAGATGTAAAGATTTTTTGGAAGATCATTGTTCCTTCTGCTGGACCAGGAATTGCATCTGGTACAATTTTAACATTTGCTAGAGCATTAGGAGAATACGGCGCAACATCTATGTTAGCAGGAAATATTCCAGGAAAGACAGGAACGATCTCTCAGAAAATTGCAATGGTCATTCAAGATGGAGATTATATGACAGCAGGTGTTTGGGTAGTGATCGTAATGCTGATTGCATTCATGGTTGTATTTTTGATGAATCTCATCTCTGGAAAACAGATGAAAAATATTAAACGTTGGTAGCAGGCAGAAGAGGAATGTTATGGGAATTACAGTAGATATTAAAAAGAAACTGGGAAGTTTTCAGTTAAACATAAATTTTAACAGTGAGTCGAAGCGAATTGGGATTCTTGGAGCGTCTGGATGTGGAAAAAGTATGACTTTGAAATGTATTGCAGGAATTGAGTCGCCTTCCGAAGGTAAAATTTGTGTTGAGGATCATACACTTTATCATTCTGAACAAAAGATAAATATGAAACCACAGAAGCGTAATATCGGATATTTATTTCAAAATTATGCGTTATTTCCAACAATGACCGTAGAAAAAAATATAGAAGCTGGGTTGAAGGGAAGTAGAGCCGAGAAACAAAAAAGAGTACAGGAAATGCTTGAAAAGTTCCAGTTAGACGGATTAGCAGATCGATATCCGGGACAATTATCTGGTGGACAACAACAAAGAGTTGCACTTGCAAGAATTATGGCGTACGAGCCAGATGTGATTCTTTTGGACGAACCATTTTCTGCATTAGATGTATTTTTGAAAGACAGATTATATCTTGAAATGGAAGAATTATTGAAAGATTACAAAGGAACTGTCATTTTAGTTTCGCACAGCAGAGATGAAGTGTATCGATTTTGTGATGAATTATTGATCATGGATTCTGGCAAAGTTGTAACATTTGGAAAGACAAAAGAACTTTTTGAAGATCCCAAATATAGAGAAGCAGCAAGACTGACAGGATGTAAAAATATATCCGAAGCAAAACGGATCGATGCACATACAATCGAGGCAAAAGAATGGGGAATTACTTTAAATGTAGAAAAAGAGATTCCATCAGACTGCACATGTCTTGGATATCGAGCACATTATTTTAAGCCAGTTTGGGGCGAAAGAAAGAAAAATTGTTTGAAAGTGAATGTAGAAAGTATTGCGAAGATGCCTTTTGAAACATTTTATTATCTTAAACCGGAAAATGATACATCGAGTGTAATCTGCTGGTTTGTACAAACAGAAGAAGCACAAGAATTAGAAGAAAAAGGAATTCCAGATTATCTACAATTTGATGAAGAAGGAATTTTGTTTTTAAAATAGAGATCATAAAAAGAGGAAATCGTTTATGTTAATAAACATAAGATTTCCTCTTTTTAATATTTGTTTTAAGATTTTGTACCAAGTGGAATACAGATAGTATGTGTTTTTCCATAGCGATCAGGGATATGGACGATATCCATTTCGATTCCGTATACTTGTTCCAGAATATTACTTGTGATCGCCTCTGCTGGCGGACCGAAACTTACATTCGTTCCTCTGTTTAAGAGCAGAACTTTGTGTGCGATTGAAAAAGGATGTTCTGGGCTATGGGTTGACATAATGATTCCATATCCTTTTTTGGCTAATTCAACGATAACTTCCATCAGAAGCTGGTGGTTCGCATAGTCAAGGCTTGCGCCAGGTTCATCCATAATAAAGATTTTTGCATCTTGGCAGATTGCACGAGCGATCAGTACCATCTGTCTTTGACCGCCACTGAGGGCAGTATATTTTTGATTGGCTAAATGTTCAATGTGCAACATTTCCATAGCTGCAAACGCATGGTCACGATCTCGTTCTTTAGGACGATCAAATGAGGAAATGTGGCTAGCACGCCCCATCATGATGATCTCCAATACAGAATATGCAAAAATTGGGGAATGATGCTGTGGGATATATGCAATCTGACGCGCCAATTCTTTTTTGGTAAGTTCTGAAGTGTTCTTTCCGTTGATGAGGATCTCACCATTACTTGCGGATAATGAACCAAGCAAAAGACGGAAAAATGTTGTCTTTCCGCAGCCATTTGGTCCAAGTACACTTAAAATCTCGCCTTTGTCCAATTGACAGCTGATGCCTCGGCAAATGTCTTCTCCGCCATATCCTCCGCGGAGATTCTTAACTTCTAATAACATAGATTAGGCCTCCTTTTTGTGTAAGATCAAACTGATAAAGAATGGGACACCCATGATAGAAGTAACAACACCGATCGGAAGTTCCATACTAAGAAGTGATCTGGCAACATCATCCATTAATAATAAATAGCATCCACCCATTAACATACAGGCAGGGATCAGTCTGCTATAGTCCGATCCGAATAAAGAGCGGCAAAGGTGTGGGATCATAAGACCAACCCAGCCGATCAGACCGCCGAGACAGATAGCTGCAGCACTTAACATTGTAGAGGCTGCGATAAAAATGATGCGATATTTCTTAATATTAATTCCAAGACTTTGTGCTTCTTCATCATCCAATGCAAGGAGATTGACTCTCCAACGAAGGAAGAAGATGATTGCCATACCGATTAGCATAGGAACTGCACTAAGAGCAACGTTATCCATATTTACTTTTGTCAAACTTCCCATCAGCCAAAATGTGATCTGTTGAAGCATATCGTTTGGATCTGCGATATATTTGATCATTGTTACAACGGAATTACACAGAGATCCGACCATAGTTCCCGTTAATACAAGTCCGAGAGTCTGTGAATATTGGCTTTTTTTACTGATCATATAGGAAAATGTAACTGCTAAAGCTCCGCATAAAAAAGCGGCAATCTGGATATACCAACTACTGAATCCCATATAGATTGCAAGTGCAGCCCCCATACTTGCACCTGCGGATACCCCGAGGATATCAGGAGAAACCAAAGGGTTTCGAAACATTCCCTGATAAACAGCACCAGAAACGGATAAAGAAGCTCCGATCAGCAACGCTGCCAAAATTCGTGGAAGTCGGATATTCCAGAAAATAGTCACGGCTTGTGGTATGATCTCCACAGAAAATCCGAGACCAGAAAGGAATGCGTTTACAACTTCCATTGGTTTTAAGGAATAGTAACCAACCCAGAATGAAAACAGGGTGGTACAAACAGTGATGATAAATAAGATCAGCATTTTCAGCCGATATTTGGAAGCGATTTTTTTCGCTTCATTTTCATAATATTGACGTGTTTCTTTCATAACTCCTCCTTTGTCAATAATAAAATATATCAAAAAAATGTTGTTTGCACAACATACAATCCCTGTTTTTTGATGCTATAATATATATAAAATAGTAAAATTCACTAAAAACAATGCATTGTAATGAAAAATAATTTGTGCAAAATCAACAAAATCATCAAGAAGAAGTATAACATTTGAGTTGATGAATGTCAATTAAAATCACAAGTTTAGATTTTATCTACATGGATTTACTATTAAATCATAAGGAGGAGAACTATGAACAAGAAAAACAGACTGAGGTCTTTATTGATGGTATTGTGTTTGACTTTGGGTATGCTTGTTGGATGTGGTTCTGCGGATGATACAAAAGCAGATACAGAAGAGAAAACAGCAACAACGCAGGAAGAAGCTACAACACGAGAAATCACAGATATGGCAGGCAGAACAGTTGAGATTCCTACAACGGTTGAAAAAATCTTCCCTGTAAGTTCAATCTCAGCAATTTACATTTATACAATGGCTCCAGAGTATCTGTTGGGATGGAACTATGATCTGAATGATCTGGAAAAAGAAATCATTCTTCCAGAATATCATGATCTTCCATCATTTGGACAGGGAGACAGCGTAAATTATGAAGCAGTAATTGCAGCAGGTCCACAGATTGCATTAGCTGTAGATGGAGATGATGATGCAGCTATTTCAGATGCAGATGCGCTTTCAGAAAACCTTGGAATCCCAGTTGTTGTTGTAAGTGATGAATTTACAGATACAGCAGAGGTGTATCGTTTCCTTGGTGATTTATTCGGGGAAGAGGAACGAGGAGAAGAACTTGCAGCATATGTGGATGAAACATTTGACGAAGTAACGAATAAAGAAATTCCAGAAGAAGAAAAAGTTACTGTTTATTATGGAAATGGAGAACAGTCACTTGAAACAGCACCTGCAGGATCTATGCATTCAGAGATTATCGATTTTGTAAATGCGATCAATATTGCAGATGTAGAAGTAGAAGGTGGAAGCCGTATTGAAATTTCAGGAGAACAGCTTCTTGCATGGAATCCAGATTACATTATCGTAAACGGAGAACCTAAGGCTGACCTTGGTGGAGATGCAGCAGCAGAAACTCTTATGGAAGATCCTAATTATGCAACACTTACAGCAGTTGAGAAAGCGAATGTATATGGAGCTCCAAATACACCGTTTAGCTGGGTGGACAGACCACCGGGACCAAACCGTGTGATCGGAGTACGTTGGTTAGCTGAATTGCTTTATCCAGATTATTATGATTATGATATCCGTGAAGAAGCAGCAGAATTCTATCAGATGTTCTACCATATGGAATTAACAGAAGATCAGATGACAAATCTGCTTGGGATTTAATTTAGAATAAGAAGAAAAATGGCACTTGTATCTACAGGTGCCATTTTTTTACAGAATAGTAGGTGTACTATGGGACTGATTGATTTAAAAAAGGATTATGACTACTTTACTTCGATTTGGGAAGAAAGTGGGACAAATAAAAAGGTTCATACATCAAAGACATGGGATGAAAGGGCAAAGGCTTGGGGCAAAGAGCTGAATAAAAAAGAAGATTTTCAAGTAAATATGGACGAAAGAGTTCAGGCAACGGCGAAGTTTTTGCGTTCGCAAGGACTTCTTGGTGAAGAAAGTCAAGTATTAGATATAGGATGTGGGCCAGGAAGATTTGTGACAGAGTTTGCAAAAACATCGGGATATGTCACTGGTATAGATCTTTCCGAAAAAATGATACAGTTAGGACAGAAGCATGCAGAAGAATGTGGAATAAAAAATGTATCTTTTATGGCAGGAGATTTTTCAAAGCTGAATGTAGAAGCACTTGGTTGGGAGAAAAAATTTGATCTTGTTTTTGCAGCAATCACACCAGCACTTGGTACGGTAGAAAGTTTGGAAAAGTCAATGCGCATTTGTAAAGGTTATTGTTTTCATGCATGTAATATCAGATGGCTTGATGATCTAGAATCGAAAATAAAAAAAGAAATTATAGGAAAAGCGGTAGAGCCACAAAAAAATAGTTTTGGCAAATGGTTTTATTCTTTGTTTAATATGCTTTGGATCAAAGGTTATTTTCCAATGACAGATTATTATATTAATAAGAAAGAAGAACGAATAAAAGCTGATAAAGATTTAGCTGAGTATTATGCAAAGACATTTTCGCGTGATCTTGAGCGTTCGGATGAATTAGTCATGAAAATATTGGAATACCTGGAAATGATTGCTGATTCAGACGGATTTGTTACGAGAAGATGTGAACGGTGGCAAGGCTGGATTTTGTGGGATGTTCGAAAATGCATTCCGCGCCTTTGGGATATATAAATAGAAAGAGAAGCTAAAAATTCAGGAGGAGATCATATGGAAAATGATATGAAATGGCCGTCTAAAAAAGAGGCATTAGAAAAATTATATGCAGAACTGAAATGGGAAGTGCAGATAGAAACGATCATGGTAGAAGATGCGATTGGACGTGTTCTGGCAGAAGATGCTTATGCGGTACATAATATACCAGTGGTTCGTGCATCTGCAATGGATGGGATTGCAGTAAGATCTACAGATTTTGCTGCAGGTTTACCGAATACAGAAACGTGGAAATATGGAACGGACTATGAAAGGGCTGATACAGGTGATGATTTTCCAGATTATTTTGATGCGGTAATTCCAATAGAGAAGGTTACATTATTACCAGATGGAGGAGTTAAGCTTGAAGAAAATGTACAAGTTTATCCGAAGTTGAATGTCAGACCATGTGGGAGTATGTTGAGAAAAGGAGAATTGCTTGTAAAGCAGTGGACGAAATTAACACCGTCAGATCTTTCTGTACTTGTATTGGGTGGTGTTACGGAAGTTCGGGTTGTAAGAAAACCTACAGTTGCATTTATTCCGACGGGAAGCGAACTTGTTCCGGCAGGTACAACTCTTACAAGAGGAAAAAATATTGATTCGAATTCAATATTAGTAAAGAATATGTTACTCGAAATGGGGGCAGATACAATCTGTTATCCGATCATAGAGGATGATCCAGAAAAATTAGAGCAAGCATTGGATGATGTGTTAGAGTGGGCAGATATTGTGATCATAAATGGTGGTTCTTCAAAGGGTGGAGAAGATTTTAATGCAGATTTGTTGAAGAAGAAGGGGAAAATAATCTGTCATAATGTTGCTGCTGCACCAGGACGGCCAATATGTGTTGCAATGGTACAGAGTAAACCAGTGATCAATATACCAGGTCCAGCAGTTGCATGTTTTTATAGTATGGATTGGTGTGTCCGCGCTATTGTTGCATATTATCTTAATCAGAACAAAACAAAGAGAAAATCGATCAATGCACGTTTAACGGAAGAAATCACATATCGAAAAGGAATGGAGATTCTCTGTAAGATGGAGATAAAAAGAACGAAAGAAGGATATGTGGCAAGACAGATGCCCTTTAAAGTATCTAGCGTAGCAGAAAATCTAACAGCACCAGGAATATTTATTACAGATCCTAACGTGGATCATCAGCCGAAAGACAGTGAGATAGAGATTGAACTTTTAAGGGACGAAAGCGAATTGTAAAAGCTCTTTAGAGTGAAACTTGATGAGTGAGATATTCAACATTTGTATAAAAATGTTGAAATGTTGTTTGCACAACAGATTTTTAGAAAGAAAAAATATAATATATGAACATATAATAATCTTATATAATAACCTTCCTTCATGAGGCGAAAAGTTTGTGGATAACTTTTCGCCTCTTCGTTTTTTATGCTCTTTTTGTATAAAGATATAACGATGCCGCCAGAAACAACAACATTTTGAATTCTGGAAGAAATTGCAAGGATTTTAAATCCTGATGTCTTACTGGTCTTTCGCTTTAATGCAATGTCGGATTATCATATTTAGAAATTCCCACTGGACGAACATAAGTTCTTTTGATATAATCTCATTATCAATTAACATTTCTGATTTATCACAGAATCTACGAAATCTGAATCATCTATAATATACTCATTCATCAAAGAGGAATTCAAAAATAAAATCCGAAAAAGAAATTAAAATAATAATGTTTTTGTTTAAAGGATGGAAAACAAAAAATTAGAAAAATGAATGATTTAGATGAAGCGGATTAGAAAAAGGAATCAGAAGAAGTTTGAAATAAACTTTCATCCCTGATGTAAACTCTTAGTTGTTTTGGTATCAAAGATACAATATAATAAAGGCATAGTCAGACACCTTTTGTATATGGCTGTGTCATTTTACAAAAGGAGGAATGTCATTGAACAAAGAGATGAAAAATGCAATGCTTCCTGAACATGATGAAACGTATGACTTATATCGTTTATTAATGACTTTATTATCCGATAAATTAACTGTAAAAGAGAAACTTGGAATTGTGAAAGAGGAATATGAAATTCCGATAGAAGATGATTTTAGAAGGGAAGTGGATGTAATGTGTAACCTGAGCCAAGGCATCAAAGAAGATGCGATAGCAATTGGACGTGCGGAGGGACGCGCAAAAGGACATGCAGAAGGACGTGCATCTGAATTATTGACAAATATAGAAAGATTGCAATCCAAAATGAATCTTACAATTCAAGAAGCTTTGGATATTCTTGGAAAAACAATATCTGAATATGAAGATGCGAAAAAAATGGTGGGTAAGTAGTAAAGATCATAACAAAGAGTTTTTGGAAATTTGACTAGGAGCTTATATAAAAAATTAGATAGAGGAATCATAATATGAAACGATCAGAAATCAATCTTAGAATCAAAGAAATGGAGCAATTAGTGAAGGACAATGGATTTCATCTCCCTCCATTTTGTAATTGGACACCAGAAGAATGGGAAAAGAAAGGGCACGAGTATGATGAAATCCGAGACAATATGCTTGGCTGGGATATCACAGATTATGGATTAGGCGATTGGGAGAAGGTAGGATTTGCTTTGATCACTCTTCGAAATGGGAATCAAAACGATCCGAAATATAAGAAGGTATATGCAGAAAAGCTTCTTATGTTGAAAGAAGGACAGCATTCACCGATGCATTTTCATTGGTCTAAGTCAGAGGATATCATCAATCGAGGTGGTGGAACTTTGATCATTCATGTATATAATGCAGATGAGAACGAGGAATTGGCAGATACAGATGTTTGTGTAAATTCAGATGGGCGTTCGTATTATGTAAAAGCAGGAACGGGGATTGAATTGAAGCCAGGAGAAAGTATTACACTTTGGCCATATCAGTACCATGATTTTGATGTGAAACCAGGGACAGGAGATGTATTGATCGGTGAGGTTTCTATGTGTAATGATGATAATATAGATAATCGTTTTAATCCGCCGGTAGGACGTTTTCCAGAAATTGAAGAGGATGAGCCAGCATATCGACTGCTTTGTAATGAATATCCAAAGGCAGAATAGAAGACAGAATGAGGAAATCAAAAGGTGTAAAGCCTAAGTAATAAGAAATGGCTTTGCACTTTTTTTATAAGAGGGGGAGAGTTATGCAGACAGCAGAAGATTTGAGAAATTTATTGAATAAGATTGATCACCGTGGTTATCCGGCGTATAAAGATACGAAAGGTCAGTATCAGTTTCGAGGATATATTTTATCGATCGATCATGTACAAGGGGATCCGTTTGCATCGCCATCGAAAGTGAGTGTTCATGTAAAGGGAAACGCAGCTGGATTTCCGAAAGAATATTATATAGGAAGGTTTCAAAAGATTGCGCTTCAGGATTATCTGATCAGGCAGTTTGGATATGCGATTGAGAAGTATACATTTAAGGCAAAAGGTTCTGGAAAAAGTGGGTTGATCGGAATTAGCAGATGTGGGCAGGAAGTGTTGGAACGTACGGCTTGTCAGATTGACAGTAAATCTGGAAATATTGTGCTTCGTATAGAGATTGGATTTCCAGCAAATGGACGAACGATCAATGCAAGAGAGTTGATAAAGATTTTGTTTGATTTTCTGCCAAAGTGTGTGGAACAGACTTTGTATTATAAAAATATTGATCAGAAAAGACTCCGAGAAAGAATTGAGTTGACGGAAGATCAGCAATTTATCCGAGAGCATCTTTCAGAAATGGGACTTACTGCATTTGTGGCAAATGGTTCGATTCTTCCGAGAGAATCTGGAGTTTCATCACGTCCGATGAAGAATGCAGTTGTATTTCAATCCCCAAAAGAGATGGAAGTAACGATAGATCTTCCACATAAAGGAAAGATCAGTGGCATGGGAATTCCGAAAGGAATCACGCTGATTGTAGGTGGTGGCTATCATGGGAAATCCACTTTGTTAAAAGCATTAGAGCTTGGAGTGTATGATCATATTTATGGTGATGGAAGAGAGTATGTGATCACAGATGCTACAGCGATGAAGATTCGTGCGGAAGATGGTAGGAGTATTAAGAAAACAGATATTTCTATGTTTATAAATGATCTTCCAAATGGAAAAGATACGAAACATTTTTATACAGAGGATGCAAGTGGAAGCACTTCTCAGGCAGCAAATGTTGTAGAGAGTATTGAGACTGGAACAAAATTGTTGTTGATCGATGAAGATACAAGTGCGACAAATTTTATGATTCGAGACGAGTTGATGCAGCGAGTGATCTTGCGTGAGATGGAGCCGATCACACCGTTTATTGATCGAATCAGAGAGTTGTATGAAGACTATGGAATTTCCACGATTATTGTAGCGGGAAGTTCTGGTGCATATTTTCATGTGGCAGATTGTATTGTACAGATGGACAAGTATGTTCCAAGAGAAATTACAGAGTTTGCAAAACAACAAGCGAAAGCATTTCCTGCATTAAGTGGATTGGAGAAAAAAGCAGAAAGGCCAGTGTTTGACCGTTGTCCGGGACAGAGTAAAGGATTTCGTGAAAATGATCGGATAAAAATGAAAACATTGGGAAAAGAAGCTGTGCAGATCAACCGAGAAACGATTGACTTGCGTTACATTGAACAGATTGCAGATAGTGAGCAGGTGTGTGCACTTGGATATTGTGTAAAATACGCACAAAAACATTTTTTAGATAGAAAATGTAATATGCAGGAAGTAGTGGATGGGTTGGAAATACAGATTCAATCTGAAGGATTCGCATCAATTTGTGAAAGTAAGTCGAGTATAGCCAATATGGCGGTTCCGAGACGACAAGAAATTTTTGCGTGCCTGAATCGTTATCGAGAATTGCAGTTATAGGAAGGGTAAAAAGTATGAAATTTTTTCATTTATCGGATTTGCATATAGGGAAGCAGTTGCATCATTATAATCTGAAGGAAGATCAAGAACATATTTTAAATGAAGTGATCACATATGCAAAAGAAATTTGTCCGGATGCGATTGTGATCGCAGGTGACGTGTATGATAAATCTGTTCCGTCAGCAGAGGCGGTGACGATATTTGATGAATTTCTGACGCAGATAGCAGATCTTTCGATTCCGGTTTTGATGATCGCTGGAAATCATGATTCAGCAGAACGATTGGATTATGCAAGCAGGATCTTGGGATTACAGAATATTTATATAGCAGGTCGGCCACCGGAATCGGAGGATGAATTCATAAAGAAAGTTACAATGGAAGATGAATATGGTGAGATAGATTTTTATTTGCTCCCATTTTTAAAACCTGGGTATGTGAAAAATGTTTGTGGAGCTATGCCGGCAAGTTATAGCGATGCTGTATATCAATTGATTGAAAGAGAGCAGATTGATTGGAATAGAAGAAATGTTTTAATTTCGCATCAGTTTTATATAGGCAATGGAGAAGTTCCAGATACGTGTGATTCAGAAAATATTTCGGTTGGAGGAATTGATCAAGTAGATGTTACATCTGTAAAACAGTTTGATTATGTGGCTCTGGGGCATTTGCATGGAGCACAGAAGGTTGCAATGCCGCATATCAGATATAGTGGGACTCTTTTAAAATATTCTGTGAGCGAATCTGTGCAGAAGAAATCTTTACATGTCGTAACGGTCGCAGATAAGGGACAAGAGGTATGTGTAGAACAATTACCATTGCATCCAATAAGAGAAGTCCGTAAGATCAGAGGAAATCTTGCAGATATAATTGAGGATGCACAGCCTGAAAATAAAAATGATTATGTCAGTATTACACTGACAGACGAGATTGATCCGTACAAGCCAAAAGAACAATTGGAAAAAGTATATACACATATATTAGAAATAAGAGTCGATAATACGAGAACAAGGCAGAAGCTTACAGAGTTTCAAGAAGAAATCAGTTTGTCTGATCCGTTGGATGTTTTTGCAGAATTTTATAAAGAGATGCAGGGAAAAGAAATGACGGATGAGGAACAAGAGATTTTGACAGAGATCATAGATGAAGGAGAAGAAGTATGAAGCCAGTATATTTGATCATGTCTGCATTTGGTTCTTATGCAGATACACAAAAGATTGATTTTACAGATGTGCAGCATGGTCTGTTTCTTGTTACTGGTGATACAGGCGCGGGAAAGACAACGATCTTCGACGCGATCACATATGCGCTTTATGATAAGACAAGTGGCGGAAGACGTGATGGCAATATGATGCGCAGTCAATATGCAACTGAAGATACAGATACTTATGTCGAATTTTCTTTTTCTTATCAAGATAAAATTTATACAATCCGAAGAAATCCAGAATATCAACGACTTGGAAAAAGAAAATACGCCGATGGTTCTCCAAGATATGTGAAAGAAACAGCAAAAGTTTCTATGATCATGCCTGATGGAAAAGAATTTAAAGGAAAGAAACGAGAAACAGATAAAAAGATTGAAGAGATTATTGGATTAGATGTAAATCAGTTTACACAGATTGCAATGATCGCACAGGGAGACTTCCTAAAATTGCTGCATGCAGAATCAAAGGAAAGAAAAAAGATTTTTTCACAAATCTTCCAGACAAAAGCATATTGGCAGATTCAAGAAGAGTTGAAGGAACATACAAGAAATTTATATATTTCTTTGGAAGAGAATCTAAGAGCTTGCAGGCAGGAAATGGAACGAATAGAATTGCCCGAGTTGGAAGAACTAGAGATTAGAGAGCGCTGGTCAGATCTTCTTGCACTAGAACTTCCTCCAATGCAGGAAGTACTTTCTGAAGTTACGCAGATTGTGAAATTCGGAAAGCTGTGGGAGAAGGAAGCAGAAAGTGCGACAGAGCAGTACCAAAAGCAATCTGAGGAAATGCAGTTGAAAATACAAATGCAGGAAGAAGTGAACCGAATTTTTAAAGATTTGGAAAAAGTGGAAAATGAAAAACAGGCACTCCTTCTTCAAAAAGAAGAGATAGATAAAAAACAGAAGCAAGCAGTAGATGGAAAACGAGCAGAAAAAGTACAGGTTGTTCGAAATGCATATTTAAAAACAAAAAATAGTTTACAGAAAAACAAGGAACTTATCAAAAAATTAGAACTATTATTAGAAGAGGAAAAAAGTAGCCTTGTGCAAGAAGAAATCAAACAAGCAGATATTCAGAAAGAATTTGATGAAAAGGCATCTGGATTACAAGAAAAGATTATTCGTTTAAAAGACCTGCTTCCAAGATATACAATGATACGAAATTTGGAAAGAGATTTTCAGCAAGTATATGAAGAAACGGAAAAGAAGCATCAGATTTATATTGAAACGAATGAACGATACGAAGGTTTGTATCAGAGTTTCTTCCGAGAACAGGCAGGACTTCTTGCGAAAGATTTAAAAGAAGGAAATCCTTGTCCGGTGTGTGGTTCACTGTCACACCCAATGAAGGCAAAAGTATCTGAATCTGCAGTTGAACAGAAAGATGTGGAAGACGCAAAAGTGTTGCGTGATAAAGCAGAAAAGAATCGGACATTGGCTGTTGAAAAGTTACAGAAAGTGAAAGCATTGGTAGATGCAGAAAAGAAGCATTTTGCGGAAATCTTGAAGACAGATGTATTAGATATTACAAGCAATGCTGAACAACAGACAAAAGAAGAACTTCAGATATTAGAAACGGAACTAAAACAGCTCCAGGATCAGTGTACAGTACAAGAGAAAAAGGTGCAGGATCTTCGTTCTGTTATTGTAGAGAATCAAGGGAAAATAGAAGGATATAAGCAACAAGAAAAGGATCTGAAAAAACGTCTGGAAAGTGAGAAAGAAGCCTTTGATCAGATTTGGGCGGAACAGAAGTTTAAGGATTTCGAAGAATTTGAAAATGCAAAACAATGGATCCTGCCTGCAGACAGGTTGTTAAAAGAAGTACAGGAGTATGAACAAAAACTTGTACAGGCAGATACAAAGTTGGAGACACTGCAGGAACAGACAAAGAATAGAGAGCCAGTGGATCTACAAGAAGAGAAAAAGTGTTTAAGTGAAATTTTAGAGTGTTTGAAATCCAGCAAATCAGAATGGATGGAGCGTCATAGTGTGAATGTGAAGAATGCAGAAGCGCAAAAAAAATTAAAAGAATATGAAAGTGCACAATCCAGTTTGCGTGAAAAGTATGAGCGTATGAATAATCTGAGTCGAACTGCGAATGGTACGTTATCAGGAAGTGTAAAGTTGGATTTTGAGACTTATGTACAGAGAAAGTATTTTAAGCAGATCATTCACGCTGCGAATAGAAGACTTGCGAAGATGACTTCGGGAGAATTTATCTTACAGTGTCGAGAAATTGAGAATTTAAGCAGTCAGAGCCAGGCTGGACTTGATCTGGATGTATATCATCTAGTCAGTGATTCTGTAAGAGATGTAAAAACGTTGTCTGGTGGAGAATCGTTTATGGCATCACTTGCAATGGCACTCGGTTTGTCTGATATTGTACAAAATAGTTCTGGGGCAATTCATTTAGATACGATGTTTATCGATGAGGGATTTGGCTCATTAGATGATGAAGCTAGAGAACGTGCTATTCAGATCCTAAAGGATCTTGTTGGAGAAAAAAATCTTGTGGGAATCATTTCACATGTGAACGAATTAAAAGAGCAGATTGATTGTAAATTAGTCGTGAAAAAAACAGAACGTGGAAGCTATGCAAAATGGCTGATTGAATAAAAGAAATTATTTTGTTGCATATAGAAACTGCCGCATTGATAAATCAGCGTCAATACGGCAGTTTTTGCATTTTTCAAAATTATTTATGTAATTTAATTGCTTTTGGCAGATTCCATTTATATTTTCTTGCCAAGAGGCGAAGAACGACTACGATGATCGTACTTAACACCATTGCAGCAAGTTTGTCAATGGTATTATACATTTGAACATAACAAAGTGCACCGACGATCGAAGCACAAGCGTAAGTGTGTTTATAAAGGACAGCTGGTGTTTCGTGGATCAAAACATCTCGAAGGACACCGCCACCAACACCTGTGATCACACCGAGGAAGATCATTAAGATATAATATCTTCCGTGGTAACCATCGATGATACTATTAACACCAACGACAGTAAAGATTCCAAGACCGATCGCATCTAAGAAATTCATAACATCTTTATAAAGTTCAGATTCCAAAAGTTCCATTGTGGAAGAATGGAGACGAACGATCAAAAAAAGAATGATAACGGAAATGGCTGCAACAGTTACATAGATTGGTTGTTTAAACATAACCGGTGGGTGTACGCCGATCAAAAGGTCACGGATCGCACCGCCGCCGCATGCAGTAGAGACTCCAAGAACAAGGATTCCAAGGATGTCTAAATCTTTTTTGATTCCGACCATGGCGCCTGAAACTGCAAAAGCAACGGTTCCAATCAGTTCCATGGCAAGCACCAGATCAAAATTTTCTAACATAATTTTCACTCCAGTCAATTAAAATATAATTCTTTAACAAAAATTTGTCCGCTCTCTATAGTATAAAAAAACAAGAGATTCGTCAATAAGTTATCGACTTTGAAATGGAAGATTCTTGGAAAATTTTGTTCAAAAATAGATTTTTTGAACTGAAAAATACACTGTGATATGCTAAAATAAGATTTATGTAAAGGAGGAATGGATTATGGAAAGAAGAACGCAGATGCCAAGTGCAAAACTGATTCGAAGATTCTGGCCATACATGAGAAAGTACAAAAAGACAATTGCATTGGATTTGTTCTGTGCGGCTTTGACTTGTCTGTGTGACTTATTTCTTCCGTTGATCTTAAGAACGATCACGAATCGTGCGATGACAGATTTAGCATCATTAACAGTGTCACTAGTATTAAAACTTGCATTGCTCTATTTGGTACTTAGACTGATCGATGCAGCAGCACAATATTATATGGCAGATATGGGACATGTAATGGGTGTGTATATCGAGACAGATATGAGAAAAGACGCATTTGAACATTTGCAGAAACTCGGTTATACCTATTATTCCAATACAAAGATTGGACAGATCATGGGACGCATTACGAATGATTTGTTTGAGGTTACAGAATTTGCACATCATTGTCCAGAAGAATTTTTTATTGCTGGATTAAAATTTGTCGTTAGTTTCTTAATTTTGTGTAACTATAATATTGGTTTGACAATTTTAATCTTTCTTTGTGTACCGTTGATGATGGTAGTTTCGACGATATTGAACCAACGTCTGAGAGCAGTATTTAGACAGCAGAGAGTGCAAGTAGGTGAATTGAATGCGCAGATTGAAGACAGTCTCTTAGGGGAACGTGTTGTCAAAGCATTTGGTGCCGAAGAGATGGAGGCAGAAAAGTTCGAGCAGGGCAATCAAGAGTTTAAAGCAATCAAAAAGGAAACATATAAATATATGGCCACATTTCAGGCATCTACACGTTTGTTTGATGGATTGATGTATCTTGTGGTTGTTCTTGGTGGTGGTTTGTTTGTAATATATGGATTGATCTCACCGGGAGATCTTGTAGCATATGTGTTATATGTATCTACACTGATCGCAACGATTCGAAGAATTGTAGAATTTGTGGAACAGTTCCAAAGAGGAATGACTGGAATTGAACGTTTCTTCGAGATTATGGATGCGCCAATTGAAATTGAAGATGCACCAGATGCAAAAGAATTGAAATTGGATCAGGGAGAAATACAGTTTCATAATGTAAGTTTTGAATATCCAGATGATCATAATACAGTACTTAGAGATTTAAATCTGACAATTGAGCCAGGTGAGAGAATTGGTCTTGTTGGAACATCGGGTGGTGGAAAGACAACGCTTTGTAACTTGATCCCTCGTTTTTATGATGTGACAGAAGGAAAGATCACAATAGATGGACAGGATCTTCGTGAAGTAACGATCAAAAGTCTGAGAGAAGCAATTGGGATCGTGCAACAGGAAGTGTATTTGTTTAGCGGAACGGTTGCGGAAAATATTGCTTATGGGAAAGAAAATGCAACACGTGAAGAGATCATTCAAGCGGCAGTATTGGCCGGCGCAGATGGATTTATCAATCAGCTGAAAGAAGGATATGATACTTATGTGGGTGAGCGAGGAATCAAACTTTCTGGTGGACAGAAACAGAGGATAGCAATTGCCAGAGTATTTTTGAAGAATCCAAAGATATTACTTCTCGATGAAGCAACAAGTGCATTAGACAATGAAAGTGAAATTCTTGTTGGACAAAGTCTGGAACGATTGGCACATGGCCGTACGACTTTGACGATCGCACATCGTTTAACAACGATCAAAGATTATGATAGGATTCTTGTATTAGATAAAGATGGAATTACAGAAGAAGGTTCACATGAAGAACTTTTGAATAAGAAGGGGATTTATTATCGACTTTGGAATCAGATTCCGGTAAATGAAAATGCATAAAGAAACGATATGATAGAGTGTGATATAGCGTATATTGCGGAAATCATATCACCGATCAAAGGAATGAGGATATGGGGAAAGAATTAGTTTTTATCAGTTATTCATCTAAGGAAATGGAAAAAGCAATAAAAGTATGTCGCTTTCTAGAGAACAATGGTATTTCTTGTTGGATCGCACCGAGAAATGTAAATCCAGGCGAAAATTACGCAACACAGATCGTATCTGCGATAAAAAATAGCAGTGCTCTTGTTCTTTTGGCATCAAAAAACACAAATATGTCAGCCCATGTTAGTAATGAAGTCAGTCTGGCATTTGATAACAAAAAAACAATTATTCCGTTTAAAATCGAAGAATTTGAGTTTACAGATGAATATTTATATTTTCTGGGAAGAAAACATTGGATCGAAGCACATACAGATATGAGTCTTGGTTTGGAAAAACTGCTGTATACACTGAACAATTCTGTGGATAAAAAGGAAAATACTGGAGCAAGAGTGTGGAAAAGTCAGCAGAATTTATCGGATTATCCGATTGAAATGAACAAAAATAAAGAAAAGAAAGAAAAATCCTTTACAAGAGAAGAGATTGTAGATCTGATGATCCAAAAAATAGAAAAGTATCCATATAGCTTGGAAAAGAAACTGACCGAAGAAACAAGTTATCGTGTATTTGAGAAACAAGCGCTTGAGATGTTTCAAGAAACAGTAAGTTTGTATAAACGAAGAGAAAAAATACTAGTAGATGAAAATTTTATAGATCTTTTTGTGCAGACACTCTCAAATGGGACAGGAAATTGTATTCAAGTTCAAGGGCTTCCTGGTTGTGCAAAGAATATGCTTTTACAGTTGGTCTATTTTAAAATGCTTGCTCGTTTTAAAGCCAATGAAAGTGATTATCTACCGGTGTATATTTCTTCAAGTTATTACGAAAAGATTCCTTATAATCAACGAAATGTGTACGAGCAGATGAAAGCAATGATCGGGAATGAGCTTTCCGAATATTTTAAGTATGTAAATGAAAATTCAGAAGTAAAGCCTGTTTTATTTATGGAAGCGATCAGAGAACATATCGTTGCAAAGATCGCACCAGAAAATGTTGTGTTTGATCTTTGGAAATCATTTGGAAAATATAATCGTATCATGGCAGTTGATGTAGGATTGATCAAGAATAGAGGTCGTTTGAAAAGAGTCATTCCAATCTTAGGAGATACTAGGGGATATACGTGTGTGATGAATTCAGTTCCGATCACGGATAAGAGAGCTTCTACAAAATTGATCCATTCTGTACTTCAAATGTATGAATACAATCTGGATGCTGATTATGTATATGATGTCATTCGTAAGATGGGAATGACGGTGATCGATATTTTTCAGATCCGTCTAGTTGTAAAAGAAATGCTATCGTCTTATGATGTATCGGAAATCATTCTAAGCGATATGTACGAAAAAATGGCATTGTCAGAAATGTATGGTGATGAAGAAAGATTGTTTTCCGTTGCGAAAGAATTGTTTGAGTATGTTTTTGACGAGGGATATCGGATCAATACAGAAGAATATGATGGTACAGTTTGGTCATTGCCACATAAACATAATACATATTTGGAATTTGCGATCGCATATTACTTTGTAAATCGTATTCGAAATTACAGAGAAGAAACGGACTATACGTTTTTCAGAACAAATTTAACTGCAGCAGCAAATAAATTCATGCTAAGTTTTTTGAAAGAAGATTATATGCTGCAGGAAACATTGCTTGATTTTATCACAGATAATTATGATTCTTTTGATATTCGTCAAAAAAGTAATGCTGTATATTGGCTGGGAAGGATATCCTATAAAAATCTCGCGTTATGTGCGACGAAGCTTTTAAATAAAGAATATGCTAGATTAAGACCAATCGTAAAAACAGATAATCGTAATACGCAAGAAAATTATGCAAATCAAACACTTTTCCGTTCTGTATGTATGGGGCTGTTGTTCCAAGGACAGGCGAGTATGATGGATGAGTATCTTTGTATCGTTATTACGAATGATGTTGCAAATGCAATCAATCGTGGAAATGACATTGAATATTTTGGGGATAATTATCAGACCGCAATGCATGGTTCTTATTATCTCGATGAAGATTTAAATATAGGAGAGCAAGCGATTCGAATTTTGAGCAGTCGGATTGAAGAAATATTGACAGGAAGAAGAGGGGTGTTTGTTGAACACAATTTAATCTCTCTGCTTACATTATTGCAGGCACGAATGCAGGACAAAGAGAATCCGATCAAATTTGATATTCGGCCATATGTGGAAAATGCAGTTCGCTATCTGAAGCTTTATCAGATGCGTCCAAAGAATGTGATCTCCAATAAGCTGATTTACTATTTCAAAGGCTTACAGGAAGATATGGAACGCTATTTAGAAAGCGGTACGATAGATATTGCATCTTTGATCTATAATAAATTTAGTAAATTAAAAGACATGCAAAGGTCACAGTGGACGGCACATGAGATCAATGATCCAGAAACGATCGCGGAGCATAGTTATAATTCTTGGCTCATGGGAATGTTCTTTCTCCCAACAGAATTGGAAGTAGAAGGATATGATAAAAGAGAAGTCATGGATATGCTTCTTGTACATGATCTAGCAGAAGCGGAAGTGGGAGATCAAGTCATCAGTCTTGCAGAGCCGAAGAAGGATCTAAAGATGCAAAATGATGTGATGAAAAAACTTTTCCTGAAAGGAACTTATCCAGAGATCGCAAATATGACATATTATTATAATGTATGGTCCGGATATTATAACGGTGTAAATTATAATGCTCGTATCGCAAGAGATATCAATTTGATCCAGTCAGTATATACGTTTTGTCAGTATTATTGTTTGTATTCAGATAAATTTACGACAGAGGAAGTGCAGGAATGGCTGCAGGAAGAAAGTAATCTCAAGACAGAGATTGGATATCAATTATTTGAACAGTTGATCAAGCAAAATAGAGAATTTGCACATATAATTGAAAAATTATAGAAATTCATATTTCATGATAGAACACATGGAAATCGAAAAGGATGATAGATTTACTCTTTGAGTATTTCAGCTCCTGATCGATCTCCATGTGTTTCTTTTATTTGATTAACATAACACTTCCGTGAAGATCACAGATTGGAATTGGATAAATGTTTTCTGTGCGGCAGAATTCATCAACCGCCTTTTTTACACCACTAAATTGTGTGCTGTTATAATCATGGACCATGATAATGCCGCCTTTTGATAAGCGCCCCCAGAATAATGGGAGTGCAGCTTTTGTTGGGGCATAGAGGTCTGCAT
Organism: uncultured Clostridium sp.; assembly: GCA_964484055.1. Classification (GTDB taxonomy): domain Bacteria; phylum Bacillota; class Clostridia; order Lachnospirales; family Lachnospiraceae; genus Schaedlerella. The sequence continues at coordinate 22,277 of CAZAEC010000016.1, forward strand.
CGAGGTTAACAAATGCAAATGTACAGTTTTGGCATGATGAGAATGTGTCAGGGAAATAGCCTTTATGTAGTACAATATTTTCTAGATAAGGCATTAAGTGATACACACTGTTCTGGTTTGTTTCCGAGAACTCTCCAGTTTGGGCTCTAGAAAGATTTAAGTTCTGTTCAATCTGTATATCACGTTCAGGAAATCCTTCGAAAGTATCAAATAAATGCAGTTTACGATTTGGAAATGCTTCATTTAATAAAACTGCAAAATCACCACGATAAACACCGACTTCAGCAATATCTCCAGGAATCTTCCGTTCTTTAATCTGTTCAGCCATGAGGCGCATCATTCCAGCACGAGCATCAAAAAGTTTGAGTGCATTCGGAAAAATGATTTCTCCTGTGAATCCTAATTCACGGATCTGTTTTTCCATTTGTGATGCACGCTCCTGATCGAGGACACCGATACAAAAGCAATGTGGTTCTGTCTGTAGAGATGCCTCTGGTGACAGGATTGGGATTCCGTCAATCATTTGGCCTTGACGTTTGGGGTTATTATCTGCAAAACATACAACTCGATATCCACAGCCTAGCAGACGTCGGACCATGGAACCAATCTGACCGGAGCCGAATAATACTGTTTTTTTCATAAATATCCTCCTATACCGTGATCGCATTGTCCAAAATAAAGTGACGTGCTTTGTCACAAAGAAGTTGTTCTTGGACTGCACGAGTGTCGATAGCAGCGAGAACTTCTTCGATTTCTAATTCACATTGTTGTGCAATCTCTGAATACACCTGATGAAGATCAGAGTCTGTAACAGTGAATTGTTCTTCTTTCGCAACAGCATTTAATAAAAGATCAAAGCATGCAGCGTCAGAGGCTTGATTATAATGCTGTTTGCGCCATTGCTCTTCTGTCAATTCGAGAGAGCTCAGATAAGCAAGATATGCTTCATCGATTTTTTGCTCTTGTGTCATAGATGATTTTTCTTTGCTTCGAGCATTGATCAATTGATCAAGGATCTCATCGATATTTCTTGGAACGCTTCGATATCTTTGAATCAGTTCTTTTACAAGGGATGCAAAAAACTCTTTTGTCATTTTTTGATTATCTGTTGAAACCGTCTGAAGCATAATATCAAGTGCTTCAGCATCTACTTGGTTTTTAGGACGGTGGACACCGATCTCATGATAAGCTTTCTTTAAGATTTCAATACAATCAGCAAGTACATGATAAATCGGGTCTTGGCCGATTCGAAGTTTTTCTTGGGCTGCCATAGAATTTAACTTTTGAGAGATCATGCCATCAGGAACTTCTGCAGTCATATTTACACAAGCTTTTGTAAGTACGTCTGCGGCAAATTCTTCTTCATTTTCTTCACGCTTACATGCCGTTTGGATTCCTTTATAAGTTCCAAGTTTTACGTCTGGATAAAGATCGCATGTTACAGTAAATGAAGCACCGCCGCCTTCCATCCAAGTTACTTCTGTCAATTGAGGACTTCCTATGATGCGAAGATCATTTTCTGATAAAAATTGATTATACAAGTTTGGTACACACAGATCTAAAGCTTCATCGAATAAGGCAGTTGGGCCGTAGATTTCTTCAATCTTATTACGAGGTGCAAGACCTGCAGCATATCCTGGAACGATATAACGTTCTGTATTTTCAAGATATGCATCGAGCAAAGCCTTTTCAAATTCATGAGGTTCTATGCGAAGTGTAACAAAAAGATTTCCATGCTCATTTTTTTGATTCAGTATTTTCACAACAAATCTCCTTTGATAAAATATTTTACTTATATTTTTTTATAAATGGCAACGACACTGTGGCCATATTTAAATTCAAAAGAAATCTCGTCCATTTCTTTTGACGTAAATGGACACAAGGTTTTGTCTTTTGAACAAGGATTGAAGATCGGTCCTGGATAGAGGAGCTGAATGCAGCAACCTTCTTTTGTAATAGATACATCTGTATGAATACAGCTGTAAATATCTCCTGCATTTATAACTGCGTTAACGATCTCTTTTGCAGCATCTTTCATCGTATCTAAGATTGCTGCAGCGAATGGTTTTGTGCGAAATTCATTTTCAATAAAATTCATAAGTTCAGGAAGTTTTTCTGAACTAGCAGATATGGTTAATTTGCTCATTATTTTTTTACTCCTTTATTTATTCCTTGATGATGACAATATCATCCCATTGTGTTTTGAATGCGACATATTCGTCATGATCTAACAAAAGCGTATTGATCTGTTCTGGGCTGCAGAGTTTTCCAATCTTTAATTTTTCTTCCATATTAGCAAGTAGATTTAAACGAACAGAATCTGTAGGGTGTAATCTGAAAAGCGGCATGTAACTCATTGTGCCAAGGCGAGGGATCTTCTTTTCAAGCTGTGGGAGCATGATCAATTCTGTTAATGTCAATTCTTCAGGATTTCCTGTAGGCATGTTTGTCTTTTCTTCTGTTTCTGGAAGTGGGTGGAAAATGTATGTTTCATCTCCGATATTGTATTCATCTCCAAGTACAGACTGGAGTCTTGCATATTCAGCGCGGATAAAGATTAGTCGTTCTTCATCAATAAAAGGTGCAAGAAGTTGTTTTTGCACTTCCTGTAATTCAGTGTCATTATGACAAGATTGGCTGGCTTTGTTATATTCCTCAAGTAATGTTTTTGCATGGTTCATAATTAATACCTCTTATATCATAGATTTTATAATAGATCCAATGTTTGGATTCTTTGTTCAATTTCTTGTTGGCGTTCTGCGAATTGTAATTCTTTATTGTGTAAATAATATTTGTCATTTCCATAATGCCCAATAAAGCGTGCACAATCATAGTGCGAAGTCAATTCAGTGACAAATAAAAGAATTTCATTTTCTTCATCAAAAGCTTTTTCACAGAAAATGAAAGCGTGATCCATTTGTGAGGAAACGGTTTGTGTGTCCTTTTTAAATGTATCTACAAGTTTTGTATATTCTTCTTTCAAAATTATGTACGGATCGGAAGCTTCTGTGCCTTGTAAACAAATCAGTTTCTTACGGAAATCATTTAATGTATTTATGATGCGATGTAAGATTGTCTGCTTTCTTTGGGATAATTTGGAAGCTTTTTTTCCATTTTCAAGAAGAAGCTGTTGTTCATTGATTGCTTCATCTAAAAGTGGAACGATATTTTGCATACCCTGCATTTTACGAAGGATTGGAACAAGAGATTCCAGCATCGTTTCTGTTTCGCAGATTTTTTTACATTCGGAAGCAACTGCATCAAACAGGAGTCCGAGAATAGCCAGTCTTTCATCCAGTGCAGCATTTTGCGCACGAAGAATGATATGTTCTTTTATATCTCCATTTAATATGGCCGGAATCTGATAATCACTTTGATATTTATGGAACAGATCATAGTAGATGGAGAAATCCTTTGCGATTTTCTTATCTTGAATATATTGACAGATAAGAGATTCATCGACTGGAATGTTATGTTCTTCAAACAAAAAAATCATTTCTGAGAGATCATCCCATCCACGACCAGTTACAAAATGTTTTCCATCGATGGAGCTTTCAATTTTGTAGAAATCTTTTGTTCGAGCAGAAAGATAAGTCATGATCGCTGGGTGGACACCTTTTTGTAAGGCATATTTTTTCCAAATTTCATAGTTAGGTTCTACATCGATTCGTTTTAAACGGTCCCATGTTACAATATCAAAATCCCGGACAGATTTGTTGTATTCTGGTGGGTTTCCAGCCGTAACAAGAATCCATCCATCAGGAACCTTATGTTGGCCAAACATTTTACATTGAAGGAACTGAAGCATACAAGGTGCAAGTGTTTCTGAAACACAATTGATCTCGTCAAGAAAAAGGATTCCTTCTTTTACACCGGTGGTTTTCATTAAACGATAGACAGAGCTGATAATTTCACTCATTGTGTATTCAGATACTTGAAATTCTTGTCCTTCATATTCCTGTGTCGTAATATATGGGAGACCAAGTGCACTCTGTCTGGTATGATGTGTCATGGAGTAACTGACAAGTCCTACTCCCAATTCAGAGGCAATCTGCTCCATGATCGCAGTTTTTCCAATACCCGGTGGACCGATCAAGAAAACAGGACGCTGTTTTTCCACCGGGATGCGATAGTTTCCAAATTCATCTTTCGAAAAGTATGCAGTCATGGCATGTTTGATTTGTTGTTTTGCTTTTGCTATATCCATAAGTCACCTCCTGGTCATAAGTCAAATTGAGTGAATAAATCGATATTGCTAAGATATTTTCTACGATACTCTAATAAAAGTGCGACGCATTCCATTGCATTGGATTGCTGTGCTTTTTCGAGAACAGAAGAAAATATCGTGTTTGGTATTTTTTCGGATATAGTGAAAAAGGAAAGTGCATCCGGTAAATGATGATCGATCGCAGCAAATAAAATAGGCTGTGGATCTTTCTGGATATAATTTTCATAATCCGAAGATGTATCTTTGTATTCTTGAGCGTTCATACAGTATCCGAGGATTGCAGGAATCTGTAAAAAGTCCGGTAGCTGATTGGGTGGAATACTAGGAATCGTAATATAAGTCAATGCATCGCATCCGTCAAAGCAGTTTGCGGAGAGCTCTGTTATAGAAGCAGAGAGTGTTGCTTGAATTAGATGCTCGCAGTTTGCAAATGCATAGTTTCCAATTTCTTTAATCTGATCGGACATGGAAACGACGCAAAGTTCGTGATTTCCATCAAAAGCATGGTCTGCAATACGGACAACATTGGAAGGAACTTGGATACTTTCTAGTGGAGAAAGCGTTCCGTAACATACATTATCTAGAATGAAATATCCGTTTTCATCTGCAAGAGAGCGACAATTTTCAAAAATATCGATACCTGTACAAGTCACGGTATGAGGAATTTTGATCGAGTTTAAGTTACTGCATCCAGAGAATGCGTAGTTCCCAATCTGCTGTAATGTTGATGGAAGCGTAACTTTCTGCAATCTTTTACAATCTGCAAATGCTCTTGATTCTATTGATGTGATCCCATTTTGAATTTCTAATCTTTCCAAACCATCACAAAAGCTGAAACATTCCGAAGGGATGTTTTTTACGGTGCTAGGGATAGACAAGGTTTTCAGGCTTCTGCATCCAAAAAATGCACTGTCACCGAGAAACGTTAAACTTTGTGGCAAAAGGAGATTGGAAACATACCGACAGCGGTAAAAAGCTCTTCGTCCAATCTTTTTTAAAGAAGCTGGAAGAGGAATCTGTTTTAAATTAATGCATTCATAAAATGCATCTGTTCCAATTGTTTCTAAACCTTCTGGAAGTTGGAGTTTTTCAAGTACACTGCATCCAGAAAATGTCCAGTCTCCAATGGAAGAAATAGAACCACGAAAATGGACTTCGCAAAGATTGCTGCATCCAAAAAATGTCCAACTGTTTAAACAATGGATTGTTGAAGGCAGCGAGATCGAACGGAGACTGCGACAGCCTGAAAAAGCTCCATTTTCGAGGATTTCAATTCCTTCTTCCAAAGTGATCTTGCGTAATCGAGTACATCCTTTGAAACAATGCCAGCCAATGTTCGTTACATTTCCAGGGATCGTAACATTGGTAAGACCAGAACAATCTGCAAATGCACGCCAGCCCAATGAGCGTACGCTCTTAGGAATGGATACGTGTGTCAATAAAATGCGTTCACGGAAAGCATCATCGCTGATTGAAAAAGTCCCTTCAGGTATGATCGCAGTTCGAAGATTTCTGCGGGCCAAACATTTTCCAAGAAATAAAAAGTCATCTGTCCAGTCGGTTTCATTCTCACTGTAAAATTTGTAATAAGGGGTTCCGTTGAAAGCATCTCGTTCTACGATCAAGAGGCTGTCCGGAGCGGTTACTGTGGTCAGATTTCTGCACCATTGAAAGGCTTCTGCGCAGATCTTTTCGATTCCTTCAGGCAAGATAAGTTCTTGTAATTCACTGCAGTTTTGGAAGGCTTTTTCTCCGATCACACGGACTCCTTCTGGGATAGTCGGGCAGGAGTCATGCCCCAGATAACGGATCAGTACGTCATCTTGAATTTCAAATTGCTGCAAAGAAAGACCTCCTTTCAAGTTATAATTCATAAATTTCATCTGTAGTTAAGACGAGTTTCATGGCCCAGACAGGAACTTCTGGAGGTTCTCGTCCTTGATCGACAAAGACAAATGCGGATTCATATTCAGGCATTACCGAAGGGAATGTTCCATATCCGTCTGTAAAATAGATCAATCCTTTGAAGTTTGTAAACTCATGTTGTGCGATCAGTGTGTTTACATATTCGAATACTGGACGAAAATCGGTTCCACCAAAACCACGAAGAACCATAGAATCTATATAGTGATCAAATTCATCCTGTGTGGTGATCTTAGCATCTTCTTCGACTTGGGCACCGCATTGCAGGATATGAATATTGACTTTGGTAAAAAAGTTTTCTGTTTGTTTTAATATATTCCAGGTTTTTGTAACAAAAGCCTGAATGAGATCTCCGGATACAGATTGTGAAGTGTCCAGTGCGATCACAAATTCGCGGACACGCTTCACTTCTTTGTATTCCAAAGGTTCTATGAGCGGCATTTTTTCATAAAGCTGCAGACCATAAGTATAGAAAATATAATCAAATTCTTCGTCATTGATCTCAATATTTTCACCGAGTACGGCAAATCTTTTCAAAAAATTACCGTAATCCACTTTTTCTCGGTTTACTCGTGCAAGAGCTGCAGTAAATTCTCCGGCATTTTCGCCCCAAGAATTAGAAAATGTTTCGAGATCCACCTGGATTTGTCTGCTGATATCTTCCCAACGTTGTTTGGTTTCCTCAGGTGATAATGCATTTTTATCTTGTGTTTTATCATTTTCGTTTCCAGAAACCCCTTCTCCATCTCCTGTGTTTCGTTTTTCGTCCACGGATAGTCCAGAGGCGGAAGAATCAGAAGAAGAATCCTGTGAATTTTCACCAGAAGATTCGGGTTCACTGTACCAAATGCTATGATCGTCAGCATAAAACCATTCCCTAAGTCGCTTAAATTCCTGCGGCGGAATATCTTGTTCCAAAAAGTAATGATAAATATGTTCTGCAGTAAGATAAGGAATTTCCTGTTTTAGTTTCTTTGTCAGCCAAAGTTGTTTGTCTGCGCGGGTACAGTGCAGGCAAGGAAGACGCAATTCATTGATGATATGTTCGACTGCGATATCGCAGGCCAAGTCCCAAATATCTGGAATGACCTGTTGTCCGATGAATAAATGCCGGAATACGCAGTGGAGTGTCAAATGAAGATAATCTCGAGTGACTGCCTGTCGGTCTGATTGGAAAATTCGACAGATATGGGTCGAATTATAATAAAGAAACTGTCCGTCTGTAGCAATCTGTGGTGTGATCATATCATTTCCAGGAATGAAACGTACAAGTGCTGATTCCATAAAGCGTAAATGGATCAGCAGGAGATTGCGTGAGATGCGCAAGATTTCCTGTGCAAGTTCAATCGTTTCTTTTGCACGGGCAGTTTCTTTATGATAATCCGTCTTAGCGGAATAGCCATGTGTTTTTAATAATTGTGCTGTACTGACATCCCATTCATTTTTTTCGCTCATAATTCCTCCATATGAAAGATGCACCAAAAGGCGGCTTTCTTTTATAGAAGCCGCCTTCGGGCAATTACTCAGCCGATTAGGCTGTTTTAAGTATATAGATTACTGACGTTCAGGAAGTGGTGGCATAGATGCAAATTTTTCTGCAAGATCTTCTGCACCAAAGTCAGTTCTGCCAGTTCTTTCATGTTCGCGAAGTGCACGCCAGAGACGTTCTGGTGTGATTGGAAGTTCACGTAATGTAAGACCTGTTGCATAGTTGATCGCATTACCAATTGCAGAACCAACAGGAGCTGTACTTCCTTCACCAGCTTCTTTCGCACCCATAGGACCTTCTGGATCATTTTCACTACAGATGATTGTCTTGATAAATGGCATATCAAGTGCAGTTGGGAAACGATAATCTCTAAAGCTTGGGTTCATGTGCTGACCGTCTTTGTTGTAAATACATTCTTCATAGCATGTGAAACCGAAACCAAGAAGAACAGAACCTTCGATCTGACCTTCAACGGCGCGGATATTCAGTGGACGGCCACAGTCATGTGCGAATACGAAGTCCTGAAGCTCAACAGCACCTGTTTCCATATCAACATTTACTTTTGCAGCAGATGCTGAGAAGGAGTAAGCTGTTGCATAGTTACCAACGTTTTTCACGTAAATATCTTTATCACCTTCGTGTGCGAAAGAACCAACACCAGTTACACAGCGTCCAAAGTTCTTTTCTTCATAACCAAAGCAAGCTTCGTTGTAAGAAATATTTTTCTCAGGGTCACCTTCTACAAATACGCGGTGATCTTTCATCTTGATATCCTGTGGTTTGCATCCCCATTCTTCTGCCCAGTGAGTCAGAAGTTTTAATTTTGCATCTCCGGCTGCACGACGAGCAGAGTTACCACCGAGGAATGTTACTCGAGAACCGAAGGAACCAGCATCCCAAGGAGTTGCAGTTGTATCAGACTGGATCAGTTTTACTTCATCCATACGAAGTCCAAGTTCTTCTGCAACGATCATTACCATAACTGTATCAGAACCCTGTCCGATATCATTTGCACCAGTAAATACAACTGCATAACCTTCACGGTTCAGACGAACCATTGTAGAAGCTGAGCAGTAGTGTGGTGTAACAAGTACAGGGAATCCAGTACCGGACATAAATCCAGAACCAGAAAGACCAAGAGCCGTACCACTTCCGATAGGATACTGATTACGTTTATCCCAACCGATTGCATCGGCACAAGCTACCAGACACTCATCAAATTTACAAGATGTAAATTCAAGACCAGTAGGACCTGTGTAGTAAGGTGTGATTTCATTGTCACGACGAAGTTTCAATGGATCGATACCAAGTTCGTTGGCAACTTCGTCCATATGGATTTCATGTGCAAAATGTACCTGGCAAGCAGAGTAACCACGCATCGCACCTGATGCAGGATGGTTTGTATATGGTCTGCGGGCTGTCATGTCAATGTTTTCCACTTTATAAGGGAAAGTAGCGCAGATCAAAGACAAAGTATTTGCTGCGATACCGGAACCACCGTAAGCACCGCCATCCAGGATGTGCTGGCAGCGTTTTGCAAGCATTTTACCTTCTTTTGTAAATGCACTTTCAATCTCAAATGAAATTGGATGACGAGTACGAGTACATTTGAATACTTCATCACGTTTTAAGATACATTTTACAGGGTGTCCTGTCATCTGAGCGAATTTTGCAGGGCAGAGTTCGTGAGCGAAAACATCAAGTTTTCCACCGAATCCACCGCCGACCATAGGCTTGATCACACGAACCTGGCTTTCTGGAACACCAAGACCCCATGCGATCCAGTAACGGCTTACATAAGCTCCCTGTGTTGTTGTCCAGATTGTCCATTCCCCGTTTTCATATTTTGCAACTGCACCATGAGGTTCGATGGCAGCGTGTACCATTTCCTGTGTGCGATAGTAGTGTTTATCTGTGTAGTATGCTTCTTCGAAACACTTATCAGGATCTCCGGCTTTCATTGTTGTGAAAATGGAGAGGTTGTTTGTACCTGGATAGTGAATTGCAGGGGCATCTGGCTGCATAGAATAGAAAGGATCTAATACTGGTTCGAGTGGTTCATATTCTACTTTTACAAGAGAAGCAGCTTTTGTTGCGATTTCTTCTGTAACCGCACATACAGCAGCAACTTCATCGCCTACGATACGAACTTTTTTACGGCACAGTGGTTCTTTATCTGCAAGTTCTTTGAATGCTTCTGGGTTACCAAGGTTATGTCCTTCTGGGAAATCTTTTCCTGTAAGAACGCCTTTTACACCTGGTAATTTCAATGCTTCTGAAAAATCAATACTCTTGATCAAGGCATGTGCATATGGACTGTGTACGAGTTTGCAGTACCACATTCCAGGAAGTTCTACGTCATCTGTATAAACAGCACGACCTGTAACTTTTGCTTCTGCATCTACACGGATGTAAGCATTTCCTCTTCCGGCAAGTTCATAATCTTCTGGTTTTTTATAGACACTTTCAATTTCTGAATAATATTCTTTTGAACGCATTGCCATTCTTACTGCACCTCCTTAGCAAGTTTCTTTGCTGCAGCATCAATTGCTTCAACGATTTTTGCATAACCTGTACAACGACAGAGGTTTCCTGCGATTCCATCACGGATTTCCTGTTCTGTTGGATGTGGGTTTTCATTTAACAAAGATAATGCGGACATGATCATACCTGGAGTACAGAATCCGCACTGCAGTGCCCAACGATCCATGAATTCACGCTGCAGCGGGTGAAGGACACCGTCTTTTTGAACACCTTCGATTGTTACGATATCATGTCCATCAGCTTCTACAGCGAGCATCATGCAGGAATTAACAGCAGCACCATCCAAAAGAATTGTACATGCTCCACATTCGCCTTCTTCACAGCCACGTTTTGTTCCAGTAAGATGCATCTGTTTACGCAAAAAGTCTGTCATTGTCAATCCATCTTCGACCAATTCTTCAGCAGGATCGCCATTCAATGTGAATTTAATGATATGCTTCATTGTGAGATTCTCCTTTCTTATGCCTTCATTGTTTCCAATGCTTTTTTGATCGCACGTTTTGTATAAACGCGGACCATGTCAGTACGATATTCTGCAGATGCACGAACATCAGAGATCGGATGACATTCGGAAGAAGCTTTTACGCCGACTTTTTCCAGAAGTTCATCAGAAATTTCGTTTCCGATCAGCATTTTTTCTGCTTCAACGGCACGCATAGGAGTAACAGAAACACCGCCAAGAGCGATACGGCAGTCAGCAACTTTTTCTCCGTCCATTTTGATCCATGCAGCAACACCGATGATCGCAAGATCCATTGCTTTTCTTACAGAATGTTTGAAGTAAGCAGAACCTTCACCAGATTTCAGTTCAGGGATTTCGATACTTGTAACAAGTTCCCCTTTTGATTTGTCAAGGCAAGTTTTCTTTACGCCTTTAAAGAAATCGTCAATTGCGATCTTACGGCCACCATTCTGGTCGTAAGTATTTACTGTTGCATTCATTGCAAGTAAGATAGGTGCTGTATCTGCTGATGGTGAAGCATTACAAATGTTTCCGGCCATTGTGCCTTTGCGGCGGATCTGGCTGGACGCAACGTAATGAGCAGCCTGAGCAACAGCAGGCATTTTGTCATTTACGACTGGTGAGCTTTGGATTGTAAATAATTTTGTGTTAGAACCAATCTTTAATCCTTCTCCTTCTACAAATTCTAATTGTTCCAGATCAGGGATCGTTTTCAGGTCGATTACTGTGTCAACATCTTTTAAGACATTTTCTTTTAAAAGAATGATCACATCTGTACCGCCGGACATAACGATACATTTTTCTCCATGTTCAGCGACCAGATCAGAAGCTTCTTTCAAAGATTTCGCAGCAATATAGTCGAATTCAGGTAACGACATTGTAGTTCCTCCTTTATTGTTTATAGACGTTTCTACGGAATGTGCTTCCGTATGTTTCGATGTCATTATCGCATGGAGGAGAAAGGAACTCGATTTGCAAATGCGAAGGCAGGTGCAAATGCACCTGCCTTTATTTCATACTTTCCAAAAGTTCTTGATAGCGTTCGAGAGAATCTATGCTACGGATACAGTAATATCCGTTTATGTGTTCCACAAGTCCAAGATCTTTGAGCAATTTTAAGGAACGGACAGTCGTTGCGCGGTTTACACCAAGAAGGCTTGTAAACATTTGGATGCTGAGACGTTCCTGAATCAAGATTTTATTATCGTATAGGACTCCGTGTCGGAGTGCGAGATTGTGAAGAAGCTCACACAGCCGCCAGACAGCACTATGGTTTTTTACATTTCGTACTTCATCCATTGCACCGATAAATTTTGTAGAAATAGTTTCCATCATATAGGACATTAGTTGGGTATCGTTTTGCATCGCTTCAAGTAACTGAAAACGATCGATACACAAAAGTTCGCATGGCTGGGTTGTTCGAAAACTGATCGGAACAGGAGATTTTGTGAGTAAATTTGCTTCACAGAATAGTGAATTCGGTTCCTGGATCGAATAAATGACTTCGTTTCCAGAATCTAAAATTTCATAGCCGAGCACCTGTCCATGGCAGAGAAAATAACAGAATTGTGGAGTATTTCCATGATCAAGTAATGTATAGTCTTTTGGAAAAGAGCGTAAATCCCCGTAAGGTTCTAAAAGCGAATAAAATACTTCAGGGTTTGAAGAAATAGGAAAATAATTCATAACATCCTCCGTCTGTTAATGCTAAAGAGTTTCATTTTGTTTTTTGTATTCCGAAAGTGCTTCTGGATCGACAATCCAATAATAGCCATTGATCTGTTTGATCAGCTGCAAGTCTTTCATTTTTTTGATGATCCGTACAGTAGTGATTCGATTCACACATAAGAGTTTACTAAGGATCTGCTGTGATAATCGAATGTTGATACGGATATTTCCATTGATTTCTTCTCCGTAGTATGTAGCAAAGATTTCTAGAAGATTGCAGATGCGCCAAGTGACATTGGAAGTTGCCATCTGACGGATCTCATCCATACTAGAGAGAAATTTTTTTGTAAGTGATTCTGTAATGATCTTATATAGTTCGGGTTCTTCAGACAGTGCCTGCATAAGAGAATCACGGCTGATACGGATCAGTTCCGACTGCAAAACAGTACGGAATGTGATTGGGCTTGGCTCATTCAGAAGAACGAAGGCCTCACCGATCATACTGTAGGGAGCCATGATCAATCCTTCTCGAACGATTCCATTTGGATAAATTTCAGTGCCAACGACGATTCCAGATTTTACAATATAGCAATAATCTGGTGAATCGGAAGGTCGGATAAATATCGTATCGGGAGCAAGTGAGATAGACTGTCCCAGTGGAAATAGTTTTTCTATATATTTATTAATGGTTATGATCCGCTGTGTACGAGGTGGATCATTTTGATTGTTGATTGTTTTCTTCATAATGATTCTCCTGTATGGTTGAAACTTTACATATTTTTTGTTTCAAGAAGTTTTAAATGTTTACACTCTGCATGAAATGTTAATGCAGCAATGATCGCACAGATTCCATCTGACAATGGTCCGGAAATCAGAACTCCATTTAATCCCCAAATACGTGGGAGGAGAGCCAAAAAGATAGGAAATGCTACAAGTTGTCTTGATGCAGAGATTAAAATACTCATCATTGGTTTTCCGAGAGCGGTAAAAAAGTTCCCAACTGTAATCTGCAGACCACTGATACAGATCAGCATCATAAAGATGCGGAAATAAATAGAAGCAAACTCATAGATCAATTCGTCGGATATTCCAAAAAGCATTGTGATCTGTGTTGGAATGAATTGAAAACAGAGAAACACAAAAAAGGAAAATCCGAGAACAGACAGGATTGCAAGATTTCCAGTCTGTCGTACACGTTTGTAATTTTTAGCACCATAGTTGTAGCCAATGATTGGTTGAGCACCTTGTGCAATTCCAATCACGATCGCGGATGTGATGGAACTGACTTTGGTTACGATTCCTGAAACGGCAAGTGGTATATCACTTCCATAAATGGAAGCAGCACCCCATTTTACAAGTGCCTTATTAAGAAGGACCTGTACGACTGTCATCGAAAGATGGTTGAGAAATGGTCCGCTTCCAGATTTAAAAACAGCATAATATCCAGTTAAAGATGGGAAAAGATGTTGGATATTCAGTGATACATTTTGCAAATGAAAAATGAAATATGCCATCACTAGAATACCGGAAACAATCTGACTGATCAGAGTAGCCCATGCTGCACCGAGAATGCCGAAAGGAAATACGATCATAAATAGTGCATCTAGAAAAATGTTTAAAATAGCGCCGATCAATGTGCTGATCAATGAATAGGTAGGGCTTCCGTCCGCTCGGATCATAGCACTTCCACCAGTTGATATTATGAAAAACAAGATTCCCCAAGATACAATACGTTCGTATTGGATGGCAAAATGGATCGTGTCAGGTGTTCCACCGAAAAAGAGAAGGATTGGCTGCATAAATATTTGTACAATCAAGGTAATCAAAATTCCGGCAAGAATCATTAGGGAAAGCCCATTTCCAATAACCCGAGCTGCTTTTTCATTCTCTTTTTTTCCTAGATAAATATTAAATAATGCAGAGGTTCCGACTCCAGCCATCAGAGCAATCGCATTGGTTAAGGTTACGATAGGGAAGACTACATTCGTTGCGGCATTTCCTGCAACCCCTACAATGTGACCGATAAAAATCTGATCCACAATGTTGTAAACTGCGCCGATCAGACCACTTACTGCGGAAGGAAGCGCATATTGCAGTAAAGTATGACCGATATTTCCTTGTGCTAAAGCTTGATTTTTTTTATTCATAAGTTAAAAACCGTCCTTTTGTTTGTTTATATTTTAACAGAGGTGCATTTGCTTCACAAGTAGTCCAGACTACTTCTCAAGGCAGAAAATATTTGTTTAAATAAAAAGTAATAAAAAATGTTGGCAGGTTCACATGAAAAAGATATATATAGTTCGCCATTGTCAGCCAAATCTGACTGGAAAGAGCAGATGTATCAGTCAGACAGACTTGACATTAAATAATGTAGGATTTGAACAAGCGCATAAGTTATCAAAATGGTTTGAGCAATGTTCGATCGATAAGATTTATGCAAGTCCAATGTTGCGTTGTCAAGAAACTGCAACGCTTATTGCTAAGAAAAAAAAGATAGAAATCTGTTCGGATCTACAGGAAGTGCAAGTAGGCGAGTGGGAAGGATATACGTTTGATGAAATAAAAAAGAAATGGCCAAAAGAATATGAAGAAAGAGGAAAACATCTTGGGACGACTGCTCCACCGGGCGGAGAAAGTTTTATGCAGGCAGCAGAAAGGCTAGATAAGCAGATGCATCAGTTTATAAATGAGATAACTGATGTGGGGCTTGTAGTTACACATGCAGGTCTGATCAGAGGCTGGCTATGTAAAATAATGAAAAGTTCTCCGGATGATATTTTTTCTTTTCGGATTCCGTACGGAAGTGTCACAGAAGTAGTATATGAGGATAAGATGTTTAAAGTAAAAAGAGCAGGATACATCCCATGGGATGTTCCAGGACCAGCAGAGATTAATGCAATTTTTGAGAAATGTAATACGCCATTGGAAATACAAAAGCATGGATATGCAGTTGCTGAAAAGGCAATGGAGTTGGCAAGAGATGTCAAAGTAGATAAGAAATTATTATATGCAGGCGGCGTGCTTCATGATATGTGTCGAATGCAGGGAATCTCGCATCCAAAGAAAGCAGCCGATATCTTGAGCAAATCTGGATATGATAGATTGGCGAGATTGATATTACGTCATCATGATCTGACGGATACAGCGACTACAGAAGAACAGATTTTATATTTAGCAGATAAGATGGTCATTGGAACAAAGTCTGTGACATTAGAAGAACGATTTTTTTCTTCATATGATAAGTGTAATGGGAAAGATGCAGTAGAAGCTTGGGAAAAAAGATATGAAGATTCCAAAAGATTGTTGATAAAGTATCAAAAAGAATCAGAAAAAGTGATCAGTTAAGAACAGGAATGATGAAGATGGGAAAAACAGGTGGTCTAATATTGGCAGCAGGACTATCTTCCAGAATGGGAGATTATAAACAACTTATGAAAATTAAAGGCCGCAGTATGGTAGGCTGTGTTGTTGATATGATGAAAGATGCCGGAGCAGAGATCATCGTTGTCGTAACAGGTTATCGCCATGAAGAATTAGAAGCGTCTTTAAAAAATGATCGAGTCGAGTTTGTATTTAATCCAGATTATGCAACAACGCAGCAGTTAGATTCTGTTAAGTTAGGATTAAGTGCGTTGAAAGATCGATGTGATCGAATCATCATTTCACCAGCAGATATTCCGATGGTAAAGGCTGAAACTGTGAAAAAACTATTGAAGTTAAAAGGCGATGTCATACGTCCTGTTTATTATGGAGAACCTGGACATCCAATTATTTTCAACGCAGAAAAATGTTTACATATTATGAATTACAATGGACCGGAAGGTTTGCGAGGTGCGATTGAAAGAAGTGATTTCTCAATAACAGAATTGGATGTAGAAGATAGGGGCGTTGTGATCGACAATGATACGAAACAGGATTTTGAAAGAATGTTGATCTGGTATTCTGAGAAAGAAACAATTACATGTTAAAACAGAAAGAAATAGAATATTAATAAATAAAATGCTGTGAGAAAGGTTTGTTCTCACAGCATTTTTGGTTATTTTTGAAGATTTAATAAATTTGGATTTATAGATCTGTAAGTTGAAAGTGAGTTATCTTCAACAGGAGTTTGTGTTTCCAGACTCATTTCAACAGAAGTATCGAGAATAGAAGCATTTGCATTATGATACTGATAAGCACAAGAAACTGTATCGTAATAAGTATTTCCATCGATCGTGTATGTAACAGAATTTCCATTAAATGTAATATTCCATACAGAGGAAATTGCAGGATCAAGTACTTGATATTCATTTTCAGAAATCTGTCCAGCAAGCAGGACATAATGTCCCCAGCCAGAGTAGCCATTTAAATGAATGATCGCTGGGCTGTATGTTCCTTTTCCGTTTTTGTAATTTGCCATTGCATTTTCAACGGAATCTGTTAAAAAAGAAGCACCGCCCCAGTTGAGTTGTGGGCGAGTTACGCCGCCACCCTGTGTCAGGATCTCATTAGGAGTCACATTGATTCCAATATAAGAGAGTGCCATAGAAATGCAGCTTGTGTAACATTCACCACTGGCAGCTCCAGCCCAACTTCCCCAATATTCAGGATAGAAATAATTGTTATCGGACATCTGTGAGACATATCGGATCGAGCCGCAAGCTACAGTAGATGAATAGTCAAATCTTGTTTCTGCATTTGGCGCTGAAGTAAGGATCGTATTTGCACTTGCTTCAGAAGCAAGAACGGTGTTACCATTTGTGTAAGCTGTTGATATACTTGTAAAAACAGACAGTGCAAGAACAACTGCTGCTAATTTTTTTAAAGATTTATACATTTATAACTCCTTTAGTTCATTAATTATGTTAAATACTTTGCGTATTTTACGATGAAATTACAAAAAGGTCAATATTTTACAAAAAAGTTCTAAGTGTTGCATAAATATTACAAGAATATTACGTGCGCTTTGTGAAAAAATACAAGGAGATATATGAGAAAATGGATATTATTGACATATGTCGATAATCCAGTATAATAAGAGATAAGACAACAATAGAAGATAAATGATCATGGAAACCCCGTTTCATAACGAATTGCGTCGTTAAAGAGCGGGGTTTTTGAATACCTTTGTGGGAGAATATGAAATGAAATCAAAAGAAAAAAATATACTTGCATACTATACGCTTTGTAACCGTTTGAAAAATACGATCCGTACAGGATGGAAAGATTGGAATGTGAACAGAGAAAGACTGGAAAGTGTTGCGGAGCATGTCTTTGGTGTACAAATGTTGGCGATCGCTATGAAATCAGAATTTGCGTACAATGTGGATCTTAAGAAGGTTCTATTTATGTTGGCGATTCACGAAATTGGAGAGACTGTGATCGGAGATTTAACACGTTTTCAGATTACAAGAGAAGAAAAAGAAAAATTGGAACATGAGGCAGTGCACAAGCTCCTACAGGGATTGCTGGATGGAGAGTGGATAGAAGCCTTGTTTTTGGAATTTGATGCACAAGAAACGTTAGAAGCAAAGTTTGCATACCAGTGTGATAAGTTGGAATGTGACTTACAATGTAGATTATATGACGAAGAGGGGTGTGTGGATCTAAGTGACCAGCGTGAGAATACTACGATGGAAGATCCACAGGTACAGGCGCTTCTTCAGTCGGGGAGTTCTTGGTCAGAGATGTGGTTACAGTTTGGACAGCAGAATTATCCGTATGATGCAAATTTTCGGAGTGTATCAGAATATGCTATGAAACATAGGATTTCTGCACAAGCAGACGGAGCAGAAATCCTAGATTCAAAATAATAGAGAAAATGTTATGTGAGCAGGAATCATTTCTTATGGATAAAGAGGAAGATTCCTACAGCAATGCCTGTGACGATCGCTTCAGTGATAGGATAAGAACACCAGAGTCCGATTGTTTTCGAAAGAGCCACCATAAGGAAAGCCATTGGAATGATCAGAACAAGTCCACGCAAAATGGAGATGATCTGTGCAGGAAGTGCTTTTTCTCTTGACGTAAAATAGGTAGCAAGAATGATATTGGCTCCTGCAAAAGGAATAGCGAGAAAATAAATCTTTAAACCTTGCTCTGCGATTGATTGGAGTAAAGGATTTTGTTCGCTATTAAATATAGAAGCAACAGGTTTAGCAAAGGTTAAGATCCCGATATAAATTACTGTAGAAATGAGCAATTCGAATAGGATGCCATATTTCAGTATAGCGTGTAGACCTTTTGAATCGGAGCTTCCATAAAATCGGCTGAGCAGAGGCTGCATTCCCTGGCCGATTCCGTTATAGATCGCAATGATCACAAGTGCAATGTTAGCTATGATCCCGTAGGCGGCTACACCGACATTTCCTTCTAGAGGAAGGAGCAGTTGATTGAATACGATCATAACCACGCCAGATGCGATCTCTGTGACAAGAGAAGGAATGCCAAGTGCAATGGTAAAGGCGATTTCTTTGAAACGCGGTCTTGTGCATTGCAACTGTAAGTGGCTCTGTTTGCTAAAAATATGCGTCGATAATATCGCAATTCCAATGAGCGGTGCGATTCCAGTGGCAATCGCAGCACCGAAGATCCCGAGGTTTAACGGGAAAATAAAAAGGTAGTCAAGTACAATATTGGAAAGACTTCCGATCAGCATTGCGAACATTGAAATTTTTGGATTTCCGTCATTTCTTACAAAGTTATTCAATATATTGTTTAGGATAAATGCAGGGGCAAATAAAAACAGGACTTGAATATAAGTAACGGTCATTTCAAAAGTCTCTGTATCTGCTCCAAGCAGACAGGCAAGTGGCTCTGTAAAAAAGAGTCCAATAAAAACGAAGATTCCAGAAAATAAAATCCCACTCCCTAGAGTCTCTGTAAAAATCTGGCGTGTTTCAGAAATCTGCTCTCGGCTTGCGAAGATGGAAAATCTTGTTGCACCTCCGATTCCGAGCATTAGTCCGATTCCACTAATAAAGCTATAAGCGGGAATACCGATATTGAGTGCGGCAAGTCCATTGACGCCAAGTCCTTTCGTTTTATTGTGGGATAGATAAAATTTGAGTGTCATGCAGATAAAAATAAAAACATCCAAACATATCTTCTAAGACCTAATGATATGTGATGGATGTTTCCAAAGTACCCGGTGGCACGTTTCTTTATGAAAATGTATCAAAACGAAATATCGTTAATAAGAGGATAGCATAGAATAAATGGTGGTGCAAGGCGAAAATCGTGAATGATCACAAGAAAGTGTATCTAAGAAAGTACGAACAAGAACCATAATTTTTTATTCAATCTTAAGGAAAAATATGATATAGTGAATCAGGGTAAAAAACAGATCCGTTCTGTTATTTATTTTGTAAGAGACAGAATGCAGAGGTAAAGTTATATGGATAAGGAAAAAGCGCAAGAGATAAATGAGAAAAAGAAGTTTATTGTTACATTTCTAGTCACATTTATCAGCGCATTATTTATAATTGCATATATTCAGTATATGAATAGTGAGAAAAAATATGAAAGAGCGAATCGATTGGCACAAACGATCGGATCTGAGACATATGAGATCCTTCTTTCTCAGATGAGCAAACTTCAAGTCTTGCAGTCTTTTTTGATTCAAAATGATGGGACTTATGATGGTATAGAAGATGTTGCAGAAATCTTATTAGATGAGAATGGAGTACGTAATATTCTTTTTGCACCAGATGGGATCGTTGACTTTGTATATCCATATGAGAATAATGAGGCGGTCATTGGGTTGAACATGTACGAAGATGGGCTTGGCAACTGGGAAGCACGAGCTGCGATCGCAGAGAAAGAATTATATATGGCAGGACCATTTGAATTGCTCCAGGGTGGCTTAGGGATCGCTGGACGTTTGCCAATCTTTTTGGAAGATGAGAATGGTGAAAAGTATTTTTGGGGGATCGCTTCGGTCACATTGGATTATCCAGCGATCTTGTTAAATAGTTCGATCCAGTACTTGAATGATCAGGGATACGCTTGTGAGATATGGAGAAAAGTACCGACAATCAATGAGAAGCAGACGATCCTAGCAACAGATATCAAGATCAATCGAGAGAATATCGCCTATGATTATGAAGTATCTATGTTTCATGCGAGCTGGATGATTTCCGTTGCACCGATCAAGATGTGGTATGAAGAGTCAATATTTTGGATCAGTCTGTTGATCGGGATATTGATTAGTTTTCTGCTTGCATTGGTTTCTCACAACAGTGACAAAGTAAGGATCATGGAACAGAGAGAAACACAACGTCAGATCGAGCATCTAAAGAGCCAGGTAGAATTCGAGCAGAGTAATATGCTGTTGAGTCAGATACGATCCCATTTCTTTTATCATACATTGAATTCTTTGCAGGCATTGATCGTGTTGCAGCCGGATGATGCGTATAAGATGGTAGATGATTTTTCGAGATATATGAGATTTAATCTGGATTCGATCACCGTTGAGAATGGGTTGTGTACATTTAAAGAAGAATTACGTTCTGTACGTGCTTATACAGATATCAATCAAAAGCAATTGGGAAGTCGTTTGGCTATGAATTATGAGATTCCAGACATTGATTTTAATATTCCAGTGCTTACACTTCAACCAATCGTTGAAAATGCGATCCTTCATGGGATCAAGCCGAAAGTAGGTGGCGGTACGGTCACAGTCCGCTTGGAAGAGATGGAAGATCGTATGCAAGTTATAGTAGAAGACGATGGGGTTGGTTTCGAAGTAAATGAAACGGTACTGAATCAGTCTGTTGGAATGAAAAATGTAAGAAAAAGATTGGAACATTTTGATGGTTGCACGATTCATTTCGAAAGTCAGATAGATGTAGGAACGAAGGTTGTTCTATCTTATCCAAAAGATTTGTGATATAATAAATAAGACAATTGTCGTAATATAGTATCGGTGTATAAAAATGTACAGTTGATTTACAAAAGAGTAAAAGGAACAAGGGGGAAGCTGCTGTGAAGACCATTTTAGTGGACGATATGATTTTGGACATGCAGTTATTTGAGATTAAGTGTAAAGATCTTCCGGATTTTGAGATTGTTGGAAAATTTACAGATCCGAGAGAAGCACTTGAATTTGCAAAAGAAAATGAGGTAGAATTTGCTCTGTTAGACATTGACATGCCAGGGATGAGCGGAATCGATCTTGCACAAAATCTTCGTCAGATCCGACAAGATATTATCATTGTGTTTGTCACAGCACATCCAAAGTATGCAGTGGAAGCACTGAAAATGAAAGCCGATTATATCATTTTCAAACCATTCAATCTAGATGATATGGCAGATGTTCTGGAGCGAGCAAAACTGTTAGGAAGAAGACAGCGGAAGCGTTATTATTTCCAGACATTTGGAGCATTTGAGATGTCCGTCGATGGAGAACAGGTTCGATTTAAGTCTGGAAAAGCAAAAGAATTGATGGCACTGTGTGTATTCAAGGAAGGATATCCGATTTCTATTCATGAGATGATAGAATATCTTTGGGAAGATGATAGCACTATGAACTATGGTGCTGGTTATCGTCGTACGATCAAAGAGTTGGCTGATACATTGAAAGAATATGGTGCGGAAGAGCTCCTTGTGAGAACGAGAGGAAGCATACAGATAAAGATAGAGTTGGCAGATTCTGATTATGCAGATTTTATGAATGGAAGTGTCGATGCAATCTGTAAATTCCAGGGAGATTTTATGAATCAATATTCTTGGGCAGAAACAAGAGTCTATCGATTAGAAGAAAAGAAAAATATGATTTTATCGAAAAAAAATCAAATATAAGCAAAAAAATTCAAAGAAGCGTACGGTTTTCGAACGCTTCTTTTGTTATATTTGATTGAGGAATAGTAAGGAGGGATAACAGTGAAAACAATTTTGGTAGATGATATGCCACTCGATATGAGTTTGCTTCAGATTAAATGCAAAGATTTCCAAGATATAGAGATTGTTGGTGCGTTTGATGATTACAGTAACGCATTGAGTTATGCTGCAGACAATGAAGTAGAATGTGCACTGTTAGACATCGATATGCCAGGAATGAACGGTATCGAACTTGCTGACCTGCTTCAAAAAGCGTACAAAGATATTATCATTGTCTTTGTAACAGCGTACTCCAAGTTTGCGCTGGAGATTATGAAAAAAGAAGAGAATCTGATCATTTACAAACCAGTACTTCAGGAAAATCTGGAAGAGGTAGTGAATCTGGTCAGAAACCGATACAGCAGCTTAAAAAAGACTGCTTAAGAAAAATTAAATTCGACGTTATCTAAAGTTTGGACGATATGATGCCTCCATCATCATAAAAGGCAACCAAGTTTAGGGCTTCTGTCAATCATTTATTTCGATGAATCCCGACTACGAAATAATTGGTGAACACTCCTCCTTTCCTTCATATGCCACAGAAGGACCTAAACCAGTTGCTGGCGTTCAAACCCAATTGTATATAGAGGAGAATAGAAAAAAGCACAGATTTTAATCTGTGCTTTTTTCTATATATTTATCGATCAAAAGAATGTTGTTAAGAGAAGTTCGGTGTATAAAGAAGTACAGTTTCCGGATGCAGGCTGTTAAAAAAGAAAAATTTCTGATATACTAGATAGAAGTATGAAACGTTAAAAAGTGCAATATTGCTTTGAAAAGATAAAAAGGCGGAGGTAATAAGAAATGTACGAGAAAGAACTGCAGCTTATGCAGAAAAGAATACTGGAGATCGTAAAATCTGCACAGACAGATGTACAGAGAGCAGTAGAAAAACTGAAAGACTTGAAAAAAGAAGCAGAAGAGAAAATGGAAGCAGAAAGTCAGGAGTTATCTAATATAACTGCGACAATCTATGAAGCGATCGGTGATGTTTATCGAAAAGCAAAAAATCCAGTTGAAGCGGAAAAAGCATATAAAGAGATGATGACATATTCTAGCAAATTATATACAGCAGATAAAGAAAAATATGATTATCGTCAGGCGATATCTCATTATAAATTTGCATCTTTATATAGACTTGGGATTCAGTGTAATATGTTAGTTCCAAAGCCAAAACAATTAAATGATCTGCAGAAAAAAGTATTTGCACTGACAGAAAATTATTATAAAAATGTGTTGGTTTGTATTACAGAGAAAGCCAAAAAAGGAAATCTGCGATATGTCGAACTCCACAGTACTGTTATGAATGAACTTTCCGTGATGTATGCTTGCGTAGGCAATTACGAAAAGGCAATTGAAGTAGGAAAGAATGGAATCGCTGTTGATAAGACTATTTACGATAAACAAGATGATAAGATCCATGGATTACGCTTAGCAGGAAGAATGAACTCTCTTGCTGCAATTTATGCATATACAAAGAATTCACAGGCAGCATCTGAAATGTTGGAAGATGCAAACTATGTATTGGAAAGACATGAGGAAGAAGATCCGATCGCAGCAGGGATCATGCTGGGAAGAAATTATTTAAATCTTGGTGGATGTTACACATTATTGGAAGATGAAAAAGACCAGGCTGAGGAAACATTTTTAACAGGATTAAATAAAGTATTGGAATTGAACGAGAAAGTAAAAGGTGGTTTGTCGGAAGATGTTCTGCTGGCACAGATGCTCGTAGGCGATTACTATAAGAAGGTAGGAAAAGAAGAGACTGCCAAAGAGCATTATGCACAGGCAAAAGAAAAGGCAGAGTTTCTTTATAAACATACAAAGAATCCGAAATATGAAGCAATTTTGAAGAAGATCACACTTTGATTGTGTATAAAATCCTAAAAAACAAGACATCGACCGGAAAAGGGGTAAAATAAATAATAAAAAATCAGTCAAAATCCGGTCGATGATTGTAAGAAAAATGCATATTTATAAAATGTTGAATATATAAGAAAAATATAAGACAATGAAGAAAAGATCGACCGGATTTTTGAGAGGAAAAAGAGGAATATAAGGAAGAAGAGATAAGAAAAATGGCTTGAATGCTGTTGTGATAGAGTAACTATGAGTAATTGATACTTCTCGTCTGCCTTAGAACTTCGGCTTTTCTCCAACCAGTGATAGAGTAACTATGAGTAATTGATACCTGACTCTCTGCATATATTCATCTTCGTATTCTGTGTCATCATCTGTGATAGAGTAACTATGAGTAATTGATACAAGACAATTTAATCCCATCCGTAGGAATACCAAATTTTGTGATAGAGTAACTATGAGTAATTGATACAATTTCCATAAATCCATATATAATCACCACCGATATTTATACTTCTGTGATAGAGTAACTATGAGTAATTGATACAACATACAAAATAAAACAATTACAAACCGAAAAAATTTTTGTGATAGAGTAACTATGAGTAATTGATACAGCACCAGTCAAACCAAGTACC
>CAZAEC010000016.1:47050-61581 GCA_964484055.1 uncultured Clostridium sp.
TTTTGTGATAGAGTAACTATGAGTAATTGATACAGCACCAGTCAAACCAAGTACCTCTATGCTTTTCATTCCATGTGATAGAGTAACTATGAGTAATTGATACGTATATTTTTTTTCTACCTCTTCTCTCCATTCTTTTAATTTGTGATAGAGTAACTATGAGTAATTGATACATTGTACACGAATACCGTTACAACCTTATCTCCCTTATGGAAAGGTGATAGAGTAACTATGAGTAATTGATACTATTCTGTAATCTTATTGTAGTATTCCCTTCTAAGATTAGTGATAGAGTAACTATGAGTAATTGATACCAGTATCTTCGTTCAGATGATATGCTGATAAATCTAAATCTAGGTGATAGAGTAACTATGAGTAATTGATACGAATTCAAACTTGTTTTCTTCATTGATTTTTTCTGCATGTGATAGAGTAACTATGAGTAATTGATACATTCATCATCTTCATCGTCATATGATTCTACAAATTTAAAGTGATAGAGTAACTATGAGTAATTGATACAATACCAATGAACACCATCTGCATAGCTATATCCTTTAATTTGTGATAGAGTAACTATGAGTAATTGATACTTTTTGATTGCACTGGTTAAAGGAATGGCGATAGACGTTGGTGATTGTGATAGAGCAACTGTGAATGATTGATGTAACAACTTTATTCAGCGTTGTTTTTGAAAATTGCAAATCGTAATGGCGGGAAGGGACCTTATCTGCTATATGTTCTGCGAGAATATGCAGGGATTTGGTTTGGGACTGTGTCGGCAAAAACGACCAAATCCAACACAAGATTCGCAAGTAAGTCTTGAATGAAAGAAGTATGAGAATAAATGAAAAACGGAGATATGATATTAACTAAAAACATAGAAATAATATTTTCGAAACAACAAGTGGAATCAGCAATTGAATTTTTACGAACAAAAAGAAATGCATGTGGCGATGATGGAATATGGTTACATGATCTAGAAGATTATTGGGATTTGAATGGTGAAAAGATACTGAATGAGATTCAAAGAGGCAGGTATAAACCGCAGTTAATCCATGAGAAAGTTATTGTACGGGCTGATGGAAAGCATAGATCAATTTCGTTGTTGTCATCAGTTGATCGTTTGTTGCTTCGTGTGTTGCAACAAAATTTGCAAGAGGCATTTGAGAAAGATTTTTCTAAGTACAGTTTTGCCTATCAATCAGGAAAAGGGGTAATTGATGCGGTAAAATGTGCAGCTGCATATATCCAGTCGGGGAAGGAATATGTAGTAGAAATAGATATTAAAGATTTTTTTGATAATATAGATCAAGAAATTTTAATGGAAATATTATATCGATTTATTAAAGATGAGAAACTGTGTATATTGCTGGAACAGTTTATTAAATGTCAGATTGAAACGGATTTTCGGATTGAAAAGAAAAGACGTGGTATATTACAAGGTAGTTCGATTAGTCCAGTTTTAAGTAATTTGTATTTAAATGAATTTGACTGTTGGATGGAACAACAAAAATATACATTTGTAAGATTTGCAGATGATATATGTGTTTATGTTTCAAGTATGCAAGAAGGAAATCAAGTACTTGACAAAATTACAAGAAAGCTAGAAGAGTATAAATTAGAAATCAACAGTCGGAAACAAGGAATATATCCAGCAATATCGAGATATTACTTGGGATATTGCTTTGAGAAAAGAAAAAATGAGATTTTAATAAAAAAATCACAAAAGAAACAACAGTATTTATATAATAAATGGAATACAAATACGTTAGAAAAAATAGGACATAATTATCATATTATCAATAATGGTATATTATCAAGAAGAGATTATACGTTGCTTTTCGAAAATCCAGAGAAAAAAATTTATATTCCCGTGGAAACAACAAATGCTATAAATATTTATTCAAATGTAGAGATAAGCAGCAATGTGTTAGAGGTATTAAGTAATAAACGATTGGATTTGAATATTTTTAATAAATATGGTGTTTATCAAGGAAGTTTTTATAGTGTAAATCAAAGGAATCGGATGAATTGTCTTCTAAAGCAAGTAGAGATTTATCAAAATAAAGATAAAAGGCTTGAATATGCTAAGAAGATGGATATGGCATCTATTCATAATATAAGATGTAACATTCGATATTACCAGAAGAAAAAGGCATCTTCGGTTTTACAAGATTTAATTCAGATTCTAGGTGCAAATATTAAAGAAATGAATGAATCGAATGATATTGATAAACTTCTTTTAATAGAAGCAAGAGCAAGACAAAAGTATTACCAAAGTTTGAATGAGATACTTGGTGATCCGAAATTTTGTTTTAGATTGCGTACACGTCGACCGCCAAAGGATGAAATCAATGCGTTGATCAGTTTTGGAAATGTATATCTGTATCAAAAGTTGTCTCAAATCATCCATGGAACTGCGGTAGATATTCGGATTTCATTTGTACATTCTGCATTAAAAAGATATGAAAATCTTAATTTGGATATTGCAGATATTTTCAAACCGATTATTGTTGATCGGGTGATTTTTCGAATGATAAATAAGAAAATGATTTCTGCTGATGAACATTTTATAAAAGAAAAAGATGCAGTGTTATTAAATGCAGAAGGGAAACGAATTTTTATAAAAGAATTAGAGTGGAAAATGAAGCAGGCAGTTACAGTGGACGGAGAACAATATACATATGAACGACTTTTGCATCGGGAAGTTCATAATCTGGAACAAGGAATTCTAGGAAACCAAAAATACAAACCATTTAAATATCAAATGTAAGTTATGTTTATAATATTAGTATATGATGTGAATGCAAAACGAGTAGGAAAAGTTGGTAAAATATGCCGTAAATATTTAAAGAGAGTACAACGTTCCGTATATGAAGGCGATATGACACAAAAGCAGTTGACGGCATTACAAAAAGAATTAGAACGAATTATTGTAAGTGAAGAAGATTCGATATGTGTTTATCAATTTGAATCGATACGTTATGCACGTAAAGCAAGAATTGGTATAGTAGAGCAGTCTGATAACATTTTGTAAAGAAGATCGACCGGAAAAATATTTAATATTTATGGTAAAATTTGGTAAAAAACCGGTCGAACTCCGAAACAAAAAGTAAGTTATTGAAAAACGTTGATTTTACAAGGAGTTTATATGATAATAGGAAAAAGATCGACCGGATTTTTCAGCACAAAATGATGGATAGAAGTAAAACTAGGTAAGAAAAATGGCTTGAATGCTGTGTGATAGAGTAACTATGAGTAATTGATACTTTCTATATTCATTCATTTAGTAACTTCCTTTCTTTTGATAGAGTAACTATGAGTAATTGATACCAGCACTCCAAGATTTCCCTTTTTCTATCTGCCTCAAAATGTGATAGAGTAACTATGAGTAATTGATACCAATAGAACAGGACAAATCTTGACATATTCTTCGAATATCCGTGATAGAGTAACTATGAGTAATTGATACTAAAAGTTGCGTATGTTGCTTTGCATTTCCCGCTTTCAGTGATAGAGTAACTATGAGTAATTGATACGCGTTAAACTTCACTTTCCCATATGACACTAAAACAAGTTTGTGATAGAGTAACTATGAGTAATTGATACTTCTTAATGATTCTTTGGGTGCTGATTACTCTCATTTGTTCTCCGTGATAGAGTAACTATGAGTAATTGATACATTCTATCAACTTCCACTAATTCTTTTGTTTTTCTATATCGTGATAGAGTAACTACAAGTAATTAATACAAATTGTACTGATTGCTTTGCGTATACACTTCGATTTTTCAAACTGTGATACAGTGATTACGAATATTTATCAAAGTTCTAAAGATTGATCTAAAACATTCTTGAGCCCTTCTGTTATCTATGATAAAATTATAGAAATAAACCAAAATAGAAGAAGTGAGGAATGTTTTATGAAGGGGATTTGTACTTATTGGCTTATTCAGCAGACTCCGATGATTCATTTCCAAAGTAGGGAACCAGGTGCTTGTCTGCGAGCCTCTGAGATGAAACCAAAACTAGATAAATTTCTTGGTCAAATGATTCCAGATATTCCGCAAAATTGGTATATAGATAAAAATCAGTCACTGGCTTTGAATTATAAAGTGAAAATATACACAGATGAGGAATCTAGAGCAGGTGAACCTGATGGGAATTTATTTTTTGGAAATAAAGGAAAAGGACTGAGAAAAGAAACCGTCATATATAGGAAACCGATTAAGATTACAATTGTATGCTTTAATGATTCTTTGATGAATGCGATCAAAGAACATTTAGAAGCTTT
The DNA here is from genome assembly GCA_964484055.1 of uncultured Clostridium sp. Taxonomy (GTDB): domain Bacteria; phylum Bacillota; class Clostridia; order Lachnospirales; family Lachnospiraceae; genus Schaedlerella. The sequence goes on from CAZAEC010000016.1 coordinate 51,346, forward strand.
TTTTCTATTGCATAACTTTGGAACGAGACAGAATAAGGGATTTGGCTCGTTTGTTTTGAAAGCAACTGTGAATCGAAAAGATACAGATAAGCTTTTGTCAAATTATATCAATTCATCTTGTAATATTTATAAAATCACATATAACAACCGAATAACGTATACGGATATTTTTAAGGATATAGCAACATTTTCGTCTGTTTTAAAAAGTGGATATAATAATAAAGGTATTTATATTAAAAGTTATCTTGTAAAGCATTGCTTAGATGCGGATAAACATAATGGTGAAAAGATTGGTGGAGATAAACGATGGCTAAAATCAACAGAAATCAATATGGCTCCAAGGATTGAAAAGAAGCCGAGAAATTCGCATGAAGCAGGTACAGTTACAAAATATCGTTATAATCGCGCTTTATTAGGTACGGCTGGGAATTTAGTATTTAAAAATTCATTAACAAAAAACGAAATGACGAAAATTGGAATTGTGGGAAAAGATGAAGTAAAGAGAATTCCATCACCAGTATTGTATAAAATTGTTGGGAACGTATTGTATATGATCGTAAGACAACATTCTGACATTATTTATGGAAAGAGATTTCAGTTTAAAAAGAAAACACAAAAAGATGGACGTAATTTATTAGTACCAGAAAAAAGGGAAGTAGATATCCAGATAGTGTTTCGGGATTATGTACAAGAAGTTAATGATCTTAGTAGTGACTATTATAAAAGTTTAAAAGGTATGTTGACCTTTTTAAAGCAGGAACAAAAGATTATAGAGCTGAAGGGAGAATGATGATGGCAAAATATGTTGGAATTACGATAGGTCCAATTCATGATACGATGATGTTATCTTCGAAGCCGGCAGCACTTTGGGGAGCAAGTTTTTTGTTCTCGTATTTGGGTAGGGAATTATGTATTCGGATGCAGAAAATATATGATAATCAGTGCGAGATTATCGTTCCATATGCCGATTTTTCTGCAGATACACAGGATAATTATCTTTGGAAAATGGAAGAAGGCGTGGGATTGATCCATGACAGGATCATTGCATTGTTTCATTGTGAGGAATCCGAGAGTGTGATTATAGATAATGTAAATAAGAATGTTATAGAGCCTGTGCGTAGAAGTTTAGTTTTGAATATATTAGATGCGATTGATGAGAATTCAGAACATGCACAGAAGGAGTTAGAAACATATTTTCAGATATATGCTGTTTGCATGGAACTTGCAGAAGGTACGGAAATTGTTCCAGCAATCTCGGGTGTATTGGATGTGTTGGAACTTGAAAAGCAATTTGTTACAGAAAATACGAAGGATTATTTGCAGTTATTTTTAGAAAATAAGGTATTAAAAAATTGTTTCCTTACAAAGGATATCCGACATGAAAAGTGGCAGATTTTGAAGAAAGATCACACGATAAAAAGTATTGAGGATATATCAGGAAAGAAACCGTATTTTGCGCTTGTCCAAGCGGATGGTGATGGAATGGGAAAGGTACTTTGTTCCTTAAAAACGGCGGAACAGGTTAAGGATTTTTCAAAGAAGTGCATTCGTTATTCCGCAAAAGCATCAGAAGTGATAGGAAAGTATGATGGTGTTACAATTTATGCTGGTGGGGACGATCTTCTATTCCTTATATCTGTGAATAAAGAAAAAATAGATATTTTATCTGTTGTTTGTGAATTAAGGAAGGTGTTTGCAGAAGAATTTAAAGAACCAGAATATGCAAGATGTAATGTTTCATATGGAATACAGATCGTATATAATAAATTTCCTTTATATGAAGCGTTTGATATGGTTGCGGGACAACTTTTTGGAAAAGCAAAGAAAAAAAGAAATTCGTGTGCGGTAGCAGTGCAGAAGCATAGCGGACAGAGCACAGAATTTGTATTACACGAATTTAGTGACAGATTAGGTGAAAGCACAAATCCGATTACGGAACAATGTATTTCTTTGATAAAAGCAAAGTGTAGTTCTGATTTTTTGAAATCAGTGGCAAAACATATTTTAGAACAAAAAGAAATATTTAAAGTTGCGATCAATAATAACTGTCAAAATATTTTGATCGATAACTTGTTCGATAATGTAACGCAAAGACAATATAAAGAAGATATTGAGAAAATAAAAGAAGTCTTTGAAAGTACATTGTGTGATAAGATTACATATCACAAAGATGCAGAACTTGCAATTCTTGCAATTTTACGATTTGCAGATTTTTATTCCGGAGGAGGCGAGTGAAAAAAGATATGAAAGTATTAAAGATTTCATTAAAACCATTGGAGCCATATTTTTTCGGAAACGAGAGAAATCTGTTCTATGAAGGAGTAAATGCGAAAACACAGTCTAAGTCATCAGGGTACTTTGTAAAATCAGAAAATACACCGATGCAGTCTACTTTGTTTGGTGTCCTTAGATATATGGGAATCATAGAAAAAAGGATAGATTTTAAATTAAATCAGAATGATATTGAGAATATAGGAATGTCGAGTTTCCAATTAAGAAAAAAAGAACAGTCATTTGGAAGGATCCGACAGATTTCCAGTTTATATTTAGAAGATGAGAATGGAGAACTTTATATCAGAGTTCCTTTTGACCAGGAAGCATTTAAAGAGGATGATACAAGAAGAGTGTATCAGGGTTTTCAAAATTTTTTAGATACACCTGTAATGACACAGAATGGTATGAGATATATACCAAAGATCAACTTAAAAGATGGCTTTTTTGACGGATATATGAGAGTGCGGGATGGAAAGTGTATTTCAGATTCTGAGATTTTTAAAAGAATCGTACAAACTGGAATTAGTATTAATAAGAAATCAGATGCATTTTTCAAGAAAGAATATTGTTTTTTAATGGATTTTAGTTTTACTTTTTATGCAGAAGTTGAGGATGAATTTCCGGAGATAAAAGATGTTTGTGTAAAAATGGGACAGGGAAAAACGGCATTTGCTGTGAATGTCGTTGAGTTAAGAGATCAAACATATCAGCAAAAAGAACTTGAAGGAATGCGTATTTCATCTAGATTTCCAGTAGATGCGCAAAAAATAGTACTTCTTTCTGATTCCTATGTACAAGATTTGAAAGAATTATATGCATGTTGTTATTTTGTTCATACAGATACAAGGGATTATAGAGCAATGGAAACGGTGTATCATGCAAAGAATCAAAGACAAAGATATAAAAAACAGGAAGTGTTACTGAAGCTTTTGAAGGCTGGAAGTGTATTTTTGGTGAGACCTGAGAAGCAGGAAACATTTATGCGACTTATCGAAGATAAAGATGCGCAGATCGCTGGATTTAACAGATATATTACAGGAGGAGAATGAGCATGGAAAATGTAAGTATTTATCGTTTGAAATGTTTAACTAATATGCATGTAGGGGATGGAGAAGTAAATTATAATATTATAGACAATGAAGTACAAAAAGACATTGTTTTAGGAGTTCCTACGATTCATTCATCTGGAGTAAAAGGAGCACTTAGAAGTTATGTTCATAATAAAAAGAATGATGATATAGACGAAGATTATATTTTTGGTGCGCAAGGTAAAGAAACTTCTCAAGGAGCATATAAGTTTTTTTCGGCAAATATGATCGCACGACCTTTAAGAGTATCTGATGGAACAGAGGCCTATGTATTGGCTACGTCGGTAGATATCATTAATACACAATTAAATCTTTTAAAAAGCTTAGGTGTTTGGTCAGGAGAAGGATTGGGAGAGGAATTAAAAAATCAGTATCTGTGTTCTTCTGATTTGAAGGGTTATGTAAAAGAAGTAGAAGGAATGAAAGTTTCTTATGCAAATGACCGTGTACCCGTATTAGAATCATTGATCGGAAAAAACTGGCTTCTTGTGCCTCATGATATGTTATGTAGACTCGATCTTCCTGTTCAGGCAAGAAACGTATTAGAAAATGGAAAGAGCCAGAATTTGTGGTATGAAGAAGTTGTTCCTCATGAGAGTATTTTCTTTATGGTAGTCCTTACAGATGGAATAGAGGATGAATTATATAATTTTATCCAGGCACAGGGTGGAGTTGTACAGTTCGGAGCGGATGCATCGATTGGATATGGTTTCTGTAAAGTGGATAAATGGGAAAAGGCAGGGATGCATTGTGAATAAAAGAAGAGTTGATAAAAATATTGGAAATGCATATGAGATTTTACAGGATAAAAATATAGGTATTGCTGTAGATGGAAAAATATCAAAAGGATATAGGGGACAGATTTCAACATTTGGAGCAGCGATCAGTTCGGGAAGTTTATTAGCGGCAGTTACTTTTTTCAGTGACAAAGGAAATGCTCAAGTTAATAGAGATCGATTGATGAAAGCAATTATGGAGTTGGTAAAACGTAATCATGAGAGTGTGAAGGAGAAAGAGTTATTTTTTTATATAAAGAATCATTCAGGATCAGAGGCACTGAATATGCGTTTGAAAGAAGAAATTCTGGATTATGCGATTGCGATCAAGTTGGCAATGAATCTGTATATATTGACAGAAGATGAGAGATAAATGGAGGAAACGGTATGAATTTGAATTACTTATTTTACCGAAAATATTTTGATCATCTGTCAGATGACAAGAAAGAAAGTCCTTTAGATATAAATAAAGCTATTTTTAACGCGACAACAAAAGAGGTAGAAAAAGAATTCGATTTTACACAGAATTTTTATATGAAAACGACATATCCAGGCTTGTTAGTTGGGATCGGAAATCCGCATGATGCGACTGGAATTTCAGAAAATGAAGTGAAAAAATTGGAAAAAGAAGCTGTGAAGATTGGATTTACCTTAGACTACGTAACGGGACTTCCGGTGATCTCAGGTTCTACTGTAAAAGGAATTCTGCGTTCTGCATTTTCTCAATATCCAGAATACGTGTTAGAAAAATTGCAAGATGTAACGGGTGATCCAACGTGGACTAGAATGTCTGAGGATGTGTTGAAAAAGATTGAAAATAATATCTTTGGCAATAATGGTGAAACAGATATCGCAGCGCAGGACACTTTTTTTGATGCATGTCCTGTAAAAGCAGGAGTTGGAAATAAAATCTTAGGGGAAGATTTTGTGACTTCACATAGAGGAAGAGGAAATCGAAGAGAGTTAGATGGTTTGGTACAGCCAAACCCGGTAAGAATGATAAGGGTGCTTCCAGATGTTGTGTTTGAATTTCGTTTTATTTGTCAGACTACGAAAGTGGATGAATATAGTTTGGATTGGAAGATCAAGAAAGCACTGTTTTCTGGAATATTAGAAGATTTAGGTGTGGGTGCAAAGACGAATGTAGGATACGGCAATATGATCGTTTTGAAGAATATGGATGATTGTCAACAAGTATTAGAGATTGATACAGTCAAAATATAAAGGAATTATAGATGATAAGAAGATATGAACTTTGGTTAGACGAGAGTGGGAAATTTAAAGAAGAAGCTGCATTAAAAGAAAGAAAATTTAAGCCTTCATTAGTAGGAGGCATTCTTGTGGAAAAATCAATAGTGAGCCGAATTGATTTCGAGAATATGATCGATCCATATAGAAATCATGCTATGGAATTAAATAAAGAAGATAAAAAAGAATATGTGCTTCCAGTTCTTGAACGTCTGAAAACAGAATATGGAGCAAAACAAGTATTTTTTGAAAATGCAGATTATGAGGATGAGAATACAAATAGACAATTATATCTTAGGATCATTGCAGAAGGGCTTTTGCAGTTGTTTCAAACATTAAATGCGCAGAGTGAAAAAGTTGTGCTTGATGTATTGATTGCACAAAGACAGGATATGGAATCTCCAGTTGCAGAAAGGAGAATCTTAGAAAAAGAATATATTGATGCATTAAAAAATTGTATTGAAAAAAAGAAAAAAGAGCATAGATTATTTGTAGATGAAAATAGCGAATTGTTTTTCGTTGTTCATCCGGCACATCGTGAAAAAAAGTTGCAATTAGCTGATTTTGCTTGTAATACTCGCTTGACGAGAGACAGCAATATATTTAAAGATGTTAGGAATCGAGTGACAGCACTTTATGAAGATGCTTACATTTTTAATTTATCAGAGATCAGTTCGGAAAATTATATTAAAAGAAGTCTTTCACAGGGGCATCTGGCAGATGCAGTAATGGAATTGTATACAACACAAGATGAATTGGCAAAAGAACGACAATTAGATTTGATCCTTGAACGTATAAAATATATGGATTATCGTTGGTTGAAGGCACAATTAAAAGAGTGTGTATCTGAGATTACAGCGTATGCGGCACTGCAAGGAGATTATAAAGTAGGTGAAAAGTTTCTTCTCAATGTAAAAAATGGATTTATTGAAATGATGGAGAAGAATGGCTATTCTTGTTTGAATTTGAAATTGGCATTGCTTTTACAGTTAACAGATATGTTTTTAAGAGAAGGGAATATAGTGGCTGCACGTAATGCAATAGAGGAATGTAAAAAAACACATTATGCGTTAGGAAATAGTTTGGAAGAAGTGTTTAGTTATTATCAGCTGAAAGAAAAAGAAGCACTGTTATTGATTAATGAGTTTAATTATGAACGTGCGTATGAGATCTTAGAGGCAACAGGGAAAGTGTTTCAATCTTTTATGCAGGCTGTCTGTGCAGATGAAAGTTTGAAGAAGAGATTTTCTAATCTTCGTTCGGAATATTATGGCGATACATTGTGTATGCAGCTTTATGCGATGATGTTTATGCAAAGAGAACAGCCGGTACTGTATAAGGAAATGTGCGAAAAATCAGACCTTGCGATGAAAAACTATCCGCAGCAAGAAGGCGAATTAGAACGCCATAGACAATATAGAAGTCATATAGAGTTAGAAAATGGAAATTATGAAGAAGCATTGAAGTGGCTTATAAAGGCACAGTGTTGGGAGAATACAGACTTAACAGTTAAAAATTTGATTGATTTCTTAAAACAGATCTGTAGAGTGGAAAATGAAATAAGCTGTCAGTATTATTTGATGTATTATCTTTTGATCTTATCAGAAAGTAAATGGGCAGATAATGAATTGTCTAATATAATGTGGAAAGCTTTGAAAAATCAAAAAGAATTGCTTCGCATATGTTTTTTGGAGTCAGAACCTAAAAGGGCAGAAGATACGGTAGAAGTAGAATTTGAAGGCGTGCAGCAGGAAGATTCAGGTGTAATGTTCCATCCAATGGAAGTGATTTATTGGAAATATGCTTCTTATTTATATGGATGTGGAAGGTATAATGCAGCATATCTGTATTATTGTAAGGCAGAACAGATCTGTTTTGCAGAAGATAATTGTTATACAATGCAGATTACAGGGCTTGGTATCATGGCTGAAAAAATCTGTAGTATGTTAAATGGAGAGAAATCTAAAATTGATTTGGAACTTATGTTGTTTCGACAACGGATCAAAAATATTCTTGATGCACCATTGACCACGGAAACAAAATCATTTGTAAGCGATATTCAACAGTTGGTTGAGGAAGCGTGTAAAAATATGGATTCTATTCAAAAAGAAAAGTTGTGGGCAGCAGCAAGAAGAATAGCTTATTAGGTGTTGTATGAAAAAGAACAATTTATTTTTTATAGATGCAGAAACAGATGGATTGTATGGGACCATATTAACGGTTGGAATTTATGTTATGTCTGAGCAAGGGCATGAATTGGAACGAGCATATTGGGGATTAAAATCAGAAAATATGAAAGTATCAAATCAATGGGTCAAAGAGAATGTACTTCCAATCCTAGGTGAATATGAAGAGTGTGAAGATGAAAACGAACTTCTTGAAAAAGTTTGGCAGTGTTGGGAAAGACATCGTGAAGATGCTTATGCTGTTGCGGATGTTCAATATCCGGTAGAATGCAGAGTGTTTGAAAAATGTGTGCAAAAAGATCCAGAAAATAGAATGTGGAAAGCTCCTTTTCCAATATTGGATGTATCAAGTGTTTTGTGGACAAAAGGAATTGATCCATTGAAAGAGAGAACAAGATTATTAGACAATGTACAAAGAAAACAGCATAATGCGTTTGATGATGTAATGATATCAGCTGAACTTATTAAAAAATTAATGAGAGGATAAGAATGATGTTAAAGGCAAAAAGTGTGCATATATTCGCATGGCCATTTGAAATATGTTGTGGACAGTCTTTGGAAAATATCCGCACTGCTATAAAACGCAAAGGTTGGAGAAAAAAACAGAGAGAGGTCCTAGATCCAGATGAATTTATGCTTAAAAAATATTTAAGCAGTTCTGCAAGGAGTATTTTCTGTGAGGAAAAAGATATTTGTGAAGTTTATGACTTTCCGGTAAGTGAGGATACATTTTACATAATTAATGATTATGAATTACCGATCTATTCATTGGAATTACATTTATATCATATGGGTTCGGGGGTACTTTTTATCCACTTGAAAAATGAAATGTATAAAAGCGTAGAGGATATACGAAAAATCAATGATTATGGAAGACGGATCAGTATTCCGTTTCTTCCTGATTCTCCGGATGGATTTATTCTCTGTGCTGATAGAATAGGGGTTAAAGCAAAGAATGAAGAATATATAACAGATTTTCGAAAGGCTATTAAAATATGGAGTGGAAACAAAAAGGCTGTTGATGAAAAAACACAAGAATGTCTTGAGCAGCCTGCTGATTTTTTGTATCAATTAGTTGGATGTACAAAAAATCAGATTGAAACAACTTCAGATGATAGAATGTTTACATTTGCTTTAGTGCGTGATGAAAAACTATCGGAAAAAATAAAAGAAAGTTATTCTGAAACAAATGAAGAATTGTTAGATCAACTTTACAAAATTATTTTTGTGGATCCAGATGATGCAACTTGTCAAAATCGGGAGATGAAAACGGCAATCTTAAAAAATGCTGTTTATGAAAGATGGTCTGATTATGGAACACTTTATGGTGTTACTAATTTTTCTATGCTATGTATTACATCTGAAACTGAATGGGTAAATGCAAGTGTAGTAAGACCATTTTTAATAGAATATAAATATTTGGTCTCTCTTGTATTGGCACAAAAAACAGGAATCGCAATGTTTTCGGAAATGGCTGGTGCAATCGTAAAAGGGGTCGACGATTCGAAACTGATCAATAGAAAACAGGCAAAGAGATTGATCAATCTTCAAGAGCAATATATTACGTTCAAGAACCAAGTTTTAATCTTGGAAGTATCTTCACAGGAGCAAGGGATTGAGTTATATCAATTGTTGAGAAAGCAGATGCAGATAGAAGAAGAACAGGCGATTTTGGATGAACAATTAGAAAGTCTATATGAAGTTACAAATGTAAGTAATGGAAATCGCATTGAGAAATTGGGAATTGTATTAGCTGGTTTAGCGATCGCTGTTGATATTATCCTCAATTTAGTGATTACATTATTAGGTAAATAGGAGGAGGTATGAAATACCGATTAAAATTTTATTCCAATTCAGAGGTTGTGCTTCCAATACAATATAATCATATTATGCAAGCTGCGCTTCTCAATTGGATTGGTGATCAAAATTATAGTAGAGATCTTCATGATGGTGGATATAAATATGAAAAGAGAAGTTTTAAATTTCATACATTTTCAAATTTATATGGTAATTATAAGTATTATCCAGAGGAAAAACAGATTGGTTTTATTGGAGAAATATATTTTTGGTGTTCTTTTTATGAAGAAGAAAGTGATGGATGGATCGCAAAAGCTGTGGAAAAACAAAAACCATTACAGCTGAAAGATAAAAAATTAGCTTTTATTAGTTACGAAGTGATAGAGGAAGAAGCTGAAAGTTGTATTATAGATACAGTTTCTCCAATTACTATACATTCGACAGTTGAACTTCCAAATGGAAGAAAGCGGACTTATTATTATGAGCCGTATGAACGTGAATTTTCAGAAATGATCCGTCAGAATCTGCTTCGAAAATACCAGGCTGTATATGGAAAGCTTCCGGAAAATCAGGAATTTCATATAATTACACTAAATGAAGAAAAATATAAACAGGTTAGTATATATTATAAGAAGTTTGTCATCAAAGGATGGAGAGGAAGATTTATTATAAAAGGTTCAAATGAACTGATAAAGTTAGCTTTGCTGGCAGGGATAGGTGCAAGAAATGGCATTGGATGTGGCTGTATCATACAGAAAAAAGTAATATAATACTTACAAATTAAAATTGACTTAAAAAAGAATCTATGGTTTTTGATATGTACCCAGAATCCTGGACACATTGATTTCTAAATTAAGCACAACAACA
>CAZAEC010000017.1:0-57620 GCA_964484055.1 uncultured Clostridium sp.
ATATTATATTATTTAATATGTATGTGGGGACATAGATAAATTATTAGGATTGGTGAAAAGAATGAAATTTAAAAGATTATGTAGCTTTATGCTGGCATTAACAATGACATGTTCTTTATTTGCAACACCGGTTTATGCAACGCCTACGGAAGACAAGCAGAAGGCAATGGCTGAACAGAAAGAGTTGGAAAATAAGAAAGAAGCAACTTCAAGTGAAGTGAATGCACTTCAGAAACAGCTGGGTACATTGATGACAAAGATCAGTGAGTTACAGCTTCAGTTGATGGAAAAAGGTCAGGAAGTTGTACAGGCAACAGCGGATCTTGAAGCAGCAGAAGAAAAACGTCAGCAGCAGTATGAAGATATGAAGCTTCGTATTAAATATATGTATGAATCTGGTGATACTTCAGCGATGGAACGTATTTTTTCATCTGGTTCTATCTCAGAGATGCTTACACAGGCTGAGTATGTTCAGAAAGTTCATGAATATGATAGAGATCAGCTTCAGGAATATGTGAATACTGTAGAAGAAGTAAAAGAAATGAAGATTTCTCTTGAAACAGAGATGAAGAATCTGGAAGATCTTGAAACAGAATATCAGAATCAATCAGATTCATTGAATGAAGTGATTCAAACAAAGAGTGCAGAGATTGATAATTTGGATGTATTGATTCAGAAGGCAGCACAGGAAGTAGCAGCTGCCACACAGAAAGAAGAAGCAGAAAGACTTGCAGCTATCGAAGAAGCGGCACGACAGGAAGCTGAAAAACAGCAGCAGAATAATGAGGCAAACAATACACCAAGTAATAATACACCAAGCAATAACACACCAAGTAATAATACGCCAAATAATAATACAAACAACAATACAAGTTCTACACCATCTTACAATGCTTCGACAGGAAATGCAGTTGTAGATCGTGCATACAGTTGTTTGGGCGCTGAGTACGTATGGGGTGGATGTTCACCAGGCGCATTTGACTGTTCAGGGCTTGTGAGTTATTGTTTGACAGGAAGTTATACACGACTTGGTACAACAGTAACATTTTATTCATGGCCTAGAGTATCCAATCCACAGCCAGGAGATGTATGTGTAAGTTGGGAACATACAGGTATTTATATTGGTGGAGGTCAGATGATCCATGCAGCAACATTCGGTGTTGGTGTTATTATCGGACCAGTACAGAGTGGAATGATTTATGTTAGACCTTGGTAAATAAGTACATAAAAAAGCATCGCGATGAAGCGGTGCTTTTTCTTTTGTCATTATTTATAATAAGTAACCAGCAATAAATGTAATGATCGGTATTGTAAACATAGAAAGAATCGTGCTTACAGATACGATCTCTGAGGAATATGTATAATTGCGATCATATCTTATAGCCATCATAGTTCCTGTTGTAGCACTCGGACAAGATGATGCAATTAAAATTGGATAGGTGATCAGTAGATCAATAGGAAGTACGGATAAAATCAAAAGTACTGCTAATGGAATAATAAAAAGGCGGATCATGCAGACTTTGAGTACTCGAAGATTGGAAAAGATCTTTTTCAAATCAGCTTGAGCAACGGATAAGCCTGCAACGATCATAGCAAGTGGTGTATTCATCGATGCAATGTAATCAATAGAATCGAATACAACTTCTGGAAGACGAATCTGCAAAAGGAATAATAAGAGTCCACCTGCTGTTGCTAGGATCATAGGGGATAAGATTCCTTCTTTTAATTCTTTTATAGAAAACTGTCTTTTTAAAAGTCCGATTCCATGAGTCCATGAAAGGAAATTAAATACAGTGATATATCCGGTCAGATAGAAAACGGCCTCATTGCCGAGTACGCTGCTGACAATTGGAATTCCCATAAAGCCACAGTTGGAATAGATCGCTGTGAAACGATCAATTTCAAAATCATTGTTTTTATCAGAAAAAGCAAGTTTCGCAATCGTGATACCGATCAAATGTGAAAGGAGTGCAATTATAAAAGCAATTGCAAGTCCTTTTACAAGTTTTGGATCATAATCTGTCTGATATACAGTAATAATCAGGCATGGATTTACGATCATTAAAAGAAGAGAAGAAAAATTTCGATTTCCTTCTTGGTTAAAGAGTTTGATTCGATAACAGATGAATGCGATCAGCATGATGATCAGCATTTTCATCAATTGATTAAAAATTAAAAGAAACATAAAGACGATCCTTTCTGTAAAAGTGGACAGGCATACAGCCTGTCCATCTGATTGATAGTAATTAGCGATGAATTCCTTCTTGGAGTTCATTTGCCCAAGTTTGTAAGTTATATGTGTGTCCGTCAAAAAGTTTTAATATGACGCCAGTTGGGTGATCATCGTTTGCAAATGCATTCGCTTCGTCTGTATCCACATGCATAGCAAGACGATAAGATGGACTGACACGCACAACAACATCAGAAAATATAAGAGAACGTTCATAACTTGTAGTAATCACGAAGACAATATCATTGTCTTTCACATGAGAGCGGATTGCATCGATCGGTGTCATGTGGATATGACGTTTTGCAACGATCACCCCTTCTTGGAGTTCAATCAGACCAGCTGGGCCAATCAATGTACAGCCAGGAGTTTCAACAAGATCACCAGATTGACGAATGACACTTGGAAGCCCGAGCTTTCTCGCATCAGTCACGGAAATTTCTATCTGTGTGGCTGAACGGAAAGGTCCAAGAATTACAACATTTTCAAAACGACCTTTCGGACCGACAACCGTCAAACGCTCTTTGCAGGCATATTGTCCAGGCTGACTTAATTCTTTGATATAAGTTAATTTTGCATCTGCGCCAAATAGTGTTTTAAAATCTGTCTCTGTAATATGAATATGACGCGCAGAAGTTTCAATCGGTATTGAAAGGCTCATGATACGTTTCCTCCCTTATTGTTTCCATTTGGAATTTTATTTTCTGATTGTAACAAAACAGAAAATATTTTTCAATAGATGAGAAGAGAATCTAGAAAATTCATTAAAATCTAGAAGATTAAAAGAGGATTTGTTATACTGGTGTATATAAGAGGAGACCGGAGGAAAAGAAGATGAATATCTGGGAAGTATATAAAGAGAGAATAAAAGAAAAAGGAAATATCATTTTGATCGGATTTATGGGGGCTGGAAAAAGTTCCGTGTCTGCATATCTGAATCAAAAATTAGGACTGGAAGTTGTGGAGATGGATCAGGAGATCGTTGATCGTGAAGGAATGAGCATTGCAGAGATATTTGCACAGAAGGGTGAAGAATACTTTAGAAATCTTGAAACAGGTCTGCTGATTGAAATGCAAGAGAAGAGTAATGTAGTTGTCTCTTGTGGCGGCGGTGCTGCAATGAGAGGGCAAAATGTTGTTGAGATGAAAAAGAATGGAAAAGTGGTACTTTTAACGGCAACTCCGGAAACGATTTATGAGAGAGTGAAAGATAGTACAGAACGTCCATTGCTGAATGGAAATATGAATGTGGAGTATATTGCTGGTCTGATGGAAAAACGTCGCGAGAAATATGAAGCGGCAGCGGATATTATCATTTATACAGATGGAAAAAATGTAGATGAAATATGTGAGGAATTACTTCAGAAATTTGTAAACTAAAGAAAACGAAAATATAAGGGATGCTGTCACATTCACAGCATCCCTTGCTTTATAAGTGATTATCGTTTGAAAAATTTTTCTTTTACCAAATCTACTGGCATATCTTGTCCGGTCCAGATCTTGAATGCTTCAGCGCCTTGATAGAGCAGCATATATAATCCGTTAAATGTTGGACATCCGGCTTCTTTTGCCATTTTTAAGAGTTTGGTTTCTTCTGGGTTATAAATAACATCAGATACGATCAGATCTTTGTGGAACATAGAAGGATCTTTGATGATGCAGGCGTCCGTATTTGGTGCCATTCCAACAGAAGTTGCATTTACTAAAATATCACTGTCTGCGATTTCATTTCTTAAAATTGTATCATCTGAAAAATCATACAGAGTAACGTGGCACTTTGTTCGTTCGTTGAGATCAGCTACCATTTTTTCTGCTCTGGTAAAGAATGTATCACGCATGTTAAATACGGAAATTTCTCTAACACCGTCTAAAGCAGCCTGTGCAAGGATTGAAGAGGCTGCACCGCCAGCACCGAGCAGAGTCATCTTTTTACCAATGATATTGTGTCCGGCATCTTTTACAGCCATCATATAGCCAGTACCGTCTGTTGTGTGTCCGGTTAAGATTCCGTTGTCATTTACAACAGTATTTACTGCTCCAATAATCTCTGCAGCAGGAGAAAGCTTATCGCATAAAGTACTTACAAGATTTTTGCAAGGCATCGTTACGTTGAAGCCACGTACATTGAGTGCACGCAGTCCATTTACGGCAACAGCGAGTTTATCTGTATTTACATCAAATGCAAGATAGGCATAATCTAAGCCAAGATGGTTGAATGAGAAGTTATGCATCATAGGAGAAATGCTGTGAGATACAGGACTTCCGAGTAATCCAGTGAGTTGTGTATGTCCGGTAATTCTTTCGATCATAATCGTATGCTCCTTTAAATTCAAGATAATTATAAACTACAGTTAATTTTTTTATTTGTCAATAATATAAAAAATATTTCGGGAAAGACAGTAAAAATCATCATAATTGGGACTTTACAATTTAGAAGAAAAAGCGTAGTATTTAATCTAGACTGTGTTGCGAATGCTATATCAGATGCAGTATGATTTGTGTATCAAGACTTACTGTGAATATCGAATTATGTAGCTGAAATTTGCAATATAGACGGAATAGATAGGAAGAAGGTAAGTTATATATGAAGTCAAAAAAGAAATATATGGGCATTGTTTATATTGTAATGTCTGCGTTTTTCTTTGCACTGATGAACGTGTTTGTTCGTTTGTCAGGTGATCTGCCATCGATGCAGAAAAGTTTTTTTAGAAATATTGTCGCATTGATCTTTGCGTTGATCATTTTGAAAAGAGATGGCGTTTGGTTTTCTGGTAAGAAAGAGAATCTGAAATATTTATTTTTACGTTCTTTATTTGGAACGATTGGAGTATTGTGTAACTTTTACGCAGTAGACCACTTGGTGCTTGCGGATGCATCGATGTTGAATAAGATGTCACCATTTTTTGCGATCATTTTCAGTTATCTTATTTTGAAAGAAAAGATTAAGTTGCCACAGGCATTGATTGTAACAGGTGCATTCCTCGGAAGTTTGCTTATCATCAAGCCGACAACACAGATTTTTAATTCACCAGAAGCATTGATCGGTTTAGCTGGAGGACTTTGTGCGGGAGTTGCATATACATATGTGCGTGTGCTTGGACAGAAGGGCGAGAAAGGACCATTTATCGTGTTTGTTTTCTCAACATTTTCTTGCGTTGTATTACTTCCATTTCTGATTGCAGATTATCACCCAATGACAGTGATGCAGCTTGTATATCTCCTTTTGGCAGGACTTTCAGCAGCAGGCGGACAGTTTACGATCACAGCGGCATATTTCCACGCACCAGCAAAAGAAATTTCCGTTTACGATTATTCACAGATCATCTTTTCGGCAATCTTAGGATTCTTCATTTTTGGACAGATTCCAGATTGGATGAGTTGGATCGGATATGTAGTGATCATTGCAATGGCAGTTGCGATGTTTATTTACAACAACCGAAAGAAACAATAAAGAAAAAAGTCAGGATTTCCTGGCTTTTTTTCTTGTTATGAAAAATGAATATATAATTTGGTAGTTTAATGTGTTAAAATGTGTTATAATTAATTCTAATATTTGCAGAAAAATACAGAAAGAAAGGGAATTGATCATGAGACAATTAATGTTGGGAAATAAGGCTCTGGCCAGAGGATTATATGAGGCTGGATGTAGTGTTGTATCCAGTTACCCTGGAACACCTAGTACAGAGGTGACGGAAGAAGCTGCAAAATATGATGAGATTTATTGTGAATGGGCACCAAATGAGAAAGTAGCGATGGAAGTTGCATTTGGTGCATCTCTGGCGGGCAAGAGAAGTTTTTGTGGAATGAAGCATGTTGGGTTAAATGTTGCGGCAGATCCACTTTATACATGTTCATATACAGGTGTGAACGCAGGGATGGTAATCTGTGTTGCGGATGATGCAGGAATGCATTCTTCACAAAATGAACAGGATTCCAGACATCATGCGATCGCAGCAAAGGTTCCAATGCTAGAACCATCGGATTCAGCAGAAGCATGTGAATTTACAAAAAAAGCATATGAACTTTCTGAACAGTTTGACACACCAGTTATCATTAAAATGTGTACAAGAGTTGCGCATTCTCAGAGTATTGTGGAAACTTCAGAACGAATTGTTCTAGAAGCAATTCCTTATCAGAAAAATATTACAAAATACGTTATGATGCCGGGAAATGCAATCCGTCGTCATCCAATCATAGAAGAACGTACTAGAAAATTGATTGAATATGCAGAAAATTGCGAGTTTAACAGAGTTGAGATGGGTGATACGTCTTTGGGAATCATTACATCTTCTACAAGTTATCAGTATGTAAAAGAAGTATTTGGTGAAAAAGCAAGTGTACTGAAGTTAGGAATGATCAATCCATTACCAGAAAAATTGATCCTTGATTTTGCTGAGAAAGTAGATAAGCTCATAATTATTGAGGAATTAGATCCAATTATTGAAAATCATTGTAAACAGCTTGGCTTGGAAGTGACTGGAAAAGATGTATTTCCGATTGAAGGCGAATTTAGTCAGAATCTGATCAGTGAGAAACTTGGAATCAAACTTCCAGAAGTAAAAAAATTAGAGGAAACATTACCAGGAAGACCACCAGTGATGTGCGCAGGATGTCCACATAGAGGTCTTTTCTATACATTATCAAAGAATAAATGCACAGTTCTTGGTGATATCGGTTGTTATACATTAGGAGCAGTTGCACCGCTTTCAGCAATGGAAATGACACTTTGTATGGGTGCTTCAATTAGTTCAATCCATGGATTTAATAAGGCTTGTGGGGAAGAAAGCGAAGGAAAAACAGTTGCAGTCATTGGCGATTCAACATTTATGCATTCAGGAATGACAGGACTGGCAAATATCGCATACAATCAGAGTAATTCTACAGTAATCATTTTGGATAACTCTATTACAGGAATGACGGGACATCAGCAGAATCCTACAACAGGATATAATATCAAAGGTGATCCGGCTGGAAAGATTGATCTGGAAGCACTTTGTCGTGCAATGGGATTTTCAAGAGTGACAGTTGTTGATCCGTATAATCTTGCGGAATGTGATCGAGTGATTAAGGAAGAACTTGCTGTGAAAGAACCCTCCGTGATTATCAGCCGTCGTCCATGTGCACTTTTGAAATATGTGAAGCATAATAAACCGCTTGTGGCACAAGAGGATAAATGTGTTGGATGTAAGTCTTGTATGAAACTTGGATGTCCAGCAATCAGCATTAAGAACAAAAAGGCTGTCATCGATGCGACACTTTGTGTTGGCTGCGGAGTATGTCAGCAGATGTGTAAATTTGATGCATTACAGTCACAGGAGGTAGAATAAGATGACAAAGAATATTATGATCGTCGGTGTTGGTGGACAAGGATCACTTCTTGCAAGTAAACTTCTGGGACATCTGCTTCTGACAGAAGGCTATGATGTAAAGGTATCAGAAGTACACGGAATGAGTCAGCGTGGAGGAAGCGTTGTTACATATGTAAGATTTGGTGAAAAAGTATATTCTCCAATCATTGATAAAGGAGAGGCTGATTTCATCGTATCATTTGAAAAATTAGAAGCTGCGAGATATGTAGAGTACCTGAAACCGGATGGAAGAATTGTTACAAATACACAGGAAGTTGATCCGATGCCTGTGATCACAGGTGCAGCAGAATATCCAGAAAATCTGATTGAAAAGATGAGAGAAAAAGGAATTCAAGTAGATGCGATGGATTGTTTGTCAATTGCAAATGAAGCAGGTTCATCAAAAGCAGTGAATATCGTATTGCTTGGTCGCTTATCTAAATATTTCGATATTCCTTTAGAAAAATGGGAGAGTGCGATTGAGGCATGTGTACCTCCAAAGTTTTTAGAATTAAATAAAAAAGCATTTGCAGCAGGAAGAGCACAAGAGTAAAAAACTTTGGAAAACTTTGATAAATTTATGTTATAAAGAGAATAAGTTTGTTGATTACAAAAAGATCCTGATTCCGATTGGAATCAGGATCTTTTAATATGCTTATAAATTTATTATTATCTAGGCATTTCCCATGCATTGTGATCTGTATGAAGAAGCATATGTGATTTGTGAGATAATGGTTTCTCAAAGAAATCTTCATATAACTTCAGAACATCAGGATTCTCGTGTGAGAAACGGATATCAGCGTTCTTGTCAAGGAAGTAGAGGTTTTCTCCACGTTCGTGAGCAAGTTCTTCGCCGTCATGGATTGGCTGTCCGCCACCACCAACACATCCGCCTGGACATGCCATAACTTCTACGAAATCATAGTGAGCTTCGCCACGTTCGATTGCTGTGATGAGTTTTCTTGTGTTCTTAAGTCCACTTACAACAGCTGCACGGATTGTTGCATCACCGATTGTAACTTCTGCTTCGATCACACCTGTTCCGAAAGCTGGGCTTCTTACGATCTTGAATGCATCTGCATCAGGATTTTTTCCTGTTACAAGATAGTGTGCAGAACGAAGAGCTGCTTCCATAACACCACCAGTAGCACCGAAGATTACACCAGCACCAGAACCTTCTTTCATAAGTTCATCGCATTCGCGATCTACAAGTGAAGATGGTACGATATGTGCAGAGCGGATCATACGTGTTAATTCACGAGTTGTTAATACAAGGTCGATATCACGACCTGCATATTCTTCATAGTACAGTTCCATGTTGCTTTCGCCTTTTTTCGCTGTACAAGGCATGATAGAAACTGTGAAGATATTTTCTGGAGCTACACCGATTGATTTTGCGAAATAGCTCTTCATAACAGCACCAAACATCTGCTGTGGTGATTTAGCTGTAGATAACTGTCTCACCAAGTGTGGGTACTGAGATTTGATGAAGCGGATCCATCCTGGACAGCAAGATGTGAACATAGGTCTTTCTGCCAATTCACCGTTTGTGAAACGCTGCAGGAATTCGTTTCCTTCTTCCATGATTGTAAGGTCAGCTGAGAATGTTGTATCAAATACATAGTCACAGCCAAGACGTTTCAGAGAATCCATGATCTTGCCGATTGTTGCTTCTTCTCTAGAAAGTCCAAGTGCTTCTCCCCATGCTGCACGAACAGCTGGTGCAACCTGTGCAACAACAACTTTCTTCTCATCTGCGATTGCATCCCATAATTTTTCTGTATCATCACGTTCTCTAAGAGCACCTACTGGACAGTGAGTGATACACTGACCACAAAGTGAACAAGAAACTTCAGAGATTTTACGGTTTCCTGCTACGTTTACAGTTGTCTTAGTACCTGTACCAGTTACATCCCAGATATGTAAATCCTGAACTTTGTCACAAACCTGGATACAACGCATACATTTGATACATTTTTTAGAGTCACGGATCAATGGGAAGTTTTTATCCCATGGGAATTCTTCAATGTGCTCTTTATAAGGAATCTCAAGGATATTAAGGTCGTTAGCTAAAGTCTGAAGTGTACAGTTTCCACTTCTTACACATGTTGCACAGTGGCAGTCATGTTCAGAGAGGATCAGTTCCACGTTATCACGTCTTGCTTTACGAACTTTAGGGCTGTTTGTCTGGATTACCATACCTTCCTTAACAGGGTTGATACAGGAAGTAACAGGTTTTTCATAACCTTCGATATCGACAAGACAGACACGACATGCTGCAATTTCATTGATATCTTTCAAATAACAGAGTTTAGGAATTGGAATCCCAACACTGGCAGCGGCTTCCATAATTGTAGTACCTTCTGGTACAGAAACTTTAATATTGTCAATTGTGAGATTTACCATAATTCTTTGCGACCTCCTTTGAATACACCATAGCCGTAGTGATCACAGCG
This sequence comes from uncultured Clostridium sp., assembly GCA_964484055.1. Classification (GTDB taxonomy): domain Bacteria; phylum Bacillota; class Clostridia; order Lachnospirales; family Lachnospiraceae; genus Schaedlerella. The sequence continues at coordinate 10,032 of CAZAEC010000017.1, forward strand.
TAAGCATCTGCACGCTTCTTGTTTTGCTTCATTCTCTGTCATACAGTTTTCAATGCCTTCGAAATCGCAAACACGTTCACATGCTTCACGTTCAGTAAGATCAATTCTTCCGCATGATACAAGATCATCGATACGAGAATCTGGAATTTCAACATCACATGGGATTACGTGATGATATCCAAGGTATTCATCGATGTTTGCAGCAACTACTTTCGCAGCAGCGATCGCTTTGATTACAGTTGCAGGACCGGATGCACAGTCACCACCAGCAAATACGCCAGGAAGGTTTTCAAAGCTTGCATCTGGTTTTGTAACAAGTTTTCCACGGTTAACTGGAACACCAGCTTCTTCGAAGTGTTTGTATTCAATATCCTGACCGATCGCTACGATCAATGTCTGGCATGGAATCAATACGTCATCTTCGCCTGTAGCTTTTACAGAAGCACGACCGTTTTTGATTGTGCTGATCATCTGTGGTGTAACATAAAGACCTGTAATATGTTCGTTCTCGTCTGTTACGATACGTGTTGGAGCTTTCAGAGTCATGATCTCAACGCCTTCTGCCATAGCACCTTCGATCTCTGCTGGCAGAGCTGTCATATCGCAAAGACGACGACGATACAGACAACTTACTTTCTTAGCACCAAGACGTTTGGCTGTACGTACAGCATCCATAGCAACGTTACCGCCACCAACAACGGCAACTTCCTGACCTGTAAGATCTGGAGCTTCATTGTGTCCAACATTTCTAAGGAATTCAACTGCAGACATAACGCCATCTGCACCCTCATTCTCAAGACCAAGTTTTTTATCTGTACTAGCACCGATACTGATCAGAACTGCGTCATAATCTTCACGTAACTGCTGGATTGTGATATCTCTTCCAACACGTTTTTCAAATTCAACTTTAACACCTGTTTCAAGGATTGCATTGATATCATCATCAAGACGTTCTTTTGGAAGACGATAGTTTGGAATACCATAACGAAGCATACCGCCGAGTTTAGGCAATGTTTCAAATACAGTTACAGCATGTCCCATGAGCTGGAGATAGTAAGCTGTACTTAATCCACCTGGACCACCACCTACAACAGCAACACGTTTTCCTGTAGAAGGAGCACATTTTGGAGCTGGTACTTTACCAGCATAATCTGCAGCAACTCTCTTAAGACCACGAATGTTGATCGCAGCATCAATGATGTTACGTCTGCAGTGTGCTTCACAAGGATGTTCGCAGATAAATGCACAAGTTGTTGGGAATGGGTTATCTTTACGGATCAGACGGATCGCATCAGCGTAACGTCCTTCGCCAACGAGTGCAACATAACCAGGAATGTCAACTTCAGCTGGACAACGAGATACACAAGGTACTGGCTGAGAATACTGACAAACACAACGTCCTTCTTTTACATGTTCTTCATAGTCATCACGGCAAGCTGTTACACTGCGATAAACCATACGTGCGGCCTCCATACCGATCGGACAGTCTGCAGAGTAAGAGATTGTGTGTGACAATTCTTCAATCTTATCCAAAGTTTCCATTGTTGCTTTTCCGTTCAATACATCATGCAACAAATTTTTAACCTGCCACAGACCAACACGACATGGTACACATTTTCCACAGCTGTTTGTCAGGCACATCTGAAGGAAGGCATGTGTAACGTCTACTGGACAGAGTCCCGGTGGGCTGGCTTCAATTCTTCGTTCCAGCTCTTTATAAATAGATTCCACAACCACCTGGGCACGATCTGGAGCAGTAATTTCAAGTCTACTCATATGATATATACCTCCTAAAAATTAAATAAATGATATAGTGCAATCGGGCGTGAGCAAAAAAGCATAAACGCTACATCCCGAAAACTATACGGGGGTCTTTCCGTTTGCGTAGCTTCTACTATAACATATGAAGCGTTCGGAAACCGTACGAAAACCGTTCTATTCATAAATTAATTCAATACATATATGTATTTATATATTATAAATCTATTATATAGGATTGCTTTATGATTGACAAGAAATGTTAAAAAATAAACGACTAGCTTTCCTTTATTAATTATATATTAATTTAAGTATTCGATAATATATACAAAAAAGTTTACTAGACACGGGTGCGCCGTACGGTTCTCGTACGCTTTATTTGTTATACTCATGTATAAAGCAAGCACCGCGAGACAAGGGCAAAGGATGAGATTTTGCGGTGCTTCTAAATGCTGGATTCCAATACAGCATAGTCAAAAAGTGGAGGAGAAAAAAACATGAAAGAAAAAACAAACAACAGCGAACTCTTTAAGTGGGACGGTAAGCCGTCGTTTGGCCAGACATTACCTCTGGCTCTGCAGCATGTAGTAGCAGCAGTTGTTGGTTGTGTAACACCAGCTATTCTCGTTGCTAACGCAGCTAACGGTGCAGGCGGAAACGTTGATATGGGTATGTTGATCCAGGTATCACTCGTATTTGCAGCACTTAGTACACTCGCACAGTTATTCCTGAGCAAGTTCAAACTTGGTTCTGGACTTCCTGTAATCATCGGTGTAAGTTTCTCTTATGTACCAACAATGACAGCAATCGCAGCACAGTCAGGTGGTGTAGATACAATCCTTGGTGGTATGTTTATCGGTGGTATCGTTGCCATTATCGTAGGAATCTTTGTAAAACAGATCCGTAAAGTATTCCCACCATTGGTAATCGGTACTGTAATTTTTGCTATCGGTCTTTCACTGTATAAAACAGCGATCAACTACATGGCAGGTAACTCATCAAATACATATGAACTGATTGTAGAAACACAGGGTAAAACTCCAGCATTAGTTTATGGATCATGGCAGAACTGGTTAGTAGCATTCGTTACATTAGGTATCGTTATCGGATTGAACCACTTTGGTAAAGGTGTATTCAAACTTGCTTCTATCCTGATTGGTCTTGCTTGTGGTTATATCTTAGCTCTTTGCTTCGGTATGGTTGATTTTACAGCATTCTTAAACGCTGGTTGGTTTGCAGTTCCAATGCCACTTGCATTTGGTATGAAATTTGACGTTTCAGCGGTAATTCCGCTTGCAATCCTGTTCCTTGTTAACTCTATCCAGGCAATCGGTGACTTCTCCGCTACAACAAGCGGTGGTATGGACAGACTGCCTACAAACGAAGAGTTAAATGGTGGTATCATCGGTTATGGTGTTACTAACATGGTAAGTGCTCTGTTCGGATGCCCTCCAACAGCTACATACAGCCAGAACGTAGGTATCGTAGGTTCTACAAAAGTTATCGCAAGAAGAGTATTTGCAACTGCAGCAGTAATCTTCCTGATTGCAGGTCTTTGCCCTAAATTCTCAGGTCTGCTTAGAACAATTCCACAGTGTGTACTTGGTGGTGCTGTAGCATCTGTATTTGCTTCAATCGCTATGACAGGTATTAAACTTCTTGTTCAGGAAGGTTTGTCTTACAGAAATACAACAGTTGCTGGTCTTTCAATCGCAATTGGTATGGGTGTTTCATTATCAAGCGGATGTCTCAATCAGATGACAGCAAGTATCCACGCTGGATTGAACATGTCAATGGAACTCGAAGCATTCCAGTCAATCATCAATAACACATTTGCTTCATCACCAGTAGTACTTGCAACAATCTTTGCAGTATTATTGAACCTTATCCTTCCAAAGGATAAAGAAGCTTAATCAAAGAGATTTGAATATTTTATAATTTCATAATGTCTTATAGAAAATGTCTGGTCTTACGCTGTTGCCGGACATTTTCTTTTTTTGTGTTTTTATATATTTAAGAAACTTCTGGCAGCATTGACTTTATTGTATAAATGTGGTATTTTGAAGGAGTACATACTTTAGCACGTAAAAGGACGAAAGTGAATAGAGTTGCTATTCAGTGCGAAAGAATACAAGGAAAGGAATTAGATGCAATGCCGGTTACAGATTTATTAGAAAGAAACCACAAACTTTATGGAAATGAAGTTGCACTTGTGGAATTGAATCCGCTTGTGAAGGATACGAAGAGAACGACATGGAAAGAATATAATCTTGTACAGCAAACTTCGTTCGAACCTTATCGACGAGAGATCACATGGAGTGTATTTGACGAAAAATCGAATAGAGTTGCGAATATGCTGTTGAGCCGTGGGATTAAAAAGGGAGATCGTGTTGCAATTTTGATGTTCAATTGTCTAGAGTGGCTTCCGATTTATTTTGGAATCTTAAAGACAGGTGCAATCGCAGTTCCTTTCAATTTTCGATTTGATGCGAATGAGATTCTGTATTGTGCGAACCTTGCAGAAGTAGATATTTTAATTTTTGGACAGGAATTTATCGGGCGTATTGAGGCAATTGAGGACGAATTAAGCAGAGGGCGACTTCTTATCTATATGGGAGATGGATGTCCAACATTTGCAGAAAGTTATCGAGAATTAGTTGCAGATTGTTCTAGTCAGCCACCGTTGATCTGTTTAGATGATGAAGATGATGCAGCAATCTATTTTTCATCAGGAACAACAGGATTTCCAAAGGCAATCTTACATAATCACGAAAGTCTTATGCAGGCGGCTCAGATGGAACAGAAGCATCATTTGACAAATAGAGATGACACATTTTTGTGTATTCCACCGTTGTATCATACAGGGGCGAAATTTCATTGGATGGGCAGTCTTTATGCAGGAAGTGAGGCAGTTCTTTTAAAGGGGACAACACCGGAGATTATTCTGGATACTGTTTCAAAAGAACATTGTACGATTGTATGGCTGCTTGTTCCATGGGCACAAGAGATTTTGGATGCACTTGATAAAGGGGATGTGAAGTTATCTGATTATAAGTTAGATCAGTGGAGATTGATGCATATTGGTGCACAGCCAGTTCCGTCTTCCTTGATCAAACGCTGGAAAGAATATTTTCCAGATCATTTATATGATACAAATTATGGTTTATCAGAGTCTACAGGACCTGGTTGTGTTCATCTTGGTATAGAGAATATTCATAAGGTAGGAGCAATCGGCATTCCTGGTTATCGCTGGAAATGTAAAATTGTTGATCAGAATAATAATGAAGTAGCACAGGGAGAAGTTGGAGAACTCTGTGTAAAAGGACCTGGGGTCATGACGTGTTATTATAATGATCCAAAAGCTACGGCAGAAGCATTGAAAGGTGATTGGCTTTGTACTGGAGATATGGCGATGCAGGACGAGGATGGGTTCATTTTCTTGGTAGATAGAAAGAAAGATGTCATTATCAGTGGTGGGGAAAACATTTACCCAGTGCAGATTGAGAATTTCTTGAGTGCTTATCCGAAGGTAAAAGATGTTGCAGTGATCGGTCTTCCGGATCAACGTTTGGGAGAAATCACAGGAGCGATCATTTCAATCAAAGATGGTATGGAATGTACAGAAGAAGAGATTGAAAAATTCTGTAAGGAACTTCCAAGATACAAGCGTCCGAAGAAGATTATTTTTGCAAATGTTCCGCGTAATGCGACAGGTAAGATTGAAAAAACAGTACTTCGTAAGATGTATGGTGTAGAAAATCTTGTTGAACAGCAAAATAAAGGCTGATGTATTAGAAAAAAGAAATTTAGAAAAGAAAATTGTAGATGCATTATATTTTAAAGAAATGAAGAATGTGATATGATAATGTATATATCAATCAAGGAGGCAAAATGCAATGAAAACTTATGGATTCGGTGTGGATATCGGAGGTACAACTGTAAAGATTGGATTATTTAATATAGATGGAACGATGTTGGAAAAGTGGGAGATTCCTACGAATACAGCAGAGGGTGGAGCAGCAATCTTAGATGATGTTGCAGCTTCTGTTCTCGCTAAAACTGCAGAAAAAGGAATTGATAAAGAAGAGATTCTTGGAATCGGACTTGGTGTTCCAGGACCAGTTGACAGTACTGGAGTTGTACATAAGTGTGTAAACCTTGGTTGGGGTGTATTTAATGTAGAAGAAGCACTCAGTGAGAAGACTGGTTTAATGGTAAAGGCTGGAAATGATGCGAACGTAGCAGCTCTTGGTGAAGCATGGCAGGGTGGCGGAAAAGGCTATCAGAATGTTGTTATGGTCACACTTGGCACAGGTGTTGGTGGTGGAATCATTTTGAACGGAAAGATTTTACCGGGAACCAATGGCGCGGCTGGTGAAATCGGACATATCCATGTTGATGATGAAGAGGAAGAATACTGTGGATGTGGAAACAAAGGATGTCTTGAGCAGTACGCATCAGCAACAGGAATTGTTCGTATGGCGAAGAAAAAACTTGCTTCAGAAACAAGACAGACCGTTCTTAAAGAGAAAAATCCTTTGACTGCAAAAGACATTTTTGATGCAGCGAAAGAGGGCGATACAGTAGCAGAAGAACTTGTTGAGAGACTCTGTGATGTACTTGGGACAACACTTGCGAGAATTTCCTGCGTAGTAGATCCAGAAGTATTTGTTATTGGCGGCGGTGTTTCAAAGGCTGGTGAGATTCTTACAGAAGGCGCTGCAAAATATTATGATATCAATGCATTTCATGCAAGTAGAAATTGTAAGATCACACTTGCAAAATTAGGAAATGATGCAGGTATGTATGGAAGTATGAAACAACTGTTTTAAAAGAGATAAAGAAAATGTTATAGGCACAAGTGGTGGAGAGCATCTGCTGCTTGTGTTTTTTTTGTGGGGAATTTTATGGGGAGTAAAGAAAGTTTATTATGGAGAAGAGGAAGCGTGATAGTGTAGTGGTTGAATGGGTATATATGAATCTATAAATTACGTGGGAGAAAAATAGTGCTGGGGAATGTGGAAATTATGAGTAAAAAACTATTGCAAGAGAATCCTAATTGGGTATGGAGAAAAAAGTACTGGGATATAGAGAAAAATGTCGAGGACAAAACATTTGGAAGTTTTCCTCGACATTTATTATATAAAGATTATTTAAATGTTACTGTAACTGTATAAGGAGTTTTAGAATCTTCTGTAAATGGGAGTAATAAATTTGTTACAACACTTTCTGCTTGTTCAGAAGCTTGTGTAAGAAGATCTACTTGTTCTGCTTTTGCGGAAGCATCTTCTTTTGCATAAGACATTGCTTTTTGTGTATCTTCTTTTTCTGTCCAATTAAATAAAGCCGCTTTTTCATCGTAAAATTCTAAGCTGTCAGGATCGATAACAATGGATTGAATTGTTGGCTGTGGAAGAACGACTTTGATGGATGTACCATCGAGTGTAACTGCTGCTTGAGATAAATCGATTCCTGCGGTGATCGTAGCATCATAGATCATAGAGAAGCTTTTTTGTGTCAAATATTTAATATCACCTTCGGAATAGCGGATCAATCCACGATAGTCAAGTCGAGCAGTGGTTAAGTCGCTACATTTGCTCAGGCGTTCTTCAATGGAAACAGCACTGACAGTGATCGTTTCTTTGTTTTGTAAGGATGCAAGAAGATAGCCTACAATCACAAGGGCAATCGCTGCAATGATAACAACAAGTGTTACAAGTTTCTTGGAAAGATGTTTTGTCATTTGTGTCACCTCCTAGGTGAAATTATTTTATCATCTTTGGCGTAGAATGTCACGAAAAATGCATAGAAATATACTTGACCGATGAGGGGGTCTGGATTAAAATAAAGCTACATATCAGGGAAAGTCTAAACCATTCGGTTGTTAATCCCCATATGAGAAGCAAAAATATGGCGGAGAGCAGCAGAGTGGAAATTTAAATTTTCAGTTTGCTGTTTTCGTCATCATACGAAAGGAGCAGAATTGATGCAGAAGAGATATTTAAAAGATTTGGATTTATTGGATGATTTTCTGTTTTATACAATGACAAATCATCCAAAGTATGGAGAAAAATTCAGTAGATTATTGCTACAAATTATTTTTAAACGAGAGTTTAAAAAATTAAAGATTGTTCCACAGAAGACTTATTATGGTAGCGATAAAGATAAACATGGGGCGAGACTCGATTTATATATTGAGGAAGAATTAGATGGAGAAAAGCTACAGCAGAACGCTACAATATGTGATATTGAGCCTGAACAAAAATTGCTTTCAAAAGATATCAAAGTTATATCACGGCGTGTACGATATTATCATGCAATCATAGATTCAGATAGTTTGCAGTCAGGGTTGGATTATAAGAATTTAAAAAATGTAATAGTTATTATGATTATGCCATTTGATCCGTTTGGTCATGATCACATAATCTATACTATAAAAAATACTTGTCTGGAAGTTCCAGAATTACCATATGAAGACGGTGCAAGAACACTTTTTCTTTACACCAAGGGGACGAAAGGTGATTGTGGCGAAGAACTGAAAGAACTTCTGCGATATATGGAACATAGCGTTTATGAAAATGCGAATTGTAATGCAGTAAAAGAAATTCATGATATGGTAGAACATGTCAAACAAGATGCGGAGGTGTCATTGGAGTATATGAAAGTTTATGAAAAAGAGCGGATGTTGATAGAAGAAGGGATAGAACAAGGGATAGAACAAGGAATCGAGCAAGGAATAGAACGTGGCATTGAGCAAGGTAGACAGCAAGCGGAGTTGGAATTTGAAGCAGAACGCTTAAAATTAGAAGAAGAGATACGACTGCTGCGTAAAGAACTTGCGGAACAACAGAAAATTAGATAATAACGAGTATAATTAAAGTGACGAATGTTTCGTATTTAGTTACAATGAAAAGACGAGGTGATAAGGCATGAAGATTATGGTTGCATCAGATATTCACGGTTCTGCATATTATTGCAAACAGATGCTTGCGGCATTTGAAAGTGAAAATGCTGATAAATTATTGTTGTTAGGAGATATTTTATATCATGGTCCGCGTAATGATCTGCCGAAGGAATATGCTCCGAAAGAAGTGATCGCACTTTTGAACGAGAGAAAAGATAGAATCTTTTGTGTAAGAGGAAATTGTGATACAGAAGTAGATCAGATGGTCTTACAATTTCCAATTTTAGCAGATTATGCAATACTTTCCGTTGGAAAGCATTTGATTTATGCGACACATGGACATAATTTTAATATGGACAAAGTTCCACCATTGCAGAAAGGCGATATGTTGTTACATGGGCATACGCACGTACCAGCATGGACGATGTTTGGGGAAGAAAATTTGTATCTGAATCCAGGTTCTGTATCCATTCCGAAAGAAAATAGTGAGCATGGATATATGATCATAGAGGTTGATCAGATTGAATGGAAGAACTTAGAAGGACAAGTATATCATAAAATCTCATTATAGAGGTTTTGTTAAACGTGAAGACAAAAACAGGGATATGACAAAAAAGAGTCATATCCCTGTTTTTACTATGTGCTGTTTAGATACCTAAAAACATTTTTGCTGCAAATACAGCGCAGATCGCTGCGACAGCAACAACGACAAGTCCTTTGTTTAGATATGCGAGAACCAATGCAACAAGCGTTCCGATCAATGCGGATGCGAAATCGCCTGTGGAATAAAAGATTTCAGGAAATGTCAATGCACCAAGTACAGCATAAGGCATATATTCTAAGAAATCTTTGATAAATTGTGAATTGATTGGTTTTCTGAAAATTGTGACTGGAAGGACTCTTGGAATATAAGTTACAAGGGCCATGATCACAACATATATAATCAATTTTTCTGTACTCATGATTTAGCCTCCTCCTTATTCGGGAAAAAGTATGCTCCGGCAGCGGCTGCGACAACAGATGAAATAATGATTCTGAAGCCACTAGAAATTCCACTAAAGATTGAAATATAGCGGAACATGCACATGATAGCAACTGCGATTATGATGATCACTAAAATCTTACGTTCTTTTCTTGCTGGTGGAACGATCAGCGCAATGAACATGCCGTACAGTGCGATTCCCATAGCATTTTGCAATGTCAGAGGAAGAAGATCGGAGATAAATACACCGAGGATCGTTCCGAGATTCCAGCCAAAGATTGGCATGGAAATCAAGCCAAACAGATAAGAACTACTTAATTTATTCGGCTGGAGAGATGCAACAACATAGGTTTCATCTGTGATACCGAAGCTGAATAACATTCTTTGCAACGTGTTGATCTTACGATCAATCTTTTGGGAAATTGATAAAGACATCAACATATATCGAAGGTTGATGATAAATACAGTAAGTCCTAATTCAAAATATGCAGTACCGGCACTGATCAAAGTGATACCGGCGAACTGTCCTGCAGAAGTTAAATTTGTAAGTGAGATCAAGATTGCGGTCCACTTTGGAATTCCGGCAGAAACAGCCATAAGTCCGAAGGTGAAAGAAACAGGAATATAGCCTAAGCAGATTGGGATTCCGTGTTTTACACCTGCTTTAAAATCATTGCTCATAAATAAATCACTCTCATTATCTTAATGTTCTTGGCATTTTATTAAATTATTATAAAAAAGCCTAAAATGTAGTATAACACTGCCTAGATAACGTGTCAAAGTTTATTGATAGAAAACGTAAAATTGCATAAGAAATAGATAAATAATATCAAGAAGTGTATTTTATGCAATAAAAATGTATAATAATTCTATGTTTTTATCGAAAGATAAGGTGGAAAGAAAGGTGGAATAGTGATATATTCTTTTTATGTGGAAAACGGAAAGAAATGGAGAAAAAAGATGAAGATTGTATTTTTAGACGTGAAAACAATTGGTGAAGATATCGATCTTTCTGGTTTTGAAACGTTAGGAGAAGTTGTAAAATATGGATTTTCGACGCCAGAAGAGACCTCAGAGAGAGTAAAAGATGCAGATGTTATTGTTTTAAATAAAGTGCGGATCGATGAACGTTCCATTCATACTGCGGAAAAATTAAAGCTGGTATGTGTGACAGCTACGGGAACGAATCATCTTGATAAGCAGTATTTGGAAAAACGAGGAATTGCATGGAGAAATGTGGCTGGGTATTCGACAGAATCGGTTGCACAGCATACATTTGCAATGTTGTTTTATCTTCTTGAAAATCTCCATTATTATGATACATATGTGAAAAGCGAAAAATATGTAGACGATACAATGTTCACACATTTTGCAGAACATTTCCATGAAGTGAATGGAAAGACATGGGGAATCATTGGTCTTGGAAATATTGGACGAAGAGTAGCTGATATTGCAAAGTTATTTGGTGCGAAAGTGATTTATTATTCCGCTTCGGGAAGTGCACCACAGGATGGATATGAGCAGGTGAATCTAGATACATTGCTTGCAGAATCGGATATTGTGTCCGTTCATGCACCGTTGAATGAATACACAGAATATTTGATGGATGCGGAAGCATTTGATAAGATGAAACCGACAAGTATTTTTTTGAATCTTGGACGTGGACAGATTGTAGTAGAACAGGATCTGTATCATGCGTTGGAAAGTGGCCAAATTGCGGCAGCAGGTTTGGATGTGCTGAGCGTAGAGCCAATGAGTCCAGAGAACCCACTGAAAAAGCTGAAAGACAGTAAAAAGCTTCTGATCACACCGCACATTGCATGGGCAAGTGTAGAGTCAAGACAGAGGTTGATGAAGATTATTCAAAATCAGATAGAAGAATTTTTTGAAAAATAAAATTTGAGGATAAAAGAAACCCGATGTTATTCGAACTCCTTTAGAAAAGGAAGAATAAAATCGGGTTTTTTATGCATTTTAATACAGTGAAAATAGTTTATAACATCTGAATGCCGTTTGCCATTGCTGTTTCAACGACTTCTGCTGGCCAGATAGAAGAGTGTACTTCACCAATGTGTGCTTTACGCAGGTAATACATACAAATTCTAGACTGACCGATACCTCCACCGATCGTATATGGAAGTTTGCCATTCAGCAGTGCTTTCTGGAATGGAAGTTCCGCGCGATCTTCGCAGTTTGCAGCTTTTAACTGGCGTGCAAGAGATTCTTCATCAACACGGATACCCATAGAAGAAAGCTCCAGTGCGATATCAAGTACAGGATAGTAAACGATGATGTCACCGTTTAATTCCCAGTCATCGTAGTCAGGGGCACGGCCATCGTGCTTTTCACCAGAAGCAAGGACTTTACCAATCTGGGAAATGAAAACTGCTTTTTTCGCTTTTGCAATGCGGTATTCACGTTCTTTTGCTGTCAGATCAGGATACATGTTTTCAAGTTCCTGGGAAGTAACAAAGAAAATCTCATCTGGAAGAAGTGGTTCGATATAATTGTATCTTCTTGAAAGAAAATCTTCCGTTTCTTTGAGTGCATTAAATACTTTTTTTACAGTGTACTGTAATGTTTCCATATTACGTTCTTCTTTGGAGATGACTTTTTCCCAGTCCCACTGGTCAACATATAAAGAATGAATGTTGTCAGTATCTTCTTCACGACGGATCGCCGTCATATCTGTATAAAGACCTTCTCCAGAGTGGAATTCGTAAGTTTTTAATGCGTGGCGTTTCCACTTTGCGAGGGAATGCACAACTTCTGCTGGTGCATCGTCTTGTTCTCTGATACCGAATGAAACAGGGCGTTCTACACCGTTTAAGTTATCGTTCAGACCGGACTCCGGACGTACGAATAAAGGTGCAGATACACGTGTAAGGTGCAACGTTTTAGCCAGAGAACGTTCAAAGTGGTCTTTGACTTCTTTGATAGCTACCTCTGTTTCACGGATCGTGAGTGGAGAGCGGTAGCCTTCTGGAATGATTAAATGTTCCATATGATCAAGTCCTTTCTACTGTGGAATATAAAATGTTATATCATTTTTATAATAATAAATCTTATTCTACGGAGTAAAAAAGGAAATGTCAATTGTCATATTATAATCAATTTAAGAAATTAACGTGAAGAAAGAATGAAGAAGACACATTTTTGTTGTCACGCTATATGCGAAAATGATATAATGAGTAAAATTAGAGGGCGAAACGAAAAGAAAAATAAGACGGAGATATGAAAGATAGAAGAATAAGGGAGACTTGCTTATGAAGATCGATATGCACTGTCATGTAAAAGAAGGTTCTGTGGACAGTAGGGTTGGAATCGATGAATATATTACGATTTTAAAAAAGCATGGCTTTCAGGGAATGGTTGTGACAGATCATGATACGTACGATGGATATCGTTACTGGAAGCAGCATATTAAAGGAAAGAAACACAAAGATTTTGTGGTGCTCAAAGGAATTGAATATGATACAAAAGATGCAGGTCATATTCTTGTGATCATGCCAGAAGGGGTAAAACTTCGACTTTTAGAATTGCGAGGAATGCGAGTAGCAAGATTAATTGAGATCGTACATCGTTATGGTGGGGTATTAGGACCTGCTCATCCGGCGGGAGAAAAGTATATGAGTTTTATGAATGCACAGGCATTTTACCGTACACCGAAGGTAAGTAAGCGATTTGATTTTGTCGAGACTTACAATTGCTGCGAATCGGCAGAAGTTAATCGAAGAGCAGAAAGATTTGCAAAAAAATATAATAAAGTTACAACCGGAGGAAGTGATGCACATAAGCCTGATTGCGTAGGGCGTGCGTACACGATCCTACCAGAACCGGTGAGAACAGAGAGCGAGTTGATCGATATGATCCACAAAGGAACTGTTTTTAAGACTGGTGGAGTTTATTATAATAAGACGACAAAAGAGAAGATGGGAAAGATCAACAAACTTTATGCATATGCATTTTGGTTTTATAATAAGTTCGGTGAACTATTCCATCGTCATGGACGCAATGAAAAGATGGATCAAGAAAATCCAATCGATCCGATCGATCCAATCGAATTGTATTACACGGAAGAGGGAAAAAGATAAGAGTGTTTTTTACCTCGTATAGGAGGATTCTTTTCATTGATTTTATCTATTTGAAAAATATGGAAGAGTAGTGTATGATTGGAAAAGATAATTTATAGGAGGCAATTAATTATGAAGAAAAAAATATTATCCATTTTCTTAGCTGCTACTATGGCAATGTCTTTAGCTGTAGGTTGTGGCGCAACAGAAACAAAAACAGCTGATACAGAGACAAAAACAGAAGTTGAAAGCAATCAGATCCTTTTCAACGGATCTTCCACATTAGCACCAGTGATCACTTCTATCGCAACAGATTTCTTTGATACTTATGGTACATGGAATTCTTATGATTCTGCTCTTCCAGAAGAAGACATCGCAATTTATGTTTCTGCTGGTGGTTCAGGACAGGGAACAAAAGCTGTTATCGATGGCACATCTACATTTGGTATGGTTGCTAGAGGTGTTAAGGATGAAGAAAAAGAAGCAATCGAAGATGAAAGAGAATACCAGGTCGGTATCGATGCACTTACAGTTGCTGTAAATCCAGAAAACCCAGTTACAGAGATCATGGATGATCTTACTACAGAACAGATCGTAAGCCTCTTCTCAGGTGAATATGCAACATGGAAGGATCTTGATGCTTCACTTCCAGAGGAAGAAGTAGTTGTAATCACACGTGATATCAATGGTGGTGCTCACGAAGTATTCCAGAAAAATATCATGGGCGATACAGAAGTAAAAGCAGATGCGATCCAGGCTTCTTCTATGGGAGAACTTGTTCAGGATATCATCGACAATCCATATGCGATCGGATATGCATCATTTGGTGTTGCAAATCAGAACGCTGGTAAAGTTTTTGTTATGAAAGTTAATGGTGTAGAACCAACAACAGAAAATATCATTGATGGTTCTTATATTATCCAGAGACCTCTTTTGTTAGTTGGTTCAGGAGAACCTACAGCAGTACAGCAGGCATTCCTTGATGTTGTATTAGGTGAAGAAGGTCAGAAAACAGTAGAAGAAATGGGATTCATTCCAATGAACTAATCGTTTTGTATTTAAGAGGGTGTGTCATGTGCACACCCTCTTATTTGGATTATGGTAAATTTAGAAGGATAATGGTTATGTTAAAAAAATTTTCTGATAAAATAAGCAGAGTTCTTATCTACATTGCGGTGCTTAGTGTAAGTGTGTTGATGGCAGCAATGTTGATCCATATCGTAAGTGAAAGTATTCCGGCTTTTTCAGAACTAGGTCTCAATATGTTTCATCCTTCTGTGGAGTGGAGACCTGTAAGTGCGAATCCACAGTTTGGATTATTACCAGCGATCGTAGGAACGATCTACGTGTCTGTGATCGCAGTTGTTTTCGCATTGATCTTTGGAATTGCTTGTGCTTGCTTTTTAAATTTTTATTTGCCAGAGAAAATCGCAGCGATCTTTTTGGCATTTATCGATCTTGTTGCAGGAATCCCATCTGTCATTTTCGGATTTATCGGATTAACAGTTTTGGTCAAAGGGTTTGCAGAGTATTTAGATATGGCAGCCGGACAATGTGTCTTGGCAGCAGGTGTTTTGTTGGCGGTGATGCTGCTTCCATTTATTGTTTCTACATGTTATGAATCAATCCATATTGCAAGGTCACATTATGAAATGACAGCACTTGCACTTGGATTATCCAGAGAAGTTACATTTGTAAAATTTATCTTCCCAGCAATTCGTTCAGGAATCATTGCAAGTGCAATGATGGCATTTGGACGTGCGTTAGGTGAAACGATGGCAGTGATGATGGTGATTGGAAATTCGCCTATTTATCCGAAACTACTAGGAAGAGGTCAGACGATTCCGGCACTTACAGCATTGGAAATGGGAAGTATTGAATATGGTAGTATGCATTTGTCAGTACTTTATGCGGCAAATGTGGTGTTACTGATCATTTTGATGATTGTTTTGGGAATCGGTTACATTTTGAAAAGGAGGTTTGCAAAGCATGAGTTCTAAATTTTTAAAATATAGTATTCGCTTAATCTTTCTTTTACTTGGACTAAGTGTGATCGGTGTTACACTTTTTCTTTTCTTATACGTTTTTTGGAAAGGAAAAAATGTTATGAGCCTGTCTTTTATCTTAGACAAACCAGCAGGAGTGCCACTTGGAACCGCGGGTGGAATCTTTCCAGCATTGATGGGATCGCTTTACTTAGGTATTCTTGCAGCATTGATCGGAGGAATCCTTGGGATTGGAGCTGCTGTTTATATGGTATTCTATTGTGAAAATAAATATGTAGCTGGGATTGTGAATGCGGCAGTTACTGGATTATCAGGAATCCCATCGATCTTGTTTGGATTGGTAGGATATACACTTTTGATCTATGGATTCGGTATAAACAGAAGTCTTTTGACAGCAGCACTTTGTGTCTCTGCGATGATCGTTCCTTTTGTTGCGATTCGAGCAAAAAAAGTACTTGAAGAAAAAGGGGTGGCATATATGGTGAATTCTTTAGGTCTTGGGCTTTCTAGAGAATACACACTCCGAAAAATGATTCTTCCAGTATGCTTTCCAGAACTTCTCGGAACAGTCGCATTAGGAATGGCATATGGAATGGGAGCGGTTGCACCAATCCTTTATACAGGAGCAGTTATGCAGGCGGGAGTTCCGAAGAAATTAACAGATCCATTTATGTCTCTTCCGTATCATCTGTATACTTTGGTCAACAATGGATTTTCTTTGGATTATGCGTATGGTACAGCATTTGTATTGATGTTTTTATTATTGTGTATCCAATTGATTTGTAAAATAGTTACGTACATAAGAAAGGCAAACTGATATGTTAGAGATTGAACATTTAAAATGTGGGTATGGAAAAACAGAGATCCTTCATGATCTATCACTTATGATCCCTGAAAAAAAGATCACAGCGATCGTAGGACAGTCGGGATGTGGAAAGACAACATTTTTGAAATCATTAAACCGTATGGTCGAAGAAGAAGGCGGTTATATGAACGGAAAGATCTTGCTTGAAAAAAAGGATATCCGTTCTATGTCAAAAGAGGTTTTGCGAGGACAGATTGGTATGGTATTCCAACAGCCAATCGCATTTCCATGTAGTATTGAAAAGAATCTGACTTATGTGTTGAAATATCATGGGATCAAAGAGAAGGAAATCCTGTCAGAGAAAGTAGTGGAAAATCTTACAAAAGCAAAACTTTATGATGAAGTAAAAGATCAATTAAAGAAATCCGCATTAAAACTGTCTGGTGGACAAAAGCAACGTCTTGCGATTGCAAGAAGCCTTTGTGTGAATCCAGAGATTTTATTACTTGATGAGCCATGTTCTGCGTTGGATATGAAAAATACGATAGCAATCGAAAATATGCTGTTGGAATTAAAAGACCAGTATACATTTGTGATCGTAACACATAATCTAGGACAGGCAAAACGAATTGCGGATCAGATCATCTTTATGGATCAGGGAGAAATTCTTGAATTTACAGACAAAGAAACATTCTTTTCAAATCCGTCTACGGAACTTGCAAAGGAACAAATACAATATATGTAATTAGGAGAAAAAATTATGACAATTGAAATACCAGGATATAAAACTTTAAATCTGGATTATCTTGTATTAGATTACAATGGAACAATCGCAGAGGATGGAAGTATTCCAGAGGCAGTAAAAGAACGTTTGCGTCATCTTGGAGAAACATTTAAAATCTATGTTCTGACAGCGGATACACATGGAACTGCTGCAGCAATGTGTGAGGGACTTCCACTTCAGATCATGACATTTCCTTCTGATGCGGCAATGAATGAGAAATTGAGAATTTTGAATTCACTTGGACCAGAACATTGTGTAGCGATTGGAAACGGAAGAAATGACGTACCAATGTGTCAGACTGCTGCGCTGAGCATGTCTGTGATCGGAAAAGAAGGTGCGTGTGCTAAATTGGTGGGAAATACAGATATCTGTGTGACTTCAATCAATGATGCATTGGATCTGCTCACATATCCGAAACGCTTGATCGCAACTTTGCGTGGTTAATTCCAAAAGCAAAGCTGCGTTGGCGTGACATTATAATTTTAAAATCATTGCCAGTGATATGTTTCTATATGGTGGTGTTTAGAAGGTGATTTCCTTTAAATACAATCCATGTGGTGGAACGGGATCGCTGGCATTTTCTTTTTTAGCAAATATTTTTTCGATACAGTCAATGGAACGATGATGATATCCAATCTCTAAAAGAGTGCCAATGATCGTGCGTGGCATCTGATGGAGAAAATTATTTCCTGTGATAAGAAATGTGATCTCATCTTCGGATTTATTTATTTTGATTGAAATGATTTCTTTTTCTGTTCCTTTTTTCTTTTTTCCGGAAGAAAAAGAAGCAAAGTCATGTTTGCCAAGAAGTGCAGGGATCGCATTCTGTATGGCATCTAGATCAGGTTCCTGTGATTGGAAAAGTGTATATCGTCTTCGGAAGACATCGCAAGTTGTTCCAATCTGAATGCGGTACAGATAAGTTTGCATTTTTGCATTCAATCCAGCGTGAAAGCGTTCTGGCATCTCTTCAACAGATCGGATAACGATATCCTGCGGGAGATAATGATTTAAATATTCTTTCATATCTTGTACGGAACGTGTGGAATCTGTCTTGAAACTTGCAGTTTGTGCAATTGCATGGACTCCTGATTCTGTACGGGCGGAACAGAAAAGCTCAATCGTTTCTTCTGTCATAAGCTGAAGGACATCTGTAATCTTTTCTGAAATCGTTCCTGTATTGGAAGCTTTACCGGCTTGCTGCCATCCTTTATAACGGCTTCCGTCGTATTCTATCGTAAGTTTTATATTGTGCATAAAATTCTCCTGTTTCGTAATAATTACGTGGATATTATAACACAGGGAATTATTTTTGCATACGTTTCATCATGTTTTCGATATAGGACTTAGTGTGATCAATCTGTTCTTTTTCTTGGATGGATTTTCCATCTTTTAAGAGTTCGAGAATAAGAGTTACTTCGTCAGGGGAAAAATGAATATTATTTTTCATAGCACTGGTAATCAATGCCATCATGATCGGAGCAAGCTCTTTGCCGGATTTTCCGCTTGTTTGAGCAGCGGCACGACGAATGAGTTCTAATTTTGCAGGGTTCATATTTTCTAAGAGAGGATTGTTGATCCATTCATTCATAGTGGACTCCTTTATATTAATAGAAAGATTATATTAGAATAGAAAGATGATGTTTAATCTGTTGCAGGATCTGTGTTAAGGTCTGAAAACATTGCTTGATAGTTTTCGAACATTTCTTGTTGTTCAGGGGAAAGCATTCCCTTCATCATATCCGTCGGATTAAAAGGGGAATTCTCATTGGAGTGTTCTTTTTGTTGTGAAAATATTTGCATCATTTCTATCATATTCATGGCAGAACGAAATGTATTGGCTGTTTCTAATTCATCAGAAGATAAGTAAGGAAGCATCATTTCTAATAAATCGGTTGGGTTATTTAGTGGCTTTCGTCCATTTTCTGAGATTTGTCGGAAGACAGAATCAGCCGTGTCTTGGAATAGTTGGATTGTATGCTGTAATTCCATGAATTTTATGAGGATACCGAGCATCTGTCGGTTAGAAGAAGGCAGGAATGGCAACAATAGTTTGAGAAAACGTAGTTGCCTAGGGACTGTTATTTCATCAAACGGTGTCATTGGTTCGGGCTGCCTTGGTTCCATATATAACCTCTTGAATTACAGAAAATATCTTCGTAAATATATATGCATAGCAGAGATAAAAAATGCCTCCCTGGCAGAAGGACCAAGGAGACATATTTGCTGTAGAAAGAAAATGAAAACTACGGGCAGCAGTTTTTACAAAAATTGAAAATAGATCAGCAGCATCCGCATCCATTTCCGCCACAGAAGAGAAGAAGTAAGATGATCCACAGGCAGCTGTCATTGCCACATCCGCAATCGCCAGATTTGCCGAAAGATCCGCATCCGCCACAGAAGATAAGAAGAAGGATAATCCATAAACAGGAGTTGTTGCCAAAACCAGAGTTACATCCGCATCCACAGCCGTCTCTGTTGCTGATTCTGTTATCACAAGAGTCACATCCGCATCCACAATTTAAATCGCTCATTTTAAAGCCTCCAAAATGTTATTTACAGTCTTATAATATGTAAATGAGGTGGATGTGTTACAGGTGAAAATATATTTTGTAAGAGTCATATTTGAATAGAAAATAACTATTTTCATAAAAAATTATAAAATACAAAAGTGTCAAGAAAAAATGCTTGACAAACAAAATGCTTTCATGTAAGATAGCAGAGGTGATAACAGTGGATACAATTTTAAAACAGTCGTTATTATATGATTTTTATGGAGAACTGCTTACGAATCACCAGAAAGAAGTTTATGAGCAGTTCGTTCTGGAAGATTTGTCATTGAGTGAGATTGCTCAGTCGGCAGGAATTAGCAGACAGGGAGTGCATGATATGGTCAAACGATGTCAGAAGACATTGGAAGGCTATGAAGAGAAGCTCCATCTGGTCGAGAAGTTCATTGTAATACAGGAACGGGTTCGACAGATTGACGAAGTGCTGGATGAGTATGAAGAACAGACAGTATCTCCAGAAAACATGGCAGTTCGGATTCGAGAGATTTCGGACAGGATTATAGAGGAGTTATAGAATGGCATTTGACAGTTTAACAGAAAAACTTCAAAACGTGTTTAAGAATCTTCGAAGTAAAGGAAGATTGACGGAAGAAGATGTAAAAGCAGCGTTGAAAGAAGTTAAGATGGCGCTGTTGGAAGCAGACGTTAACTTTAAAGTTGTTAAGAGTTTTGTCAAGAGTGTTCAGGAACGTGCGATCGGTCAGGACGTTATGAACGGACTGAATCCGGGGCAGATGGTGATCAAGATCGTTAATGAAGAACTTGTGAACCTGATGGGATCTGAAACAACAGAGATCAAACTTCAGCCAGGAAGTGCAACAACCGTTATTATGATGGCTGGTCTTCAGGGTGCTGGTAAGACAACGACAACAGCAAAGCTTGCTGGTAAATTTAAGTTAAAAGGAAAGAAGCCACTTCTTGTAGCATGTGATGTCTATCGTCCTGCAGCGATCAAACAGTTGCAGATCAATGGCGAGAAGCAAGGTGTAGAAGTATTCTCCATGGGAGATAAGATCAAACCTGCAGACATTGCAAAAGCGGCAATGGAGCATGCGGCGAAGAATCATAACAATATTGTGATCCTCGATACAGCTGGTCGACTTCATGTAGATGAAGAGATGATGGACGAGCTTAAGGAGATCAAAGAAGCTGTTACCGTGCATCAGACAATTCTGGTTGTAGATGCAATGACTGGTCAAGATGCAGTCAACGTAGCCGGAAATTTCAATGATAAGATTGGAATCGATGGCGTGATCGTCACAAAACTTGATGGCGATACACGAGGTGGTGCGGCACTGTCAATTAAGGCAGTAACAGGCAGACCAATTCTTTATGTAGGTATGGGTGAGAAACTTTCTGATTTGGAACAGTTTTACCCAGAACGAATGGCTTCCCGTATTTTAGGTATGGGAGATGTGATGTCTCTGATTGAGAAAGCGCAGGCAGAGATTGATGAAGAAAAAGCCAAGAACGTGACTGAAAAGCTGAAAAAGAACCAGTTCGATTATGAGGCATATCTTGACAGTATGAGTCAGATGAAGAAACTGGGTGGTCTCTCAGGCGTTATGGATATGATGCCAGGGCTTGGAGGCATGGGAGGTCTTGGTGGTAAGAAATTACCGGATTTTGATTCTGAAGAAGGTGAAAAGCGCATGGCGCGTATGGAAGCGATGATTCTTTCCATGACACCAGAAGAAAGAAGAAATCCAGATCTTTTAACACCATCCAGAAAGCACAGAATTGCAAAAGGTGCTGGGGTAGACATTGCGGAAGTAAACCGCATGGTAAAACAGTTCAATGAGACAAGGAAGATGATGAAGAAACTCCCAGGTCTCATGGGCGGACGAGGTGGTAAGAAAGGTAGATTTAAATTACCTTTTTAACACATATACAGAAAGTGAGCTTCGATAGAAGGACTTTCAAAAAAGACAATGATTATATAAATGATATGAATGAGTAAGAAAGGAAGTACAAAGACATGGCAGTAAAAATCAGATTAAAAAGAATGGGACAGAAAAAAGCTCCTTTTTATAGAATCGTAGTTGCAGATTCAAGATCACCAAGAGATGGTAGATTCATCGAAGAAATCGGAACATACGATCCAACTAAAAACCCAAGCGTATTTAACGTAAACGAAGAAGCAGCTAAAAAATGGCTTACAACAGGTGCTCAGCCAACAGAAACAGTTGCAAAAATTTTCAAGGCAGCAGGAATCGAGAAATAATTAGCCTTTTCACGGAGGTGCGTGAATGAAAGAATTAGTAGAAGTAATTGCGAAAGCCTTGGTAGACAATCCGGAAAACGTTTTTGTTACAGAAAAACAGGAAGGAAGAACAACTATACTGGAAGTTCATGTGGCAGACGGTGATATGGGTAAAGTTATCGGCAAACAGGGACGTATTGCAAAAGCAATCCGTTCTGTTGTTAAGGCAGCCGCAGCGAAAGAAGATAAAAAAGTTGTTGTTGACATTGTGCAGTAACAAAAAAAAAGGACAGTCTTCCGTAAGGATTTCTGTCCTTTTGTGATTTAAAGTAGAGAATACTAGACTAGGTGAAGTGCCTTGTCTTGTTTGGTAATCGGACAAAGTGGATTCTGATAGGAGAAAATTATGGAACAATTTTTACAGGTTGGCGTGATTTCTTCCACACATGGTGTGCGTGGAGAAGTGAAAGTATTTCCAACAACAGATGATCCAGAACGTTTTCTGGAGTTAAAAAATGTAATTTTGGATGCAGGAAAAGAGCAGATTTCTTTAGAAATCCAGAATGTAAAGTTTTTCAAACAGTTTGTAATCCTGAAATTCAAAGGAATCGATAATATCAATGATATTGAAAGATATAAGAGCAGACCACTTCTTGTAAGCAGAGAAGATGCGGTAGATCTTGATGAAGATGAATATTATATCGCCGATCTGATTGGAATGAAAGTGGTAACAGATGAAGGGGAAGAAGGAACACTCAAAGATGTGATTGAGACAGGTGCTAACGAAGTATATGTTGTTGAATTTGACACATTGGGTGAGGTACTTATCCCTGCAATCCATGATTGTATTTTGGATGTTGATATTGAAGCAATGCAGATGCAAGTACATTTGCTTCCAGGCTTGATCTAATAGAGTGGAGGCTAAGATGAATTTTCATATATTAACATTATTTCCAGAAATGGTAATGAATGGTCTGAATACAAGTATCACAGGCAGAGCGATCGCGAATAACTTGTTATCAATTGAAGCAATCAATATCCGTGACTATGCATTTAATAAACATCATAGTGTAGATGATTATCCATATGGTGGCGGTGCTGGAATGTTGATGCAGGCTGAACCGGTGTACCAAGCATACCAGGCGGTAGTGGACAAGATCCAACAGAGAAAAGAGAATGATGAGTGCCAGGATCAGGAAACAAAGAGACCAAGAGTGGTATATCTTTCCCCACAAGGTGCTACATTTAGCCAGACAATGGCAGAAGAACTTGCACAGGAAGAAGATCTGGTTCTTCTTTGTGGACATTATGAAGGGATTGACGAACGTGTTTTAGAAGAGATCGTTACAGATTATGTTTCAATCGGAGATTATGTACTAACAGGCGGAGAACTTCCTGCAATGGTAATGGTAGATGCAATTTCTCGACTTGTTCCAGGTGTACTTCACAATGATGTATCTGCAGAATTCGAATCATTTCAGGATAATCTTCTAGAATATCCACAATATTCCAGACCTGAAGAGTGGCATGGAAAGAAAGTTCCACCAGTATTGATGTCAGGTCATCATGCAAATATTGAAAAATGGAGAAGAGAGCAGTCTCTTTTACGTACAATGGAGAGACGTCCAGATCTGTTTGAGAAATGTGAATTGACAAAAGCAGATAAAAAATTTCTTGCGAAATTGTCGGAAGATAGAAAAAGATAGAAAATAAAGTAATAAAATTTAAAAGAAATACTTGCAACTTTAGGAAAAGCATGATAGAATACAGAAGTTGTGAAATGAGAATCGATGGTCCTCTGGCACCATTGAGTGTTAAGAACGTCTAATATTAAGGAGGTCACACAGATGAACGATATTATTAAAAACATTGAAGCTGAACAGCTTAAAGCAGAAGCACCAGAATTTAGAGTTGGCGATACAGTTAGAGTACACGCTTTAATCAAAGAAGGAAACCGCGAAAGAATCCAGATCTTCGAAGGTACTGTACTGAAAAGACAGGGTGGCGGAGTTAGAGAAACTTTCACAGTTAGAAAAACATCTAACGGTGTTGGCGTAGAAAAAACATGGCCAGTACACTCTCCACACGTTGAAAAAGTTGAAGTAGTTCGTAAAGGTAAAGTAAGAAGAGCTAAACTGAACTATCTGAGAAATCGTGTAGGTAAGAAAGCAAAAGTTAAAGAATTAGTAAAATAATTAGCGATGTGAGGGACAATTACAGATTTGTAGATTGTCCCTTTTCGTTTATATGATGAAAATTCATTTTGAGAAATAGGAGGATAAAATAAATGCATTTTCAGTGGTATCCGGGACATATGACAAAAGCAAAGCGCATGATGCAGGAGAATATCAAATTGATCGACCTGATCATCGAACTTGTAGATGCGAGAGTTCCAATGAGCAGCCGTAATCCGGAGATTGATGAACTTGGTAAGAATAAAGCACGTCTGATCGTATTGAATAAATCAGACCTTGCAGAAGATAGAAAGAATGATCTTTGGACAGAATATTTCCAGAGCAAAGGATTTTCTGTTGTAAAAGTAAATTCTAAAAAAGGCGGCGGGATCAAACAGATTCAGAATGTGATTCAGGAAGCGTGTAAAGAGAAAATCGAAAGAGACAGAAAACGTGGTATTTTGAATAGACCAGTACGTGCAATGGTAGTAGGAATCCCAAATGTAGGAAAATCTACATTTATTAATGCACTTGCAGGAAAAGCATGTGCTAAGACTGGGAATAAGCCAGGTGTAACAAAAGGAAAACAGTGGATCCGTTTGAATAAGAATGTAGAACTTCTTGATACACCAGGTATCTTGTGGCCAAAATTTGAAGATCAGACAGTAGGACTTCGTCTTGCTTATATTGGATCGATCAAAGATGAAATCTTAAACACAGAAGAACTTGCAGCAGAACTTTGTAAGTTCCTTGTGGAAAATTATAAAGGAGTTCTTGCAGAAAAATATACGATCGAAGAGTCGGATGATGGATTTGATATGCTCCGTCAGATTGCTGAGAGCAGACACTGTCTTGTAAAAGGAAGTGAGTATGACACAGAAAAAGCTGCAAGACTGATGCTTGATGATTTCCGTAATGGACGTCTTGGAAGAATCACTTTAGAGATGCCAGAAGTGTAAATGAGGCTGATCAAGGATTCGATATAAGGAAAGAAGGACAAAGAGATGGAAAAAGAAAAGAGCACAATGCGAGAGTTGTTAAGTTGGGTGATTTATCTTTTACTTGTAATAGGAGTTTCTTTTTTGATCGTGACATTTGTTGGACAAAGAACAAAAGTGCAGGGACGTTCGATGCAGAATACACTTTCAGATGGAGATAACTTGATTGTAGATAAGATTTCTTATCGTTTCAGAGATCCGGAACGTTTTGAAATTATTGTATTTCCGTATCAGTATCAGGAAAATACTTACTATATTAAACGTATCATAGGACTACCAGGAGAAACGATCCAGATCAAAGATGGGTATATTTATATCGATGGTGAACTTTTGGAAGAACATTACGGTGCAGAAGTGATGGAACAGTCGGGAATTGCGGCGGATCCGATTGAGTTAGGAGAAGATGAATATTTTGTACTTGGCGATAATCGTAATCATAGTGCAGACAGTCGTGATCCAAGCGTTGGTGTTCTGAAAAGAGATCAATTGATGGGAAGAGCATTTTTACGTATCTGGCCATTAGGAAGTGTAGGTTTTATAAGTCATGAGTAAAAGTATCAGCGAGATTAAGGCAGAGTTTGAACAAGCATCACAGGAAATGCTTTCAGCGTTGTATGAAACATATGAAAGTGATAGTCGAGCTGGTGTTCAGAATCTGATATTAAAATATAAAAAACAGGAAGAAAAACTCAAAGAAGAAAGAGCACGTCTGGAAACGATGCATGCATATGAGTTCCAGTATAAAGATTGTACATATATTTGTGGAATTGATGAAGCAGGAAGAGGACCGCTAGCAGGTCCAGTTGTTGCAGGGGCAGTGATCCTTCCAAAAGATTGTGAGATCTTATATTTAAATGATTCCAAAAAACTATCAGCAAAAAAACGTGATCTTTTATATGATGAGATCATGGAAAAAGCGATCGCAACAGGGATCGGCATGGCTTCTCCAGCAAGGATCGATGAGATCAACATTTTGCAGGCAACTTACGAGGCAATGAGAGAGGCGATTGCAAATCTTGGAATCAGACCGGATATTCTTTTGAATGATGCGGTAACGATTCCACAGGTTGAGATTCAACAGGTTCCAATCATTAAAGGTGATGCAAAAAGTGTTTCGATTGCAGCAGCAAGTATCTTGGCGAAGGTTACAAGGGATCGACTGATGATGGAATATGATAAATTGATGCCAGAATATGGTTTCGCAGGAAATAAGGGGTATGGATCTGCGACACATATTGAAGCAATCAAAAAGATTGGTCCATCACCGATCCATAGAGCATCTTTTATCAAAAATTTTGTATAAAGAATTCTGTTAAGAGGGGTTGTACTTATATTTTATGGGATGATATAAGTAGAAATATGTATTAGGATCTTAGAACACAGTATAAGAAATGTATGAAGCAAAATAATCGTAAAATCGGGGAACAGTATGAATCTGCGGTCGCATATTATCTTGAGCAATCAGGGTATGAGATATTAGAAAAAAATTATCGTTGTAAGGTCGGGGAGATTGATCTGGTTGCAAAAGATGGTATTTATTTGGTGTTCTGCGAAGTGAAATTCCGAAGATCAAAAGTTAGAGGAAATCCGTTGGAGGCTGTAGGAAAAAGGAAGCAGCAGACATTGATAAAATGTGCACAGTGGTATCTTGCGGAGCATAAATTGCAGGATATTCCGTGTAGGTTTGATGTGGTTGGGATCTCTGAGAAACAGATTTATTTACTAAAAAACGCATTTATGATGTATTGAGGATAAAATATGGATTTACAGTTGAGTTATAAAAATGAGAAATCGATTTTTAGAGTTGTAGGTGAAGACGTTCCTTATCTTGAATATCCAATGTTAGCGGAGACAGGTATTGTAAAACATGGATTTTCAACACGTTTGGGCGGTGTGAGTAAAGAGTATTTCTCTACAATGAACCTTAGTTTTACAAGGGGAGACAACGAAGCTGATGTAAGGGAGAATTTCCGTAGGATCACAGCAGCGATCGGAGTGGATTGTGAGAATTTAGTATTTTCACAGCAGACACATACAACAAATGTTCGTGTTGTAAAAGAGGAAGATCGAGGAATCGGATTTACAAGAAAATTGGAGTATACGGATGTAGACGGATTGGTAACAAATGTACCGGGAATTTGTCTTGTGACGTTTTACGCAGACTGTGTACCATTGTATTTCGTAGATCCAGTGAAAAAAGCGATCGGTTTGTCACATTCTGGATGGAGAGGAACGGTTGGAAAGATTGGAAAAGTGACTGTTGAAATGATGCAGAAAGAGTATGGTTCTGATCCGAAAGATATCATTGCAGCGGTAGGTCCATCAATCTGTCAGGATTGTTATGAGGTAAGCGAAGATGTGATCGAGCAGTTTCAGAAGAATTTTAAAGAAGCAGATTGGCCACAGTTGTTTTATAAAAAAGAGAATGGAAAATATCAGTTGAATCTTTGGAAAGCGAATGAGTTGATCTTTCAGGAGGCGGGGATCTTATCAGAGCATATTGCAGTGACAAATGTATGTACACATTGCAACAGTGATGTTTTATATTCGCATCGAACAACTGGAAATCAGAGGGGAAATCTGGCAGCATTTTTGGCATTGAAATAAGGAGGGCTGTACATGGGTGCAACAGTTCAGACAACCGGAGAACAGGTTGAAAAAGTAGTGGAAACCTTGCAGTCAGGTGATGTGACTGCAGAACAGGTAAGCGAAGAGGTTATAAATCTTGTAGAAATGTTTAAAGCGAAAATTCCAGATATGATCGGATGGGGAATCCGCATTTTGTTTGCTATCATTCTTTTTTTAGTAGGACGTGCAGTCATTCGTTGGATCCGAAAGCGTGTTAAGATTTCTATGACAAGGGCAAATGTAGATGCGGGTGTGACACAATTTACACAATCATTGTTGAAATTTGGATTGTATTTGATATTGATTCTTGTGATAGCAGGCAATTTAGGATTTGATCTGTCAACAATTACAGTGGCATTTGCATCAGCCAGTGTTGGTATTACACTTGCATTACAGGGGACATTATCAAACTTTGCAGGTGGAGTGTTGATCCTTATCACACGACCATTTGTGGTTGGTGATTACATTATCGAAGATAACAAAAAGAATGAAGGTACTGTAAAAGAAATCGGAATCTTTAATACAAAACTTACAACATTAGATAATAAAACAATCGTCATCCCAAATGGAACGTTGGTAAACAATAGTTTGACAAATGTAACAGAAAAAGATGAAAGACAGTTAGATCTAAAAATTGGAATTTCTTATAGTTCAGATCTGCGAAGAGCAAAAGCAATCTTGGCAGAACAATTGGTTAATCATGATTCGATCATTGCGGATCATCCAACAAATATTTTTGTAGATGAATTGGGAGACAGTGCGGTGATCCTTGGGGTTCGTGCATGGGTTAAAAGTGAAGAATACTGGCCGACAAGATGGGCATTATTGGAAGATATCAAACTTTCTTTTGATAAAGAGGGAATTGAAATACCATATAATCAGCTTTCTGTTCATGTGGAAAAAGAGTAAAAAACTATTGAAATTTGTTTGAAATAACGCTATAATAATATGTGTTCGTTTGAACAGGCCGAAATAGCTCAGTTGGTAGAGCACTTCACTCGTAATGAAGGGGTCGCCGGTTCAAGTCCGGTTTTCGGCTTAAAGCACAGTTCTTGAGAAATCAGGAATTGTGCTTTTTTTGTGAAGTGTTATAATAAAAGCAAGGTGCTTATAGTTAGAACATATAGAAAGGAAATTCTTAAGATGGATCTTAGTTTGGAAAAGAAATATTTGAAACTTCAGAATGGGAGTGATGTTCGAGGTGTTGCTTTGGAAGGAATCGAAGGTGAATATGTGAATCTTACACCTGAGATTGCGTGCAATATTGCAGCAGCATTTGTAGAATATCTTTCTGAAAAATGTGGAAAAGATAAGGATGAACTGACGATTTCTGTTGGACATGATTCAAGATTATCAGCAGATATGTTGAAAGATGGAATCATCAAAGGACTTGTGAAACAAGGATGTAATCCAGTTGATTGCGGACTGGCTTCTACACCTTCTATGTTTATGTCAACAGTACTTCCAGAACTACAGTATGATGGTGCGATTATGATCACAGCCAGCCATCTTCCATTTAATCGAAATGGTATGAAATTCTTTAGTAAAGAGGGCGGTCTCGAAAGCAAAGAGATTAAGATCATTTTGAATAAAGCGATTCAGTTAGAAGAAAATGGAATTGCACCATGTGAAGGAAAAGCGGTGTATGTATTAGATCTTTTGGCTCATTATAGTGCAAATCTTAGAAAGATCATCAGCAAAGAGATCGGAAAATCTGAAGAAGAGAAGCCATTAGAGGGAATGCATTTTGTAGTAGATGGATCGAATGGGGCTGGTGGATTTTTTGCAACGCAGGTTTTAGAGCCGTTGGGAGCTGACATTAGCGGAAGTATTTACTTAGATCCAGATGGAACATTTCCAAATCACGTGCCGAACCCAGAGAATGCAAAGGCAATGGAATGCATTAAGAATGCAACACTTGAGAATCATGCAGATCTCGGAATTATTTTTGACACAGATGTAGACCGTGCTGCAACAGTATTTCCAAGTGGAAAAGAAGTAAACAAAAATGTGATTATTGCGTTACTTTCAGCAATCATTGCACAGAATAATCCGGGAAGTACGATCGTAACAGATTCTGTTACATCAGATCAGCTTCATGAATTTTTGGAAAATAAATTGGGACTGAAGCATCATCGTTTCAAACGTGGATATCGTAATGTAATCAATGAATCTGTACGTTTGAATAAAGAGGGAATTGAAAGTAGTCTGGCGATTGAGACATCTGGTCACGGTGCATTAAAGGAAAATTATTTCTTAGATGATGGCGCTTATATGAGTGTTAAAATTCTCTGTGAGACGGTACGCTGCAAACAGGCCGGAAGATCAATTGAAGATTTGTTGGAAGGATTGGAAGAACCAGCAGAATGTAAAGAATTCCGTATGGCGATCAAAGACGAAGAATTCAAGGAGTACGGTACAAAAGTATTGGACGAGTTTAGAAAATTTGCTGAAAATGATGAGCGTTTTCACATCGTAGAGCCAAATTATGAGGGAATTAGAATTGCATTTCATGATGAAGAAGTCGAAGGATGGATGTTATTAAGAATGTCACTTCATGATCCAATTATGCCAATGAATATCGAATGTAATCAAGAAGGCGGAGTAGAAGTGATCCTTTCAAGAATTCGTCCATTTTTTGCAGGATATGAACTGCTTGACAGCGGTAAACTGAATTAGTAGATTTGGAGAAATCATATATTGCAGTAGCTCTATTGACTTGACTTTGATAGAGCTACTGTTAAATTTTGAGATAAAATAAATAATTAAAGAAAGTGAAATACAGGTAAAGTATTAGGATAGAATATGAATAAAAAACAACAAGGATTATTAACAGAAGGTCCAATTTTGAAATCGCTGACAAAATTGGCGATGCCGATCATGGCCTCTTCTTTTTTGAGTACAGTCTATAGTATTACAGATATGGCGTGGATTGGACTTCTTGGTTCAAAAGCGGTAGCGGGAGTTGGTGCTGCTGCAATGTATTTATGGTTGTCACAGGGATTAGAATCACTTGCAAGAATGGGTGGACAGGTTCATGTGGCGCAATGTATAGGAAGAAAAGATCGAGAACAGGCAGGAAAATATGCACATGCAGCTGTTTGGCTTTCAGCTATTTTTGCTGTGATCTATGCAGTGGTATGTCTTACCTTCAAAGGTCCGTTGCTCGGATTTTTTAAACTTGGCGAGGCCGAAACATTGGCTGATGCTACGGTTTATTTTGAGATTACTTGTGGATTGGTGATTTTTTCATACTTGAGCAGAACACTTACAGGAATTTATACAGCACAAGGCAATTCAAAAATTCCGTTTGTTGCGAATCTGATCGGTGTTCTTGGAAATCTGATCTTGGATCCAGTTTTGATTCTTGGAATTGGTCCATTTCCGAGATTAGAGGTTGTGGGTGCTGCACTTGCAACAGTTTCTTCACAGGCATTGACAACAACAGTTTTAATCTGGAAACTAAAAAAACTTCCAAAAGAAGAAAATGTATTACGAGGAATCAATTGTTTGAAGATTCCGGAGAAAAAATATGTAAAAGAGGTTTGTGTGCTTGGTACACCGACTGCTGTGCAGGGAACAATCTACTGTGCGATTTCAATGGTTTTGACTCGTATGATCTCTGGTTTTGGTGCAGAAGCGATCGCAGTTCAAAAGGTTGGTGGACAGATTGAGTCGATTACATGGAATGCAGCGGATGGATTTGCAGCAGCATTAAATGCGTTTATTGCACAAAATTATGGTGCGAAGCAGATAGAGCGTGTGAGAAAAGGGTATACAGCTACATTCTGGGTAACCGGATTGTGGGGTGCATTTATTATGATATTCTTCTTGCTCTTCCCAACACAGATTTCTATGATCTTTTTCCATGAAGAGAAAGCGATTGCCACTTCGGTTGGTTACCTTATGGTCGTAGGTCTGTCAGAAGCATTTATGTGTGTTGAATTAATGACTGCAGGTGGTCTTGCGGGGCTTGGTAAGACAACTGTGAGCAGTGCGATCAGTGTATCGTTGACAGCACTTCGAATTCCGCTTGCTATGATACTTGGAAGTACAGCATTGGGAGTGACAGGTGTCTGGTGGGCACTGACGATTACTTCTGTGATGAAAGGAATCGCATTCTATGTTGCATTCAAATATTATGCAAGGAAGTTGTAGAGAAGCTTGCTTGTGAAAGTGAGTTTGGGGATTAGATGAAGTTGCGATATGATGCAACTTACCAAGAAGAATTGTTAGAAAAGCACCCTGCGCCAGCGCCATCACCACCTTATAAGAAAAACTATAAAGTCAATATAACAATCAAAAACCACCGTTCCCAACTCAAAGGTTGCTGGAACGGTGGTTTTTTACAAGTTTTAGAACACAACTTTTGTTAGTTCTGTATATACTTTCACGCATCTTTCGATTGCTTTGATCTTTACAAACTCATCTGGCTGGTGAGCATTTTCAAGACTGCCAGGGCCATAAGACATGCAGTTGTGATTGTTTAATTTACCTGCGATAACGGCAGTGTCTGTGTAGCCTGTAAAGCAGGATACTTCTGGTGTCTTGCCTAAAGCACATTCACAAGCATTAATAAGTGCATGTAAGAAAGGAGAGTTATCATCTTTTTCGATATAAGGTCTGTCTCCTGTGATTGTGTAAGTTGCTTCAATTCCAGGAACAGCTTCTTTGGCACGTGCGATCGCAGCATCTACGATAGCAGTTGTGTGTGCTGTGTCCAAAGGTGGAACGAGTCGCATATCGATCCATAATTTTGCGGAATCTGGAACAACATAAGGACGATATCCGCCTTGAATCTGGCCAAATGTAACTGTTGATTTTCCGAGATCAGGATGTGTTGGAGCACTTTCAATGGCAAGACGGATCTCGTGGATGATCTCGGCCATAGCAGCGATCGCATCAGATCCTTTCCAAGGAGTGCTTGCATGAGCAGTATGTCCTTGTACGTCGATTACATACCATGTACGTCCTTTATGAGCAACCTGAATCTGTTTATTTGTTGGTTCAGAGTCCATTACCCAGTCATCTTTTGTAACCCAGCCAGACCGGATCGCAGCTTCTGAGCCACGCATGAAATCTTCTTCATCCATACTGCAGATCAATTTCAGAGGGCGTTTTGGTGCGATGCCTTCTTCGTGGGCACGTTTCGCAGCGTTGGCAAATGCTGTCATGCAGCATGCAAGACCGGCTTTCATATCACATGCACCACGTCCGTAGATGCAGTTATCCATTTCTAATGCACCAAAAGGTGGAAGTGTCCAGCCATCACCAACAACGACAGTATCCATATGACAGATAAAAACAAGTGCTGGTGGGACAGGTTCTCCTTCTTTTACATCTGCTGGCAGTTCCGCCATTAGGTTAAAACGTCCTGGAAGAACTTCTTCTTCTGTAATGACAACACCTGGAAGTAGGGAAAGCCATTCTTTTATATAATCTTTGATTTCTCCTTCATAGGCACCTGGGTTGGTGCTGTCGATTTTGATTAAGTCTTTTACAAGATTCACAGCGATTGATTCATTCATAAAAGCTACCTCGATTCTCAAATAATGATGTAGGGGAGCTTGTAATCAGCTCCGATATATATAATTTAATCATAAAATGTTCAGATAAAAAAGTAAAGGAATTCTTTATTAAAGTAAGCAGATTTGATATGATAATAAAATAAGAAAAAATCAGGATAGGAAATAATGAATGGATATGAATAAACTTTATCGTATGATTCCCAAGGTGGATAATCTATTTGAAGATCCTAGAATAAAACAGTTGTCTGCTCAATATGGAAAAGAAATAGTATTAGAAGTGTTGAGAGAAGGATTACAGGAAGTGCGCCAGTTGATCGCTGAGGGCAATTCGGAAGAAGTGATCGTAGATAAGATCAACAAGATTAATGAATGGGTAGAAAAGGGTGTGCTTTTAAAACATACTCCGAATATGAAAAAAGTATGGAATGCAACCGGGACAATCTTGCATACGAATCTCGGAAGAGCGCCATTAAGCGCACGACATACAGAAAAATTATTGGAATTAGTAACGGGATATTCGAATTTAGAATATGATCTGGAATGTGGAAAACGTGGAGAACGATATGCACATTTTGAAGAGTTGCTCTGCAAGATCACAGGAGCAGAGGCCGCGATGGCAGTCAATAATAATGCAGCTGCAGTTATGCTGATCTTAAATTCTTTAGCAAATGACGGGGAAGTTGTAGTGTCACGTGGAGAACTTGTAGAGATTGGCGGAAGTTTCCGGATTCCTGATGTAATGAAATTGAGTGGAGCGAAATTAGTAGAGATAGGAACGACTAATAAAACTCATTTACAAGATTATAAAGACGCAGTTTCAGAAGATACAAAAGTATTTTTAAAAGTACACACAAGCAATTATAAGATCGTAGGTTTTACAGAATCGGTAGAGGTTGAGCAGTTGGTAGAAACTGCAAGAGAATATGATCTGCCGATCGTGGAAGACTTGGGAAGTGGGATGTTACTCAATCTGGAAAAATATGGCCTACCATATGAACTAACAGTACAAGACGCACTTCAAAAAGGAGCAGATATAGTATGTTTCAGTGGAGATAAATTGCTTGGAGGTCCACAGGCGGGAATCATAGTTGGAAAGAAAAAATATATTGATCAAATGAAAAAAAATCAATTCACAAGAGCGTTCCGTATAGATAAATTTACCGCATCTGCATTGGAACTTGTACTGCAAGAGTATCTATCAGAAGAAAAGGCAGTAGAACATATTCCTGTGTTAAAAATGCTTACAGAATCGCTGGAACAGGTGAAAAAAAGAGCGGATAGATTATGTGAAATGTTGATAAATGCACAATTTCCAGCATGTTTTGAAGTAATTGAGTGTGAAGCACAAGTCGGAGGTGGTACATTTCCGACAGAGGTGATTCCTAGTGCGGCGGTAGCGATCACAACAATGTGTATCAGTACAGCAAAATTGGAGGCAAGATTGCGAACATTACCAGTTCCGATCATTGGGCGGATCGTTGACGACAGGATGTTGTTTGATGTGAGGACATTGGAGGAATGTGAATTTGTGAAAATGATCGAATTGTTTCAAAAAACAAAGATTTTTGAAGAGGAAATGGTATGAAACATTTTGTAATAGGTACAGCTGGGCATATTGATCATGGGAAAACAACTTTGATCAAGGCATTAACGGGTACTGATACAGACAGGCTTGCAGAAGAAAAGCGAAGAGGGATCACGATAGAGCTTGGCTTTACGTATTTTGATCTTCCGAATGGAAGCAGAGTGGGAATCGTAGATGTTCCGGGACATGAAAAGTTCATTAATAATATGACTGCAGGAGTGATTGGGATGGATATGGTCCTTCTGGTCATTGCAGCGGATGAAGGGATTATGCCGCAGACACGAGAGCATATGGATATTTTGCAGATGCTAGGTGTGGAAAAATGTTTGATCGTATTGACAAAGATAGATATGGTGGAAGCAGATTGGCTGGAGATGATCGAAGAAGAGATAAAAGAAGAGTTGTCAGCTACATTTTTGGTAAATGCGCCAATCGTGAAAGTGTCTGCAGTGACTGGAGATGGGATGGAAATGCTCATATCACAGATTGAACAGATGACACTGACAGAGTTAGAAGAAAAAAATCTTTATACGAGTGCAAGGCTTCCGATCGATCGAATATTTACAGTAGAAGGCTTCGGAACGGTTGTTACGGGAACACTTATTTCAGGAAAAATTCAAAAAGAAGAAACTCTTATGATATATCCGATGGAAAAAACATGTCGTGTGCGTAATATTCAAGTGCATGGGAAAGATGTGGAAGTTTGTTATGCAGGACAAAGGGCAGCAGTCAACATTTCCAATGTGAGAAAAGAAGAACTAAAAAAAGGTAATGTGCTTGCCACGATGGAAAGCATGAAGAAAACAACATTATTAGATGTGAAACTTCAGATACTAAAAAATGCAGAACGTACAGTAAAGAATAATACAAGGCTACATTTATTTATCGGGACAGATCAAGTATTGTGTCGGGCGATACTTTTAGATAAAGAAGAATTACAACCTGGGGAAAGTGGTTATGTACAGCTTCGTCTGGAAAATGAACTTGCAGTGAGAAAGCAGGATAAATTTGTTGTACGTTTTTATTCTCCGTTAGAAACAATTGGAGGGGGAGTTGTGTTGGAACCCAATCCGGAGAAAAAGAAGCGATTTAAAGAAGATGTGATAAATGAACTACGGCAAAAAGAGAATGGATCGACAACCGAAGTGTTGGAATTGTATATAAAGAAATCGAAAGATATGCCGATTAATGTAGAAGAACTTATGAAATTAACAGGACAATCTTTTGAGCAGATAGAGAAAGAGATAGAATTGTTGAAAAAAGAGCAGTTGGTACTAACCTTTTTTACGAAAAAAGAATGTTATGTATGGCATAGAAGTGCCTATGAAAATGCGAAAGACCAAGTACTTCAGAAATTGCAGGAATACAGAAGATCATATCCATATCGATATGGGATGAACAAAGCAGAACTTTACACATCTTGTTTTCAAAAAACAAAGCAGATTCTTTTAGAACAGATCATAGAAATGATGGAAATAGAGAACGTTTTAAAACGACAGAATGAACGGATCTGTTTTGTGGATGGTGGAATTCAGAAAGATGCATGTTTTAGAGCAGTGTCAGATCAGTACAGAACTATATTGGAAAAAGCAAAATATGATTTTATAAAGATTACGGAAATAAAAAATGAGTATATATCAAGTGAAACAGTATTTGATATTTTAAATGTTCTTGAGAATGAACAGAAGATCGTAAAAATCACAGATGATATTTATACATTAAAAGAATATGTTGATGAGGCAATTGAAGCGATACAGGAACATTTTCAAAAAGAGCAGGTCCTTACTGTAATACAAACGAAAGAATTGTTTGATACAAGCAGAAAAAATGCAAAATTGTTGATAGAATATATGGATAAAATGAAGATTACAAAAAAGGCTGGAGCAGAAACAGAAAGAGTATTGTATTCGTAAGAAGATTCTTTTTGGCGAGGGCATGTGGGAATCGAACCCACCCGGGACGGCATACGTCCCACACTGGTTTTGAAGACCAGGAGGCACACCAGTTACCTTTCTGCCCCCATACCTGAACAAAGTTGTATGATATCACAAAATGCAGTATTTTTCAATGATTCAAAAGAAAAGAGGAAGCTAAGATGGCTGATATAGCTGGAATGTTAGATGAGATCCAACATAGAGCACAAAAAGAAAAGAATATGAAAGAAAAGTTTCTTGCAACAAAAAAAGCAGAAGATCCATTGAAGGAATTTTGTGAAATCTGTAGGGAATATGGATATGAAATTTACGAGATGGATGTAATCTGTGCGGGGGAAGAATTTCATGCGGCAATGAAAAGGAGTACGAATGGCGGCGGAGAAAACTCACCCATGTTGGGAGAAGAAGATGATTTTTATGAAATGTTTATGGTGAGTTTAGAGTAAAGGAATGGAGGAAATAAAATGAAGTATGATTATCTGATCGTTGGTGCTGGATTATATGGTGCAGTAATGGCACATGAGTTGAATAAAAGAGGAAAAAAATGTTTGGTGATCGATAAAAGAGAACACATTGCAGGAAATATTTATTGTGAAGATATCGAAGAGATCCATGTGCATAAATATGGTGCACATATTTTTCATACATCGAATAAAGCAATTTGGGAATATATGAATCAATTTGCAGAATTTAATAATTATATTAATGCACCGATCGCAGTATATAAGGATGAACTTTATAATTTACCATTTAATATGAATACATTTAGCAAGATGTGGGGAATCCGTACACCGCAGGAAGCGAAAGCAATGATTGAGAAGCAAGTAGCAGAAACTGGAATCACTGAACCAAAGAATCTAGAAGAGCAAGGATTATCTTTGGTGGGAAAAGATGTATTTGAAAAATTGGTAAAAGGTTATACAGAAAAACAGTGGGGAAGAGATTGTAAAGATCTTCCTGCATTCATTATTCGCAGATTACCAGTAAGATTTACATATGATAATAATTATTTTAATGATCGTTATCAAGGAATCCCAATAGGAGGATATACGGCGATCGTTGAAAAAATGCTGGATGGAATAGAAGTGAAAACAAATACAGATTTCTTTGAATTTAGGAAAGAGAATCCTGATTTTGCAGATAAAATCATTTTTACTGGTATGATCGATGAATATTTTGATTATCAGCTTGGCGCATTAGAGTATCGTTCTGTTCGATTTGAGACAGAAGTGTTGGACTGTGATAATTATCAAGGAAATGCGGTTGTAAATTATACAGAAAAAGAAGTTCCATATACTAGGATCATTGAACATAAGCATTTTGAATTTGGAAAGCAGGAAAAAACGGTAATCTCGAGAGAATATTCTTCAGAATGGAAAGTGGGAATGGAACCATATTATCCAGTAAATGATGAGAAAAACACGAAGTTATTTGGGGAATATCAAAAATTAGCGGAAAAAGAAGAAAATGTTATTTTTGGTGGTCGTCTTGGAAATTACAAATATTATGATATGGACAAGGTTGTTGAGGCAGCTTTGGAAAAATTAGAAGAGATTACAAGATAAAATAGATCAAAGTATGATATCGAATTGTGTAAAAAGTAAAATTTGAATAAAATGAAATCTAAAATTGCAAAAAATAATAAAAATGAAGAAAAAAAGGCGGAATATTCATTTTTCTTGCATTAAAATGAAATTTATGATAGCATATTTATGCAGATTTCGCACAATTCGAATGGAAGTCATAGAGTTCTTTGATTTCCTGTCTTTAGAAATAGCGAAGCAAAGTGTGAACAGCAAGGATGAAGAAAGGAGAAAAGGGTGTACAAGGTACATTCTAGAAAAGGACTATGGAAAAAATTTGGATTTCAGGTGCGAATGGTCATGTCGGCCGTATGCTTGTTAAAATGATCGATCAACGCCAGTACAGATTTGTAGGTACGGATATAAAAGAAGTTGATATTACAGATCGTGAAGCAGTATATTCATTTTGTATGTTAAATCGTCCAGATATCATTATTAATTGTTCTGGTTTAACAGATGTTGAGGAATGCGAAAAGAATCCGGATCTTGCGTATGCTGTGAATGCAGTTGGTGTAAGAAATCTTGCGCAGGCAGCAGAAGAGATTGGGGCAAAGTTGATCCAGATGTCAACAGATGATGTGTTTGGAACAACAGAAAGTGAAGCAAGATTGAATGAATTCGACGAGATCGCACCAAGAAGTATTTATGGAAAATCAAAAGCAGCCGGTGAAAAGTTTGTAAGATCATTGGTGAGTCGTTATGTGATCATTCGAAGTTCATGGGTTTATGGAACAGGAAAAGATTATCTGAATACAGTATTGAAAGCTGTGGAAGATGGAACTGTGATTAAAGCACCAATTAACCAATTTTCAAGTCCGACAAGTGCAAAAGAGCTTGGAAAAGTAATCCTTGAGTTTATTGAAAATGATGTTTATGGTACATATCATGCTGTTTGTACAGGATTTTGCAGTCGTTACGAGTATGCGAAAGAAATTTTAAAATTGACTAATAATTCTGATAAAGTTGTGTTAGAGCCAGTTGCTGAAGAAACGGACAGCCGTCCAAAGTATTCTGTGCTTGATAATATGATGATTCGAATTTCGGGGCTTACAGAGCCAAAAGAATGGAAAGAGGCCTTGGAAGAATATTTGAAAGAAGGAGGACTTAGATAATGAAGGAAAAGAAACCTCTGGGACTTTCAACAAAGATTTTTATCGCTCTTTTGTTAGGTGCGGTATTTGGTGTGATCATTAACTATTGTATTCCTGAAAGTTATTTTAGAGATACGATTTTGATCAATGGTATTTTGTATGTTATTGGTAATGGATTTATCCGCTTGATGCAGATGCTTGTAATTCCGCTTGTTATGTGCAGTTTGATCTGTGGTGCGATGGCAATCGGTGATACGAAGACACTTGGTAAAGTTGGCGTGAAAACAATTGGTTTTTATCTTGTTACAACTGCTTTGGCAATCTGTGTTGCACTTGGAACTGGCTTGATCGTAAAGCCGGGTGTGGGACTTGATATTGCTGTTGTAGAGACTTCGGAAGTTACAGTTGCAGAAGCAACAAGTTTTGCTGATACATTGCTGAATATTATTCCAAAGAACATTTTTGCATCTATGGCGAATGGGGATATGCTTCCGATTATCGTATTTTCTGTATTTGTAGGTATTCTTCTTGCAAAAATGGGAAAGAAAGCCTCTACAGTATCGAATTTCTTTGCACAGTTCAATGATCTGATGATGGAAATGACAATGGCAGTTATGAACGCAGCTCCAATCGGTGTATTTTGTATGATCGCAAAGACATTTGCTACAATTGGATTCGATGCATTTGTTCCAATGTTGAAATATATGTTTAGTGTAACATTTGCGTTGATCCTTCAGTGTTTTGTTGTATATCAACTTCTTCTGTTTGCATTTACAAAGTTGAATCCGATGAAATTTATCAAGAAATATGCGAATGTTATGCAGTTTGCATTTTCAACATCAACTTCAAATGCAACAATCCCGCTTGGAATTGAAACTTTGGAAGAAAAGATTGGTGTTTCTAGAAAAATTTCATCTTTTACAATCCCACTTGGAGCAACGATCAATATGGATGGAACTGCTATTATGCAAGGGGTTGCGGTTGTATTTATTGCGGAAGCGTATGGTATTGAGTTGACACCAACAATGCTTGGAACAGTTATTGCTACAGCAACTCTTGCTTCTATTGGTACAGCTGGTGTGCCAAGTGTAGGTCTTATCACACTTGCTATGGTACTTACATCTGTAGGTCTTCCAACAGAAGGTATTGCGTTGATTATGGGTATTGATAGAATTCTTGATATGATGCGTACTGCTGTTAATATCACAGGTGATGCAATCTGTACAACAATTGTTGCACATCAAGAAGGAATGTTAGATCGAGAAGTATTTAATAGAGATTAAGAATTATTTGGTCGAGATAAGAAGTGTTTAATAATTCTAAGAAGAGGGTATTTGTCTGGGGATGAATATCCTCTTTTTTGTAGGATGGGTTATGATACAGTGTTATGTGTTGTGTGGAGTTACAAGGTTGTAGGAAGTATTTGTAGGGGTGTGGAACTACGAAGGTGTAAAAAGTGTTTGTGTAGCATGGAACTGCAAAGATGTAGAGTATGTTTTTTGGGGGAATATGTGGATTGGGGCTATGCAAGAATTTAAAGCAAAAAGTTACAACATATGAAACCCGCGATAATCCATTGAATATAAATGTAGTAGAAAATCAGCCGTCCCGGAAGGTATCCGCGACGACTGATTTTGCTAGGGTGAGATATTATTTTGTATCTAATTTTCTTTGTTTTTTGAGTTCTGAATATTCGTTCAGTGATTTGATTGCTTGCCCGGACATTGGCAGGATAGCGATCATATTAAAGATTGTCATGAGACCGACACCAATATCACCGAGATCCCAAACGAATGTGTAAGTTGCAAGTCCACCGATGAACAGCATGATCAATGCAAGGATCTTATAAGCTGTCTGAGAGATCCAGTTGTCTCCAAACAGGTAAGCAACATTTGATCGTGCGTAATAAAGGATTCCAATAAATGTTGAGAAGCTAAACAGCCATAAAGCGATCGCTGTAAATATAACACCTGCCTGTCCGAAATGATGATACATTGCTGTCTGCAAAAGTTCCATACCGGAAAGTCCTTCAAGCAGATCTGCAGGTGCTAAAAGCATGATAAATGCTGTACAGCTACAAATGATGATCGTATCAATGATAACACCGAGTGCCTGGAATAGACCAGATTTTGCTGGGTGGCTTACGTCTGCTGCAGCTGCTGCACAAGGAGCAGAGCCAGAACCTGCTTCGTTGGAGAAGAGTCCACGTTTTACACCATTCATGAGTGCTGCTCCGAATCCACCGCCGGCTACCTGACGGAGACCGAATGCTTCTTCAAAGATACGCTGGAAAACTTCTGGAAGTAATCCAAAGTTTTTGATGATAACAACGACAGCGATTACAAAGTAAAATGCAGCCATAACTGGAACGATGATATCCAGTACTTTTACTGTTGCATTTTTTCTTAAAATAATGATTGC
Source organism: uncultured Clostridium sp. (assembly GCA_964484055.1). Classification (GTDB taxonomy): domain Bacteria; phylum Bacillota; class Clostridia; order Lachnospirales; family Lachnospiraceae; genus Schaedlerella. The sequence goes on from CAZAEC010000017.1 coordinate 52,059, forward strand.
TGCCAAAGCAACAAGAAAAACAGTAGAAACAATCGGTGGTATTTCAAATGCATTATAGAATGCAGAAGAAACAGAGTTACTGATTACCTGGCTGACACCACACCAGCAGAGCAGACCGGATAATGCGAACAGGATGGCGATAATGCTTTTCTTTTTACCTTTCGCAAAAAAGTTATGAATATAATAAGCAGGACCGCCGCGGAATCCACCGTAGAGGGGATCATGTTCTTTATGTAACTGTGCAAGTGTTGCTTCGATAAAAGCTGTGGAAGAGCCGATCAAAGCTGTGATCCACATCCAAAATACAGCACCAGCCCCACCGACAGAAACAGCAGCAACAACACCGACCATATTTCCCATACCAACACGAGTGGCTGTGGATACGATCAATGCCTGTATTCCAGAAAGTGCACCTTTTTTACTTCCAGCACCTTTTTCTACAGTAATGCGAAGCATTTCTGGAAAGAAACGGATTGGAAGAAATTTTGTGCGAACAGTAAAATAGATTCCCGCAGGAATCAAGATCAATACCAAAAGCGAGATTCCGATAGAACTTCCGCCTGGCAATGGGAGTGTGAAAAGATCACCCCATAAAAAATTATAAACAGTTGTAATTAATTGCATCTTTTCTATACCTCTTGATTTTATTTAATACAAGTATATAATATAGATTAACATTTGTCGAATTGATAGTTTTTATAGGAAGCATTTAAAAATTAAATAATGGAGAAGGTAGATGGATTTACAAGGATTAAACATATTTATACAAGTAGCAGAGTTGAATAGTTTTACGAGAGCTGGAGAAAAATTGGGTTATTCTCAGCCGACAGTTTCTTTTCAAATCAAACAGTTGGAAAAGGAATTGGGAACAAAATTATTTGATAGGATTGGACATACAGTGAGTTTGACGGATGAAGGGAAGGACGCACTGGCGTATGCGCAGAATATTTGCAGGATGTCAGAAGAGATGGTTCTTGGAGCAAATAGAAGATATGAAGCGAGAGGTATGGTGCGACTTGCAATGCCGGATTCATTGTGTGTTCCGTTGTTTGGGAATAAATTTTCAAAATTTCGTGAAATGTATCCGAACGTTTCGCTCAATATTACGACTGCGGGAACGGATCAGTTATTCAGTTTGCTAGATCATAACGAGGTCGATCTCGTATGTACATTGGACAATCATATTTATAATAATAATTACATTATTGTGGATGAAGAGAAGATCAACGTTCATTTTGTTGTTTCTTCACAGAATCCACTTGCACATCAAAAGGAAATTGACGTAGAAGATTTGCTTGATCAGCCATTTATTTTGACAGAGAAAGGAATGAGTTATCGAAGACTTTTTGACGAAAATTTTGCAAGGAAGTCTATGCAGATTCAGCCGGTGTTGGAGATGGCGAATGCGGATCTGATCTGCAAATTGGTAGAACAAGATATGGGAATCTCATTTTTGCCGGATTATGTGACGGAGGCAGCTGTTAGAAAGAAGAAAGTAGTGAGATTATCAGTTGAGGAATTTGATGTAGAACTTTGGAAGCAATTATTTTATCGTCGGGATAAGTGGGTTTCATTGCAAATGAAAGCTATTATCGAACATTTATCGTCTATTTTGATTGAATAAGTTGAAGTTTTGTTTTAAAATCATGAAAAGTAATTATAAATTTAAAGGGGGCCAATGAATGGAGAAATATAACAGAGAGACATTTAATAGTAAATTCGGATTTATTTTGGCATGCGTAGGTTCTGCTGTAGGGATGGGGAATATCTGGATGTTTCCTTATCGTGTTGCACAGTATGGTGGAGCAGCATTTTTAATTCCGTATTTTATCTTCGTATTTTTGCTTGGAATAGCAGGAGTTGCAGGAGAAATGGCATTTGGACGAGCAATGAAATCAGGACCACTTGGAGCTTTTAAAAAAGCAACAGAACTTCGAGGAAGTAAGATTGGAGAATGGATTGGATTACTTCCAACGTTAGGTTCGCTTGCACTTGCAATTGGTTATTCTGTTGTTGTTGGTTGGATCATCAGATATCTGGTAGCTTCTTTGACAGGCAATATACTTAAAGTTGATACAGCAGAATATTTTGGAGAACTTTGTGGTGATTTTGGAAGTCTTCCATGGCATTTAATAGGACTTTTGATCACATTTTTACTTATGATATTAGGTGTAGCAAAGGGAATTGAAAAAATCAATAAGATTATGATGCCATTATTTTTTGTATTATTTTTCTTGCTTGCAATACGTGTGGCGTTTTTGGATGGAGCAGTAGAAGGCTATATTTATTTGTTTAAGCCAGTATGGTCACAGCTTTTGAATGTACAGACTTGGGTATACGCCCTTGGTCAGGCATTCTTTTCATTATCTTTAGCAGGTTCAGGAACATTAGTATATGGAAGTTATTTGAAAAATACAGAAGATGTAACGGCATGTGCTCAAAATGTTGCTTTGTTTGATACGATCGCAGCATTATTAGCAGCACTGGTAATCATTCCATCAGTATTTGTTTTTGAACTTGATCTGTCAGCGGGACCAGGATTGATGTTTATCACAATGCCAAAAGTATTTCAGTTACTTCCATTAGGACATATATTTGGATTTTTATTCTTTGTGGCAGTATTGTTTGCTGGCATAACATCCTTAATTAATTTGTTTGAATCGCCGATCGAAGCACTTCAGACAAAGTTTGGGTTATCACGAAAAGTATCGGTTTTGATCATTGCAGTGATTGGAACAGGGGTAGGTGTTATGATAGAAAATGGTAATCTGGTAAGTGATTGGATGGATGTAGTATCTATATATATCATTCCGCTTGGTGCATTGTTGGCTGCAATTATGTTTTTCTGGGTGTGTCCGAAAGGATTTGCAAGAGAACAGGTTCAGCTTGGAAGAGAGAAAAAGATTGCAGATCGATTTGAATTTTTAACAAAATATGTATTTGTTGGACTTACTGTAATTGTTTACATATTGGGAATATTATATGGTGGAATTGGTTAAACTGTTTTTAGATATCCAAAAAGAGGTTATTTATGAAACATTACAACCCATTATTAAACGATCAAGATTCTTTACAAAAATTTATTACGATTGGTGAGATCATGCTGCGTTTAACGCCTCCTAATTATGAAAAGATTCAGATGACATCAACATTTGAGGCAAGTTATGGAGGCAGCGAAGCGAATATTGCACTTGCTTTGGCGAATTTAGGAATAGATAGTACCTTTTTTACTGTAGTACCAGACAATAGTCTTGGAAAAAGTGCAATTCGTATGATGCGTAGCAATGATGTACATTGTACACCGGTGATTTTGAGTACATCAGAACAAACGCCAACCCATCGGTTGGGGACGTATTATTTAGAAACAGGTTTTGGAATTCGGGCAAGTAAGATCACATATGATAGAAAAAATAGTGCATTTTCTGAATTTGATTATAGTGAATTGGATATGGAGTCATTATTAGAAAAATTCACATGGCTTCATTTGAGCGGAATTACACCGGCACTTTCAGCAAATTGCAGAAAATTAGTAGTAAGATGCCTTGAAATCGCAAAACAAAAAGGTTTGATCGTTAGTTTTGATGGGAATTTTAGAAGTGCACTTTGGAGTTGGGAAGAGGCACGAGACTTCTGTACAATCTGTTTACCATATGTAGATGTATTATTTGGAACAGAACCGTATCATTTGTGGAAAGAGGATATGGATCATACAAAAGGGGATATCAAAGATGATATCCCCTTTCGTTGTTCTTATGAAGAACAAGATGAAGTGTTTCAAGCATTCATTCAAAAATATCCGAATTTAAAATGCATTGCACGACATGTACGATATGCACATAGTGGCAGTGAAAATAGTTTGAAGGCATTTATGTGGTATGAAGGTCATACATTTGAAAGCAAGTTATTTACTTTTAATATTTTAGATCGTGTGGGTGGCGGTGATGCATTTGCCAGTGGGTTGATCTATGCTATGATGAATCATTATAAACCAATGGACATGGTGAATTTTGCAGTTGCCAGCAGTGCACTTAAGCATACCATTCGCGGAGATGCAAATATTATAGATAGTGCAAGATCGATCCGAAGCTTGATGGATATGAATTATGATATCAAACGCTGATTTAAGGAAAGCGATTTTATTGAGTTTTTTTATGAAGAAGTATGCTTAACATAATTGTAAATAAAAAATTAAAAATAATATAAAATAAAGTTCCTGACACAGTATTTTCAATGTGGATAAAAGCATTGTAAGTCATCAAAAGTGGTTGATGAAGTAAGTAGCATTCCATACTAATATTACCAACGGATTGAAAAGGTCCTAAACAAAATAATTTCGAAAAGGCACCTTTCCCAATTCCAAAAATAAATAATACAAAAAGATTTGGAAGAATCCAATAAACTTGTATTATAAAAGAATTGTTAGGGAATGCGAAAAAAAATTCAGATACCCAAAGAAATAACGAAAATGCTTCTAAAATTGTGTAGCGTAAATAATGTGTTTTATTTTTTGGCGTATGTATGGAGGATACACGATACAATAGTCGTCCAGTGCACATTCCTAGTAAGTATTCTGCTAGTCTAGCAGGTGGAAAGGCATAAAGATAATAGCCACTATCTGTTCGATCTTTAACAAGTAAAGAAGTAAAAAGGATTATTATTAAAAAGGTAATACTTAATCCGAAAAGAATTTTTTTCTCATTTTTTTTCTTATGTAATTTATCAAGTAAATATCGAATAGGCAGATCAAATAAATATAAAAACATAATAGCGGAGATAAACCATGTAACTCCGTTATAATAGAGAAAAGGATTCCACCATGCCTGAATCATGAGAAGACATTTTAGTAAAGCTATACCATCTGATCTTAGTAAAGCAATATCTAAGGTATTGATAGCATTAGGTAAATTTGTCTGTAATATACAGAAAATAATAGATAAAAATAATATAGGATAAATTTTTTTGATCTTTTTCCATTCATGATGAAGGATTGCTATTAAGGTAGGTTTTTTTTGATTATCTGAAGAAGAATAAGCAGATCCAAATCCAGATAATATAAAAAAGAAGCTTACCATGGCATAGGCGGAATTTGCAGAATAGAAATAAGGTTCAAGATTCGTTCCCAAAGCATGATAAAGATAAATAAAACTAAATGCGATGAAACGTAAAAATTGTAGTTGATTTAATTTTTTTTGTTGCATAGTGTCTCCAATCTATTGCTGATTATATAGTTTAAAAGGAATTATGAAAAAGTACTTGTCATATATTAGCGATAATTGTATCACAATGTAAATATACTTTCTAGAAATTAAGTTTAAAAAAAATAAAAAAAGTTTTGAAAAAGTGTTGACAATATGAAAATACCATGTTATTATATCAGAGTTGTCAGCGACAACAAGTAAAACAAATAAATGCAGGGGTATCGAAGTGGTCATAACGAGGCGGTCTTGAAAACCGTTTGTCCGAGAGGGCGCGTGGGTTCGAATCCCACCCCCTGCGTTACAATTTCATATCGGGGTGTGGCTCAGCTTGGCTAGAGCGCCTGGTTTGGGACCAGGAGGTCGC
>CAZAEC010000018.1:0-55968 GCA_964484055.1 uncultured Clostridium sp.
CTAGTATTATATCTTATTAGGTCGAGGTGTTACAACTATGTTATATCACAACATATCTATACTGGAAGAACAAAATTTAAAGAGTTTAAAATAGTACAATTTATGAGTTTTGATCTTCTCGAATTCGGGGGATTAAAATATATAAAAAATGTTGTTCCAATGACAATCACTCGTGTCTGGGAGTCATGTGCTCCAAAATGTGCGAATTGTGAGTGTTGCTCTTCATGTGCTAGGACTTGATCCGAACTGGAACGATAAAAGAAGTGAAGCCGAGTGAATATTGGTATGAAGGCAGAACGGATTTTGGGGTTGATCAGATTGGTATACCGTTAAAGCAGCATATCAATAGTGGTTTTGAATTGTTGCAAGGAGATCCTGTTTTTACAGGAGAGATTTTTGGCGGTTGCATCGACTCTATTTATGACATCTTTTATGGGGATCGTTATGAGGATATGCCGATTTTATGTGAAAAATATAGTCTGTTTCCAGATGTTGAAGATTGGACAGGCAAGATCCTTCTGTTGGAATCCAGCGAAGAGAAAATGTCTCCTCAAAAATATAGAAAAGCATTACTTGCAATAAAAGAAAAAGGCGTTTTTGACGTGATTTCAGGTCTTATGATCGGCAAACCAGTGGACGAAGTATATGCACAGGAGTACAAACAAATTCTTGTAGATACAATAAACAATCCGAGTTTGCCTATTGCATATAATATCAATATAGGACATGCACAGCCACGTTGTATTATTCCTTTTGGTGTTGAGGCTACAGTCGATGTTGGACATCAAGTGATTCGATTTTTAGATTAAACAATAAGCGAAGAGGTTGGTGAACATATATCGTATCGTTTTGCTAAAATAAAAGAAGATATTCGTGTTAAAAAAAGGGAGCATCGCTTCATAACTGATAAAATCAGTTATTTTGCGACACTACCTTTTGTTTTCAGAACGCACTCCATTCTCTTGACAAAAGGTAGGTTCCTATATACTATTAAGTAGGAACCTACGAATATAAGAGGGAGAAAATTATGATTACTAATAGGATTGCTGTTTTGATAAAAACAGCATCAATTGAATTTGATAGGATGGCTAATCCAATCTTGGCAGATTATGGCTTGACTGCGTCTCAGTGCAGAATATTGAAATTTTTATATATGCAGCAAAATAAAAGTGCACGAATCGTGGATATAGAAAAAGAGTGTGCAATTACCCATCCTACGGTTTTGGGGCTGTTGGACAGTCTGGAAAAGAAAGGATTTGTCTTGAAAATCGTGAATCCTGAAGACGCTAGAAGCAAGTTGGTTTCTTTGACTCAAAAAGCGAAAGATATGCAGATGGAGTTAGAGACACTTGTTGCGAAAATAGACCATGAGTGGGTTGAAAATTTGTCAGAGCAAGAAAGAAAAGAATTACAAAAGCTCCTTCAAAAGCTTTTGAAAAAAGAAAGAGAGGATAAATAAAATGTCAGTAGAAACACAAGCAGAAAACCGTATGGGGAACGAAAAAATGTTTCCTTTGATTCTATCTATGTCATTACCAGCTATGTTTTCTATGCTGATTCAAGCACTCTATAACATTGTGGATAGCTATTTTGTGGCACAGGTCAGTGAGAAAGCAGTATCTGCACTGTCACTAGCTTATCCTATTCAAAATCTGTTGATCGCTTTTGCAGTCGGTACGGCAGCAGGTGTGACATCTTTAATTTCAAGGCGGCTTGGAGAAGGTCGCAGAGAAGAGGCAGAATCTGCTGCAACTCATGGTGTGATGTTGAGTATTCTTACTTGGTTTGCTTTTGCTGTCTTTGGAATATTTTTTACAACACCTTTTTTTCAGATGTTTGAATCTGATCCTGAAATTATCCGAATGGGAAATCAGTACCTTTCTATTTGTTGTATTTTTGCTTTTGGACAGTTTGTTGTAACCATGTTGGAAAAGATTTTACAGGCTACCGGTGATATGTTCTGGCCTATGATATTCCAGTTGGTTGGTGCAGTGATCAATATTGTGGTGGACCCAATTTTGATTTTTGGTTGGTTTGGACTTCCTGCTATGGGAGTTACTGGTGCTGCGATCGCTACAGTAGGCGGACAAATACTTTCCATGGTGTTGGCAATTGTGGTTACAATAAAACGCCAATCTATCCGTATTTCTTTTTATGGTTTTCGTTTTCAGAGTAATATCGTGAAAGCAATTTATGCTGTAGGTGTTCCTGCAATTGTTATGCAGGCGATCAGTACAGTAATGAATATGGCAATTAATGCGATTCTTGCATCGTTCTCTACGGCTGCTTACACGGTATTTGGTTTGTATTTCAAATTACGATCTTTTGTGTTCATGCCAGTTTTGGGATTGAATCAAGGATTGATGCCTATTATGGGATATAATTATGGTGCTAAAAAGAAAAAAAGACTGCTTCAGTCATTTTATCAAGGTTGTGGTATTGCCCTTGCTATTATGCTTGTTGGTGTGTTGGCGTTTATGTTGTTCCCAGGACAGCTTCTTGGCTTCTTCAATCCGACAGGGGAACTTTTGCTGGTTGGAATTCCAGCACTGCGTATTATCTGTCTCTGTTTTCCAATGGCGGCTCTTGGACTGGTATCATCAAATATGTATCAGGCCATCGGACGAGGAAATTACAGTCTTGTTATGTCCTTGATGCGTCAATTGGTAGTTCTGGTGCCTGTGGCATGGTTGTTGGCTAAGGTGACGAATGATGTTACTATGGTATGGTGGGCATTTCCTATTGCAGAGGCTGTATCATTGGCAGTAAGTGCCGTGTTCTTTGGGCATTTATATAAGACTGAACTGAAGGAATGAGGAAGAGGAGGCGAATCGAACACGATGGTAAAGATATTCCGTAGTTACTACCAGTTTTCAGGTAATGTATATATTGTACATTCTGAGAAAGGGACGATATTGATCGATCCGGGATATTACGATTCTGGAATAAGAGAGTATCTTATGGGAATTGGTGGACTGGATGCGATTCTGTTGACACATGGACACTGGGATCATATTTATGGTTTAGATTCATTGAAGTCAGATTTCCCAGAAACGCCTGTTTATATTTTTAAAGAAGATAGAGATTTTTTGACAAATCCCAGATTGAACTGCTCTGTTACGAATGGTTTTAGGTTGGTTCTGAAGACGGAAGCAGAATCTGTAATCGAAGGAATATTGGATATAGGAATGTATCACATTGAAGTGATCCATACACCGGGACACACAAAAGGCTCTGTTATGTATTACTTCACGGATGAGAATCTGCTGTTTACGGGGGATACCATTTTAGAAGATGTTACAGGGCCAACATTTCGACCTACCGGGAGCAATCAGAATATGAGAGATTCAGTGAAGCGATTTAAAACGCTGGGATATATGGGAGAAACTTCGTTGTATCCGGGACATGGAAATGCGACAACTTATGAATATGTTCTAAATCATAATCAAGCTGTAAAGGAGCCTTAAAATGAAAAAAGTGATTGGAATTGTTAGAAACGAATGCGGAACTATGGTAAATCTGGTTATGTTCGATATGGACAGTCAGAAGAAATATTTGGTAACAGCACCAGCAAATGCAGAGGTGTTGTTTAGCAGATATCCGCTGTATAATGAAAAAGTGGAAGTGATTGGAAATAAAGGTCTAATAATTTTAGAAAAAACAGGTGTAACAGTTAAGCTCATAACATGCGCCGGTTTTTTTGTAGATGATGGTGTGGAAGATCAGATCATTGCCAAAACGGAACGACTGAATATGAGGATTGTTAATGCTATTGTTCTGGCAGATGAGAATAAGCAAAAACATATTTATACACTTTAATGGTGCATAGGAGGAATCAATGATGACAGATTATGAAAGAATAAGTCAGCTTGTTCTATGGGAACGACAGGCCAGAGTTCGCAGACTTCAAAAGGAATTGGCTGATTGCTATTGGGAAGACGCAACTGTAACGACTAGCTGGAGCTCGGGAAGTGCAGCGTCTTATCTGAACAGAGGGAATAGTGGAAATCATCGTGCAGAGGCTACCAGCGACGAAGTGATCATCAATCGTAGTGTTGCACCATTGATTCATTATTCTGGTGGGAATCGAGCGTATGTGGAGCTTCCTACGGAGTCAAACCATTGGATTCATGTCAATGGTGAAGAAGCAGTTTGGACTTCGAATATGAGATTGTTGTATCGTTGTGAAAAAAGAAATGGAACATGGAAGATTTCGAATATGACATCTGTTTTTGAAATGGATAAGCTGGTTCCAGTTATTCCCGGAACGGATCTTCATGTGAATCCAGAAGATTTGAAGGGATTACGCAGATCTTATATGTGGCTTTCCTATGTACGGATTCAAGCCGGAGGTTCTGTAAGCAATGATCTTCTGGGAATTGATCGTCCAGATGAAGTACAGAAAATTTATGATGAAAATGAAGCTTGGCTTGCGGAAGAAGAGAGAATATAATTTAAGATATAGTATAACTATAGCGCATAAAAATAACCCTCCTTACTGGATTTTCTTTGTCCAGTAAAGAGGGTACATATCAGAAAGCACAGTTTTTTTATATTTGATTACTATTTTTAATGTTAAAAATGTTGTCCCAAATAACAATTATTCATGTTCTTTTTCAATAAAAATAACACCAAGTGTTCCAGGACCGCAATGACTGGAGATCACTCCACCAGCTCTAGTGATAAGGATTTCATCAAAAAGCTGTAGATTTTTGATTTCTTGAAGAACACTTTGGATCAACGTACCGTCACAGCCAGAATGTGTAATAAATACCCTGTCTGTTTCTGCATTTCTAAGATTAGGTTCCAGATCTTTTACATAATTTAAAATAACAGAGGACATTTTTCCACGATATTTTTTACCCGGATTCATAGTACCCTGTTTTACATCAATTCTTGGATGGAGTTTCAATGCGCTGCCGGCAAGTGTAGCCACACCACTACAGCGTCCACCGCGGTGAAGAAATGTCAGTGTATCTACAACAAAGCTTGCTCTGACGCGAGATTTTAATTGATTTATAAACTCTGCAATCTCTTTACCACATACACCGTTTTTTGCTTTTATAGCTGCTTCAATGACCAATTGTCCAATACCAGTGGAAAGATTTTCAGAATCAATCACAAAAACTCGATCTTCCATGTCAAGCTCCTCGGCTGCCATTCTTAAGACATTTACTGTTGTAGACATTTGTCCAGAGATAGAAAAGCATACAATCTCATCATAAGTTTGTCCATAAGTCTGGAATAATTCGATTGCATCTGAAATTGCAGCAGCAGAAGTTTTTGGTGCATCATTGTGTTTGTTTGACCATTGATAAATCTCATCCGGTTTAATTTCGATAATGTCCTTGTATTCTTTATCACCAAGTACAATATGTAAAGGAAGCATTGAAATATCGTACTTCTTTAGTAATTCTTCGGATAGATCACAAGTACTATCAGCAATAATTTTTACGCTCATATATATCCTCCTCATTTAATAAAATACCGACACTTTTTTTGAATTAAATATGATAGCACAGACAGAAAAATCTGTCAAATTACAAAAGGGTTTGGCAGTTCGGAATCTTTAAGTGTGCGACAATACCGGAAGGGGTCATCGACTTGACAATAGAAATTCATAGCGTTAGAATACAAGCAAATAAAAGGCTGCCTTGTCGGTGGCTTTTCAAAAGAATAAAAGTTAGAAAGGACTAACTAAAAAGAGAAATTGACGAAAGAAGTTTTTATTAGTAAAGGAAAAATGAATAAGATTATATTACATATTTTTCATACTGGAAAAGTTCGAGTTGATCAGGCGATTCCGTTACATGAAAAAAATCCACTGGCGGTAACAGGTTTGTTTCGAAGTAAGAAAAAGCAAATGGTTTTGCCAGTATCAGCTTATTTGATTGAACATCCAAAGGGTAATATTTTAATCGACACTGGATGGGATACGAAATATGCTGCAGAACGTCCGAAACAATTATGGGGCATGGTAGATAAAGTCAGTGCGCCAATCATAGAGGCGAATGAAGGGATTGACAGTAAGTTGAAAACAGCCGGATTTCTTCCAAAAGATATGGATTATGTATTCATAAGTCATATGGATTTTGACCATGCCAGTGGATTGCGCCTTGTAAAAGAGGCAAAGGATATTCGGTGTTCAGAGGAAGAATGGACTGCTTGTAACAGGTTTAGTCTTCGTTATATAGATACGTGGACGGATATCTGTCATGTTGACACATTTTCTTATATGCAGAGTGGTGTGGGGCCTGTTGGACGAAGTTATGATGTGTTTCAGGATGGGACAATTTTACTTGTCCATACACCTGGGCACAGTCAAGGGTTATTCTGCGTAATGATTCGTGGTAAAGACGGATATATTGTATTGGGAAATGATGCTGCATATTTGCCGGAGTCTTTTTCAAAACGTAGAATTCCGGGTTTTACGATTGATGATCAGCTTGCGATGAAGTCTCTTGATTGGTTGATTCAATGTAAAAATGATCCGTCCTGTATGGGTGTTTATGTAAATCATGATCCTACAGTACAGGAACAAGAATTGGAGGTAGAATTATAATGGAAATTTTAGAAATTATGAAACAGCGACACAGTGTTCGTCAATATACAGAGCAGTCTATTGAAACAGAAAAACGCGAGACTTTGAATGATTTGGTTGAGAAGATCAATCGTGAAGCAGGTCTGCATATACAGATGGTTTATGACGACCCGAAATGTTTTGATTCTTTTATGGCACACTATGGAAACTTCAAAGGCGTTCGTAATTATATTGCACTTATCGGAAAGAAGTCTCCAAAGCTGGATGAAACATTAGGATATTATGGTGAAATGCTGGTTTTGGAAGCGCAGAAACTTGGGTTAAACACTTGTTGGGTGGCACTGACACATGGGAAAAGTAAGGCAGTTGTCAGCAATGGTGAGAAGTTGGTTTGCTTGATTTCAATAGGTTATGGTACAACACAGGGAGTGGAGCATAAAAACAAAACGTTGCAAGAACTTTGCAATTATTCCGAACAGATGCCAGATTGGTTTATAGAAGGCATGAATGCAGCTCTTCTTGCACCGACTGCCATGAATCAGCAGAAATTCTATTTTGAATTATTGAATGATGGAAATGTAAAGGCAAGTTGTGGCAGAGGTTTTTATACGAAGTTGGATTTGGGCATCGTAGAATATCATTTTGAGGTGGCTTCTGGAAAGAAAATATTTCATTAAATGAAGCAACTGAGAAGGCCTGCTGCCACGTCTTTATTATGGCGTTATCTGAGGGATATGAAACGATCATTTGGAGAAGGTGATAAAAATGTCAAATGAGAATAAAAAAGATTTTAATGCAATGTTGCATGATAGTAAGGATATGCCTAAGTTTCAGACAATCACAGACTTAAAAAGTATTGAGAAATATGGTGGGGATCGAATGTATTTTGCTCCACCTATTGCTTACGATAGAATTATGAAACAAGTTCCGTATGGAAAGGTGATCACAGTTGGTAAAATAAGAGAATATTTTGCAAAAGAAAATGGCGCAGATTTTACAGAACCGATCACAGCGGGAATTTTTGTCTCTATTGCCGCATGGGCGAGCTATCAACGTGAAGAAGATCATACTCCTTATTGGCGAACGTTAAAAGCAAATGGTGAGTTGAATCCGAAATATCCTGGTGGTATAGAAGCTCAAAAGGAAATTTTAGAAAAAGAAGGGCATGTTATTATTCAAAAAGGAAGAAAAAACATAAAATACTATGTAAAGGATTATGAGAAAGTTCTTTGTGAACTGAACTGATAATGAGGGTGAATGGCGATTTGTGTCTATACATATTTTTACTCAAAGAATACCCGATTTTTCAGGGAATTTTCGCTTGATTCTTTGAAATAAGGCGTTAAAAAGAAGCTATTGTAACTATAAGAAAATTTCTTGCTTCCAGACACTCAAATTTTCAATTTTGTCGGTCTCATCGTTGAGAAAATTCCTATAGTGAAAATTGACTAGACGAAATTCGATTTTTTGCTAAAATCGAGCAGATTGGAAGAGAATTTTTGTTGGCAAGATAATACTTGAATTTAGTTCGAACTGGAATATAATTATAGAAAGATACACTTTGTATCTTAAAAAATTAACGGAGGAAGTTATAACATGAAAGTATTAGCGATTAACGGAAGTCCAAGAAGAAATGGAAATACAAGCCTTGCTCTGGATGAGATGAAAAAAGTATTTGAAGAAGAAGGCATTGAATTTGAAGTCATTCAGATAGGAAATAAAGATATACGTGGTTGTATTGCTTGTAACCAATGCGCAAAGAATGGAAAATGTGTATTTGACGATGTTGTGAATGAACTTGCTCCAAAATTTGAGTCTGCGGATGGTCTGGTAGTGGCAAGTCCGGTTTATTATGCATCTGCAAACGCAACACTGATTGCCTGTCTTGATCGTTTGTTTTATAGTACAAGTTTTGATAAAACAATGAAAGTAGGTGCAAGTGTTGTATGTGCAAGACGAGGCGGATGTTCTTCTACTTTTGACGAACTAAATAAGTTTTTTACAATTTCTGGTATGCCGGTTGCATCTAGTCAATATTGGAACAGTATTCATGGTCGTGGTTGTGGAGAAGCAGAAAAAGACGAGGAAGGCAAACAGGTTATGCGTGTATTGGCAAGAAATATGTCCTTTTTGATCAAGAGTATTGCGCTTGGGAAGGAAATGTATGGACTGCCAGAGAAAGAAGAAAGAGTTGCAACCAATTTTATTCGATAAAACAAGAAAAAGTAGAGGTGTTAGATTATGAGCAAAGCATATGAATTTTTAAAGGAATGTGGATTTTTTTATGTATTGACAATTAATGGAGACTATCCTGCTGGCAGACCATTTGGGGCAGTAATGGAAGTTGGAGATGATCTGTATTTGTCCACGAATGATTTTAATCAGGCTCATATTCAAATGAGAAATAATAGCCATATTCAGATTATTGCGAAAAAACCTCAAGGACGCGAGTGGATTCGAATCACAGGAATTGCGAATGAATGTAATGAGCCATCATTGAAACAGAAAATGTATGAGGAAACACCTATTCTCCAGAAACATCACGAATCTTCAGAATCAGAACATTTTGTAATGTTTAAAGTAACTGTTGAAAATGTGGAGATAAAATAGGAGGTAATTAGTGTGATAGATGATACATATTCTTCCTGTACTGTTATGAGGTATCCATTTTTTGATGGTAAGAAAGTAATTGAAAATGCTGAAATTGTGATCGAAGATGGAATCATTACGCGAATTGCGCAAACAGAAGAGAGTGATAATGACTATTTTCTTATGCCAGGTCTTATGGATGCTCATACACATATGGGGACAAAAGAACAGATTGAAACGATGCTGAAAAATGGTGTTACAGCTACTTGTGATGTGGCGGCATCTGCATCATTGATTCGAAATGTGAAGCCATTTACGATCATTTCTTCGGCAGGAATGACGATGGGAACGTTGAATGGTAAAGCTTATGTTCAAAAAGCGATCGAAGCGGGAGCAAAGTATATTAAAGTATTGCTTATGGAACCAAATTTGATGATGAAGAGTGTTCTTAGAGATATATGCAATACAGCACATAATAATGGAATAAAAGTTGCTGTCCATGCAGTTTCAGTAAAAGCAGTGCAGATGTCAGTAGATTGTGGAGTTGACATTTTAATCCATGTCCCTATGAAAGAAGAATTTCCTAAAAAACTTGCGATGATGATAGCTGAAAAAGGAGTTGTTGTAGCACCAACGCTTGTTATGATGGAAGCGTTTGCACATAGTGGCAGAAATGGTTATAAACTGGAACATTATCAGAATGCGGAAAATGCTGTGAGACTGCTTTATGAATGTGGAGTGACCATTCTAGCAGCGACGGATGCAAATCCAGGATCTTTTGCTCCAGAAGTGTCATATGGTATTTCTATGCATCGTGAATTGGAACTTTTAGTACGAGCAGGTATGACAACGACAGATGTTTTGGCTAGTGCTACGAGTAAGGTTGCGGAAGTGTTCGGTATAGAAAATATGGGGACTATCGAAGCTGGCAAAAAAGCCGTACTTTTACTTGTTGAAGGCAGACCGGATAAAACAATTATAGATACAAGAAAAATTAAACAAATATGGATTGATGGGAAATCAGTCTTATAAAATGTAGTGTAATGGAAGCACCTTATTTTGGTGCGTTCCATATATATTCGATGAGGTTGTTTGGCAGAATAGCGAGAGTATAGTCTGCCATTTCCTCAGGCGAATCAGCCATGTCGCGAGAGAACCAGAACAGAAAGTGATTGAAGGTACCTCCGATATGAAAAGCAATATTATCAAATGTTCTTCAAAACTACTTTCTTTTACCTTATCCCATTCTAAAATATCTTTAGAAATCTTATCTAGAAAATATCGAATAACATCATCTTTTCTGTAGTAACGGATTTTCTTCTCATAAATTTTCACTATAGAAAATTTGCATGTAATGAGACCGACAATATTTGCAAAAATGGGTATACAGGAGCAAGAAAAAAATCCTATAGGTACAATAGCAGTAGAACAAGCACTTATTTTCAATATTGTGGAGAGAATTTCTGTGAAATTGGTAACTTTTAGGAGCGGAAATCTGTATATATAGAGGTATGGTAGTAATTCTCATAATTTTTTATAAATGTGGAAATAGACTTGCCTTTTGAATCTGCTAAAGTTAAAATCAAAGGAGTTAGAAATTTAGGTTAAAGAAGGAAAAAACATGAACTTAGAAAAACTTTTTTTGAATACGAAATTTCCTCATGTTGGAGGTACGGAAAAGGAATTGCAGGTTGCGGAATACCTGAAAGCAGAATGTGAGGAATTAGGGGTAAAAGCACATATTGAAGGCTTTCGTGTAGCGATGGCGGATATGGAAGAGGCACATGTGTATGCAGACGGAGAAGAAATCACTTGTCAAGGTGTGCTGAATTGTGGCAGCGGAACAGTAGAAGGTGAGTTGTATTATATGCCTGGTACAGATCCAGTTTCGATTGCTGGTGCGAAAGATAAAGTTGTTCTGGTCGCAGGTGCGGGCGTGACACATTTTGTATATCAGGATCTGATGAAAGTTGGTGCAAAGGCAATTTTATTCCAATACGGCAATGTAAATTATCCAAATACAGACATTGATCAGAGAGATCTTCGAGAAGCTGTAGTTGGTGAGGAAAGAAAAGTACTTTGTGCAACGATTCATACAAAGGATGCGATACGACTTGTAAAAGATGAAGTGAAGCAGATAAAAATTGAAATAAAACAGAAAGAATATGACGGAGAGTCACATAATGTTGTAGCGGAAATCCCAGGAAAGAGAAACGAGTGGATCGTATTTACTGCGCATTATGATTCTACATATTCTTCTCATGGTGCTTATGATAATATGAGTGGCTGTGCTGGTTTGCTTGGTATTATGGAGCAGATGAAGGAAAAAGAAAATAATTATGGGCTTCGTTTTGTATTCTGCGGAAGTGAAGAACGTGGATTATTGGGTTCACGTGCTTATGTAAGAGATCATGCGGAAGAACTGAAATATGTTGTGTTGAATATTACTTTTGATATGATCGGCACATATATGGGAAAATTTATGGCTTGTGTATCAGCAGAAGAGAAGTTGGCTCATTATATTACTTATATGGGAGCAGAAATCGGTTTCCCAATCGAGGCGAAAACGGGTGTATACCCTAGTG
This sequence comes from uncultured Clostridium sp., assembly GCA_964484055.1. Classification (GTDB taxonomy): domain Bacteria; phylum Bacillota; class Clostridia; order Lachnospirales; family Lachnospiraceae; genus Schaedlerella. The sequence continues at coordinate 11,716 of CAZAEC010000018.1, forward strand.
ATTCTACACCATTTGCAGACAGTGGAGTACCAGCTGTTTCTTTTGCAAGATTAGCAGGAGATCAGATTGCTCCAATCCATTGTCGTTATGATACAATGAAAGTGATGTCCATGAAGCAGCTTCAGAAAGATATTGATTTCTTGAATACATTTGCGGTCCGTATGGTAAATGCAGCAATATGTCCAGTGGCAAAAGAGATTCCAGAGAATATTAAAAAAGAACTGGATGAATATATGAATCGTAAAAGAAAATGATACAATAAAGGAGAAAAATCATGCCACCAAAACCAAAGTTTAAAAGAGAAGAAATTGTAGAAGCGGCAATGAAGATTGTTTCAAAAAAAGGGATTGACGCGTTGACAGCACAGGAATTACGAGATGAATTGAATTGCTCTGCAAGTCCAATATTTACAGTGTTTCACTCAATGAAAGAGATACAGGATGAAGTACGAGTGTCGGCAATGAAGTATTTTGAAGAGTTTGTAAAAACAGAGACATCTGATATGCCACTTTTTAAACAGATTGGTATGAAAATGGCCATGTTTGGTCTGGAAGAGCCAAAACTTTATCAATTGCTTTTTATGAAAGAAAATAGAAATGCCATTTCCTTTGATGATGTGTTTGGAGAATTGGGGGATACTGCATATCTTTGTATTGATGCGATTGAAAAGGATTATGGTCTGACAACTGCTCAGGCGAAGCAATTGTTTGAAAATGTATGGATCTATACATTCGGTGTAGGGGCATTGTGTGCTACAAGAGTCTGTCATTTTTCAGAGGATGAGTTGAGTGAGATGCTTACTACAGAATTTCAAGCGATGATGATGTTGGTCAAAACAAGTGGGATTAAATAATGAATCTTATGAAATCCTATTAAATTAGTGATATGTTTGACTTTTATTTCGATTCAGCTTATAATGTTTTTTAGTTCCAATATTGGTAAGAATAAATTAGTGAAAATAGAAGAATGTCATCGGAGGACGCCTCATCGCAATGACGGCGGTCGAGAAGAAGATGTCGGGTGAGCCCGGTTATTTGTAGCGAATAACCGGGCTTTTTTTATTTATTTGAAGAAAGCATTGGGTGACAGATATTGGGGGATGCAACGTGAAAGAAAGGGATTCACGTTACATATAGAAGAAATATGAAAAAGGAAGGTATTATCATGAAAGTTATTACGATCAGTCGTGAGTTTGGCAGTGGTGGCCGAGAATTAGGAAAACGTCTTGCAGAATATTTAGGCGTTCCATGTTATGATCACGATATTATTGACAAGGTAGCAGAAACATATGGATACGATAAAAATTATGTTTCACATTTTTCAGAGAAGGATATCCGTGTGTTTTATCCGTCTACGATAGGACATCGCTTTATGTCCTCAACACAGGCAGAGCAGCAGTCTGTGAAAGTTACATTAGCGCAGCACGAGATAATAAAACAGTTAGCAGCACAGGGAGATTGTGTGATCGTATGCCGTGAGCAGAAACTTTTCAATATTTTTGTGTATGCGGATAAGCTTTCGAAACTTGCGCGATGTCAGGAAAGAGCTTCTGAAGAAGAACATTTTTCAGAAAAAGAAATGCTCAAGAAAATGAAAAAGATAGATAAAGAAAGGGCTTCTTACAGATCTTTATTTACAGAGGAAAGTTGGGGGCGAAAAGAATCTTATCATCTTTGCGTAAATACATCTGGAAAAGAAATCAAATCGCTGGTTCCTGCATTAGGAGAGTACGTGAAATTATGGTTTGAACAGGATGAGAAGGGAGAAGAAAATGGAAACATCTAGAAATAAAATTATTTTTCAAAATGTAGCTCCGGCAATCCTTGCAAATGCTTGCGTATTTTTGTTTTCTGTTGTAGATGGTATTTTTGTTGGACAGGGAGCAGGAATGCAGGCGTTGGGTGCAGTAAATATTGCACTTCCGTTTGTATTGATCGTACAGGCATTGAATGCGATGGCAAGTATCGGAGGCGTAACGATCACAGCGATTCGATTTGGAAGTGGAGATAAAGAAGGAGCACAAAATGCATTTATGCATGCGGTAACGATCAATTTAATTGTCGGATGCTTGGTTTTGTTGATCGGCTGCGGATTTACAGCACCAGTTTGTAAGCTGCTTGGTGCAACAGGCGGTTATTATGAACTTGCAAAAGATTATGTGTTTTGGTGGGCATTATTTGCAGTTGCAAACTCTGTTTCTTTGAATTTACAGTCATTCTGTAGAAATGATGGAAATCCAGGGCTTGTAGCGGTTACAAATGTCGTGATTACAACATTGAATATTTTCTTGGATTGGTTATTTGTGTTTCCGATGCAGAAAGGTGTTGCAGGTGCAGCGGTTGCTACAGGTATTTCTCAAGTAGTAGGTTTGCTTGTTATTTTAACTCATTTTGTATTCAAAAAAGGGGAACTCAGAATCAAAAAATACAAACCACAAGCGAAATTATATGGAAAGATTGTATTACGTGGTCTTCCAGAAGCGATTGCACAGTTTTCAACACCAGTCACAACATTTTGCATGAATCGAACATTGATGGCAACGTATGGAGAAATTGGAATTAATGCATTTTCAGTTATTTCGTATTTATCAAGTTTTACAATGGCAGTCTTTTTCGGTGCATCGGAAGGAATGCAGCCATTGTTTGGACAGGCGTATGGTGCGAAACGTGATGAGGATTTGAAGCATTATTATCGTGCCGGACTGATCATTAGTGTAGTGGGGAGTGCTCTTTGTGTAGCAGTTTATGTTTTATTCCCACATACACTTTGTGGTCTGTTTGGAGCAGATGCGAAGACGATTGATTTTACAGCAATTCATATGTGGGAATATTGTTGGGGATTTGTTGTTGGAAGTTTGAATACGATCATTTCCGCATATTTCTATTCAACAAAGCGTTCTGGTCAGGCAATCGCACTGAATGTGATCCGAAGCTTGATCGTAAACAGTGTTGTGATCACATTTCTTCCGATGCTTTTTGGAAAAGCTGTGGTATGGCATACATTTGGGATTTATGAAATTCTTGTGTTGATCATTGCAATTGCGATGAAAAAGTATTCTGAAAGAAATGGGATTTCCTATAGTGCTGATTAAAAAATGAGCGATTTGCTATCAGTGTAGATACATGATTTTATTCATTTTATTGGAAAAATTTTCAAAGAAATGATATAATCTGTGAGAAATCGTGCATAATAATAGAAAGATAAGTATTTTGTGCGGTTTTAGTTTTTTCTGAAAGGAGGGCGTGCCGTTATGTCACAGGTTACAAAACGGGCGCTGGCACAGTCATTAAAAAACCTTTTGTTAAAAAAGCCTTTGAATAAGATTACGATCAGTGATATTGCAGATGATTGTGGGATTAGTCGTATGACTTTTTATTATCATTTTAAAGACATTTATGATCTGGTGGAATGGGCATGTTTAGAAGATGCGAATAAAGCATTAAAAGAATATAAAACATATGATACATGGCAGCAGGGATTTCTTCAGCTTTTCGAAGTTGTTCGGGAGAATAAGCCATTGATCATGAATGTGTATCGTTGTGTTCATCAAGAGCAGTTGGAAAAGTATTTAAGACCATTGGTAGATCATTTGGTGCTCAATATCATTAATGAGGAAGTAGGAAATAAAACGGTTAAGGATGGGGATAAGGCGTTTATCGCACAAATATATGGTTATATTTTCATTGGGATTATGCTGGACTGGGTTAAGACAGACATGCAGGTTGAGTATGAAGCTTTAGTTGAAAAGCTTGGGATTTTAATGAAGGGAACGATTGGCGATGCATTAGATCGCTTCAAAATTTAATCATTTTTACGATTTTGATAAAAAATCATACAATTTACGGCTTCGTGATAAAAAAATTATCATGAAGCCGTTTCTGTTTATTGTGGATAGATTTGCTGGATTTATAATAGAGGCAAAAAGCCAAAATAGTAATTTGCTATGTTGCTTTTTATAGAAGTATATTATATTAGGAGGAAAAGGAAATGACTGGAAAGTTTATTTTGTCTTGTGAGTCTACGGTAGACATGCCTTATGACTACATTACTTCCAGAAATATTCCTGTCCTGTTTTATTATTATATTGTAGATGGACAAGAATATATGGATGATATGGGAAGGGACCCGGAAGCGTTACCACATTTTTATGAATTTTTAAAGAATGGAAAGATTCCTTCTACATCACAGCTTAACGAATTTCAGTAGGAGGAATTTTTTGAAGAATTATTGAAAAAAGGTGATGTGCTTCACATTGCATTTGGTTCTGGCATGACAGGGTCTGTATTTAATGCAGAAAAGGCTGCAAGAAATCTGCGTGAAAAATATCCAGACAGGAAATTGATCGTGATAGATTCTCTTTGTAGTTCTTCTGGTTATGGTCTGCTTGTGGAAAGTGCAGCAGATATGAGAGATCAGGGCTGCAGTATTGAAGATACAGAATATTGGATCATGCAGAATAGAAAGTGCGTTCATCACCAGTTCTTTTCTACAGATTTGAAATATTTTCGACATAGTGGACGTATTTCTGGTCCGGCAGCAATGCTTGGTTCGGTATTGAATATTTGTCCAATCATGCGCTTGGATGAAGGTGGTCATATTATTGCATATGATAAAGTTCGCGGAAGAAAAAAAGCGATCGACCGAACAGTGAAGACAATGGCCGAACATGCAAAAGACGGAGAGGAGTATTTCGGAAAATGTTGTATCTGTCATTCGGATTGTCTGGAAAATGCAGAGGAATTAAAAAAGGCTATCATAGCGCATTTCCCAAAGATCGAAAAAGATATTAAAATTTATGATATTGGAACGATCATTGCATCTCATTGTGGACCGGGAACAGTTGCAGTATTTTTCTTTGGAGATGAACGTGCTCCATATGAGGAAAAATAAAATTATACGATACAGAGAAAGAATGGAAGATAGGGAGAGCAGATAATATGGCGAATTTTACAGGCCGTGCGATTAAAGAAACATTCATTAAATTGTTAGAAGAGCGACCATTAAATGAGATTACGATCAAAGATATTGTGGAACGATGTGGAATCAATCGAAATTCTTTTTATTATCATTATCAAGATTTACCATCTTTGATTGAGGAAATCATTAAAGAAGAAGCAGAAATGATCATACAAGCATATCCTTCTGTGAATTCGATCGTAGAATGTTTTGATGCTGTTATTGAATTTGCATCCCATCGTAAAAAGGCTATTATGCACATTTACCGCTCTTTGAGCAGAGAAGTATTTGAACAAAATCTAATGATGGTCAGTGAGTACTTTGTACACAATTATGTGGACACGACGTTATCACAGGAAAATATTACAGAAGATAATAAAAAGACGATCATTGATTATTATAAATGTGTTTGTTTTGGACTTACGATCGACTGGCTGAATCATGGTATGGCAGAAGAGTATACCCGTTCAATCCGTCGTATCTTTTTGTTGAAAAAGGATCTTACGATTGGAAATTATGCAGAAGTATTGAATGGTGTGATCAATTCGTTAGATGAAACCGCTGTTTACGATCAAGCATTAGCAAAAGTGACAGAAGCAGTAGAAGAGAACCGTTCTCTGATCACTGAAAAGGTAACAGAAGCGGTACAGGAAGCAGTGGAAACACAAGTGAAAGCTGCAGTGCAGGAGCAGGTAACAACAGCAGTTACAGCATCTGTGAAAGAACAGGTAACAGCCCAGGTGATCCAAGGTGTTACAGGGTTGGATAAAGCAACTTATGATGCAGCAGTAAACAATGGCCAGATTTCAAGCGAACAGCAGGCTGCGGTTGAAACTGCAATTGCAGAACAGATGGCTTCTGAATCAGTGCAGGCTACCATTGCATCAAATGTAACTGCACAGATGGAAAGTGATGAGATCAAGGCAACAATCACTGCAAATACAGAAGCGCAGATGACATCTGAAAGCATACAGGCAACGATCGCTCAGAATACCGAAACAAAAGTGCAGCAGACAATTTCTGAAAATATGGCATCTGAAGAAGTACAGTCTCAGCTTACAGCAGCTTCAGAAGGTGCAAAGAAGATCATTTCGCTCAAAACATCTTTGGATAGTTATAATGCATTTTATCTTGGACTCCGTTCTTATACAGATGGTGTGGATTCTGCGGCAGCAGGTGCAGTTAAACTTCATTCTGGTGCAGCAACATTAAAAGATGGAACGGCACAGTTAAAAGAAGGTGCAGCAACATTGTACAATGGAGTATTGACAATGAAAGATGGAACGCCGGCGTTGACAGAAGGTGTTACAAAATTGCGTGATGGATCTATGCAACTTTCTGATGGAATGAAACAGTTTGCAGAGCAGGGAATCCAGAAATTGGTAGAGTTTGTCGATGGAGATCTGGAAGGATTTGTTGCTCGCTTGAAAGCAACGGTTGATGTTTCAAAAGAGTATAATAACTTCTCTGGTATCAGTGCGGATATGGATGGTAAAGTAAAATTCATCTATCGTACAGAAGAGATTAAAGCGAATAACTAAATTCGTTTATGGATGGATGTGCAATGTAAATGATAAAATAAATGCATAAAGAACAGAGATGTCCGATATGCATTGGATGTGCAAAGATAATGTTTTGACACAATGATTGAGCCCTGCTATTATATATACAAAAGTACAAAATCTGTTCGAGAATCTTTTTGCATTAGCATTGAAAAAATGATTATCAAAATAAAGATAAGGAGCAATTTTATGAGATTAAAAAATGTATTGATTGTTGTAAAGGATATCGAAAGATCCAGAAGATTTTACCGAGATATGTTTGGACTTGAGAAAATTCTTGATAGCGATGGGAATATGATTTTAACAGAAGGGCTTGTTTTACAAGATGAAAAAATCTGGAAAGAGGCTTTGGGAAAAGAAATTCTTCCGGAAAATAATTCGTGTGAACTTTATTTTGAAGAACGGAATATTGAAACATTTGCACAAAGGTTAGAAAAATTGTATCCAGAGATTGTATATGTGAATCGTCTTATGACATTTTCTTGGGGGCAGAAAATGATACGTTTTTATGATTTGGACGGCAACTTGATCGAGGTTCGGACACCAATGTAACAGGAAAAGAAAGAAGGAAGTAAAAGATGAATTATCCAGAAATAAAACATTTGGCAAATAATCCAACAATGGAAGGACAGGTAAAACTTATTTCCAAAATAATCTATTCAACTGCAACGGAAAAGAAACTTGCACTGTCGCTTTTACTCCCATGGAATGTGGATGATGATACGATTGAAAATGAAAAGAAACCATTGATCATATTTATCCAAGGAAGTGCATGGTGTACACCGGACCGAGAATTTGAGATTCCACAGCTTTCTGCATTTGCAAGAAAAGGATATGTTGTGGCATCTGTGGGACACAGAAACACGTTGCTGGGCTATCCATTCCCAGCATATTTAGAAGATGTAAAATGTGCGATTCGTTTTTTAAGAAAAAATGCAGATGTATATGGAATCGATCCAGAAAGAATTGCAATCTGGGGCACATCTTCTGGTGGAAATGCAGCAATGCTTGCAGGGCTTACAGGCGATGACCCTCGTTACAAGACGGAAGAATACGGAGAATATTCAGACAAAGTAAAACTTGTTGTAGAGTGTTTCGGACCAACCGATCTGATCGCTATGGGCGAGATCATGAAAGAACAATTTGATACAGGAATTGCAGAGATGCCTTCCATCGCAGTTGCTTTATGTGGAGGAGATCTTTCAAGATATGAAGAGGTTGCAAAAGCAATGAGTCCAATTCAATATGTGGAAGAAGGCAAAAATGATCCACCATTTTTATTGATCCATGGAAATAATGATTCTGTTGTACCATATGACCAAATGGTATCTTTGTATCACAAGATGATAGATTGTGGATACGATGTAGAAGCATGGCAGGTGGATGGTGCAGTTCACGAAGGAAATTTCTGGAGTGATGCAGTGTATCAGGTGATCTTAGAATTTATCGAAAAACATATTTAGAAAGATTTGTTATTGATAGATGTTTAAGTGATAAGCTACAGTTGGGTATGAGAAAGTTGATAAATGTAGCTGGGAGAAAAAATATTGATAGCTTAGACGTGTGATTGAGATTTTGGGTATATAACAAGTAAAAAGTCCCTTGAGAGAAGGATTCATGAAGAAATTCTTCTCCCAGGGGATTTTTCTTTCTGTATAGAGAAAATTTGCTTGTATTTGGTTGTGCTGTATGAGGAATTTGGGTATTTCCTGTAAATTAGAGTGTTTAAGAGAAATCTTATTTATTTCCTAGTTGCCAGAAAGCAACCGCGCTGGCGGCAGCTACATTCAAAGAATCTACACCATGAGACATTGGAATCTTGACTGTATAATCACAATCTGCAATGGTATGATCAGCAAGTCCTTCGCCTTCTGTCCCCAAGATGATTGCAAGCTTTTCTTCTGCCATAAGTGTTGCGTCATCAATACTCACAGAATTATCATCTAATGCCATGGCAGCAGTCTTAAAGCCCAGTTCGTGAAGATGTTTGATTTCCTTGTCTGGCCAAGCATCTGTTTCAATAAATGTCCATGGAATCTGAAAAACAGTTCCCATGCTGACACGGCTTGCTCGTCTATATAAGGGATTGCTGCATCCAGGAGTTAACAGTACAGCATCAATATTCAGTGCAGCAGCAGAACGAAAGATTGCGCCAACATTTGTTGGATTCATCACATTTTCAAGAATTGCAATACGCTTCGCATTGGCACAAACTTTATCCACAGAAGGAAGTTCAGAACGGCGCATTGCGCAGAGCGCACCACGCGTGAGTTTGAATCCTGTCAACTGCGCTAACACTTCAAAATCGGCAGTGAAGATTGGAATATCACCACAACGTGCAACGATTTCTTTTGCTTCCCCTGTGATATGTTTTCTTTCAAGAAGTAAAGATACAGGTTGATATCCAGCATTGAGAGCACGTTCGATTACTTTTGGACTTTCAGTGATAAAAAGTCCATCCTCCGGTTTATCACGGTTGAGAAGCTGTGCTTCTGTAAAACGCGCATAGATGTCTAGCTCAGGTGCTGCAAAATCTGTAATTTCTATAATATTCGACATAAAAAAAGTCCCCTTATAAATTTTATCGTTTGATCTTATCGTAAAAGTATAACAAAAAAGATCTTTTGGGTCTATAGGGAAAATCAAGAGCATAAGTTCCCAAATAAATGGAAAATGGGGAAAAGGAAAGGATTAGAAATATTCAAAAAAGTTACATTTCAGTAATAAATATGGTAGACTGTTTAATATGAAATAATTATTATATGTTTGCTTTAGTGTGAAAATATTTTGGATGAATGAAGGGGATATGTATTGGAAAGAAAATGTATGGAAAAAATTACAATATATCATGGTAGTAACGTAGTTGTAAACCGACCAAAAGTACTGACGCATGGTTTCTATAAAGATTTTGGTTATGGATTTTATTGTACAAATCTTGAAAAGCAAGCAAAACGTTGGGCGTTACTGAAAAGAAAAAAACATATTGTCAATCTGTATACTTATTTGCCAAATAAAAATCTAAACATTTTATATTTTGAAAAAATGACGGAAGAGTGGCTAGATTTTGTTGTCTCTTGTAGGAGTGGAGAAGAACATTCTTATGATATTGTAGAAGGACCTATGGCAGATGATACTATTTGGGATTATATAGAAGATTTTATTCGGGGAAATATTACGAGAGAAGCTTTCTGGGTACTTGCAAAGTTCAAGTATCCGACACATCAGATTGTTTTTTGCACAGAAAAGGCACTTTCAACATTGAATTTTGAACGGAGTTATGAAGTATGAAAAATATATTTTTTGAAGATGAAGTTGTTACAGAAGACGATTTATATTTTATCTGTTATATGATAGAAAAAGTTTCAAGATACTTGCATCAAAGAAATCAATATATTGTAAATGCTGTTTCGAAAGATGAATGGAGAAGACTCATAAGTCTTTCAAGTGTGTTACACTGTGAGAATCCTGATAAAATAGTCCATGAATGGATTGAAGAGTATCATTTAGAACATGGAATGTTTGAAATTGAAAATGTGGATAGAGAATTAGTAAATAAAATTCCATATCCGACGCAAATGGGAAAGGTTTACATGCGATTGATCATTGATACAATGACTCCAGATGAAGATTATATTGATGCATTGATTAGAATTTATAATGACGAGATTTGCTTGAAAATTGACGATTATAATTGTAGTGCGTATTATGAACCATCGTATGTGATTGCTAGAGCATATTTGAACGGCGGTTTCTGAAATTATAAAACACAAGAGGCGAAAGCAAATGAACATTATAATTACAAAGGCAGTTCCATCAGATGCGGAAGAAATCCTTCAATTTTTAAATACAATCTATAAAGAAGCCTTACAAATTTCATTGGAGGTGTGGCATGCAGATTCGGTTTTTACAGATTAAAAACTTTAAATCCATTCGAGAACTCCAGATTAAGGATGTGGAGAATGCGTTGATCCTTGTGGGGAAAAATAACACAGGAAAAACAGTTGTTTTGGATGCGATCCGCGCGGTGGTTGGAGATTATAAAGTAAAGGAAACGGATTTCAATGAAAAGAAACAAAATATTGAGATTTCTATGGTCTTAAATATTTCCGAAGAAGATCTGCATTTATTTCATGCGCATGGAATCATCAGCTCTTACAAACGATTTGATTCTTGGAGACGCGATTTTTGCGAGAAGTTACCATCATATGTAGATGGTGCACTTCATTTTAGTTGTGTGATCAATAATAAGCAGGAGATTCGTTATCAAGATGGTTATCGTAAGAACAATCGATTTATTCCAGAAATTCTGCCGAAGATTTATTTTATAGATACAAATCGAAATATCCGACCAATACAGTCAGATCTTTTGATGTTCCAAGATTCCGAGCAACTAATGCGTTTGCGTTCAAATTGCTGTATGTTTGATTCTGCAAAAAACTGTAATCAGTGTTTTAGCTGTATTGGTTTGATCAATCAAAAAAAGCCAGAAGATTTGCAATTGCATGAAACAGCAAGATTATTGGAATATAAGATGTATCAGCTTAATTTGAATGAATTTTCGCAAAGGGTAAATGAAAATTATCGCAAAAATGGTGGTTATGAAGAGATTCTTTATACGTTGACCTGTAATACAGATGAATTATTTCAAGTAACGGTCGAAGCGTGGCATGAAGAACAGCAGAGATTGAGCCCGGTAGAACATCTTGGGAATGGTATGAAAAGTATTTATATGCTGTCATTATTGGAAACCTATGTGGAAACAGAAAAGCGAATTCCAAGTATTATCATGGTAGAATATCCGGAATTATTTTTGCATCCGTCTTTACAAAAGACTGCTAGTCGTATCCTTTATCGGTTATCGAAAAAGAATCAGGTGATTTTTACAACACATTCACCAAATCTTGTGGCGAATTTTACAAGACGGCAGGTTCAGCAGGTTGTAATCGATCAGGAAGGATATTCTGTGATTCGTCAAAATGTAGAGATTGATGATATTTTAAATGATCTTGGTTATAGTGCAAATGATTTTTTGAATGTAGATTTTGTATTTATTGTAGAAGGTAAGCAGGACAAAAGCAGATTGCCGCTCCTTTTGGAAAAATATTATGCGGAAATGCATGATGAAGATGGAAATCTGTCGAGAATTTCAATCATTACAACGAATAGTTGTACGAATATCAAAACCTATGCGAACCTGAAATATATGAATCAGTTGTATTTGCGCGATCAATTTTTGATGATAAGAGATGGGGATGGAAAAGATCCGGAAGTTTTGGCAAATCAGTTGTGTCATTATTATAATGACCGTAATTTGGAGGATATCGATAAACTTCCGAGGGTGCAGAGACAAAATGTATTGATCTTGAAATACTATTCATTTGAAAATTATTTTTTGAATCCGAAAGTTATGGCACAAATTGGTGTGGTGAAAAGCGAAGAGGAATTTTGGATAATATTATTTGAAAAATGGCAGCAGTATCTTCATAAATTAACGAGTGGGCAACATTTGACAGAAGTGTTAGGAAAGAAGTTAGAGTCAATAGATGATCTGAAAGACAATTTTGAGACGTTTAAAATTTACATGAGAGGTCATAATCTGTATGACATTTTTTATGGGAGATACAAAAAGAATGAAAATGAAATCCTAAAAAAATATCTGAAAATTGCACCAAGAGAAGATTTTCAAGATATCTTGGACGGAATCGAGAGATTTACATTTTTTGAAAGCAGAAAAGAAGATTGATTAAAAGAGAGAACAGGAAATACGAGGGGGTATTTTCCTGTTCTCTTTTCTTTAAAGGATTTTATTATGTTTTTTGAGGAAGATAACATAGTCTATAAGTACAACAATGGCACATACGATCCAAATGATCGGTTCAAGGATACAGACACCAAAATATCCAAGTGTTGGTGCAATAAATCCAACTGCGATAAATTTAAAAACAAGTTCAATCACACTTGCAAGTAAAGGGATAAGTTTACGTCCCATTCCTTGAAGGCTGCTTCGAAGCACGATCAGGATAGTTAATGCAGGGAAGAACAAAATATTGATCTTAATGTATTGGAAGGCTGTGCGGATGAGCAGAGAGTCCTGTGAGCTTGTTAATAAAGTGATCATATGTTCTCCAAATAAATAAGAAAGGATCATTGCAAAGAGTGACCATAAAAAGCAGAGGATAAGAGAGGAAGAAATTCCTTTTTTTACTCGCTGCATTTTGCCGGCACCGAAGTTCTGACTCGTAAATGTTGCGGCAGCAGTATTTACAGCAGATATTGGCATCATCATTGCGTTATCAATCTTTCGTGCAGCATTATGAGCTGCGATTGTTTGTTTTCCGAAAGAATTTACGGAACTTTGTAATGCGACAGAACCGATTGATACGACAACGTACATTAATGCCATAGCGAAACCTGTAGTAAGAAGATCACTGACTAAAGAGGTGTCTTTTATGAGATCCTTTTTGTGGAAACGAAGGATCGGGCATTTTTTCTGGATATATAGAATACATAAAATCGTACAGATCAATTGTGCGATCACCGTTGCATATCCAGCGCCAGCAACTCCAAGGTCGAGATCTTTTACAAAGAAAATATCAAGAAATATATTTAAAATAGTTGCGATTCCAAGAAAATAAAGTGGAACACGGCTATTTCCAATCGCACGGAGCATGCCTGCGAACATATTGTAAAAAATGGTAACGATTGAAAATGCAATGATGATCTGCATGTAGTAGGTTGTATCTTCTATGATCGCGGCAGGGGTACGGAGTGCAATAAGAAGTGGTTTGATTCCGATCATTCCGATTATGGTTAATAAAATTGCGATCACAAAGGAAAAGAAATAGGTCCAGGATACGGATTTTTTGAAACGGTTTTCTTCTTGTGCACCGAAATAACGCGCGATCAATACTGAAAAACCATTTCCAAAGCCCATTGTGATTCCGATGATCAATTCATAGATAGGACCTGCAGCGCCGATGGAAGCGAGTGCATTATCTCCAAGAAAATGTCCGATTACAGCAGTATCGACAATGTTGTAGAGCTGTTGGAGAAGATTGCCTAATATGATAGGCAGTGTAAATAACAAAAGACTTTTTATGATCGGCCCATTGGTCAGATTCGTTACTTGTTGTTTTTCTTTCATGTCATTCCTCCAATAAAATGAAATGTTTGATTTAATAGAACAATGTTGATTATAACAATTTTTGGATATTTATCAATAGAAAAAAGAAGCATCTTGGCATGGATGCTTCTTAATAAGTAAGAAGGTGTTGCCAACAACCTTCAGAAGAGATACGGAACGTGGAGAAAAGTTAGAGGAGTTCAACGAGTGTCCCGTATCAGAGTCTAAAAAGACTCTATATATAAAGTATTATGATAGAAATACTGCGGCGTCTTTATAAAATAAATTGAAATAGAAGTAAAAGTATCATATTGATTTGCTTTTCACTTTCTGATATGATTATATCACAATAAAAAACGGAATAACATGGCAAAAACAGTATATTTATATGATAAAATCGTCAATAAGGAGGATTATAACATAGATGGAAGGCTTGATAAAGGTTGATAAGACTGGTAGAGAAAAGGTAAAACATGGAACTTCATTGTTTCCAATTGCATGTTATTACAGTGATCTTCGAAGGATTCCCGTAGATTGGCATTGGCATGATGAACTTGAGATTGCAGTGATAGATGAAGGGTCTGCAATTGTAGCTGCGGGAAAAGAAAAGTATACGATTCATAAAGGCGAAGGATTTTTCTTTAATCATGGAGTGTTACATAGTATACGAAAGGTAGATATGTCTGGATGTAAATTTCATTCAGTCGTATTTCATCCGAGGATTATATATGGAAGTATTGATAGTGTTTTTTATCAAAGATATGCTGCGCCAGTGTTAGAAAATAGAGGAATGGAAAATATTCATCTTATTCCAGATGTGCAGTGGCATAAAGAAATCATAGATTCTATCAATCAAATTTGGAATATGTGTGAAATGGAGCAGAAAGGGTACGAATTTAGAATACGGATGGTACTGTCAGATATGTTACTTCGGTTATGGGAGAATTTTCCCCAAGTACAACATCCGAAAACAAAGAGTATTCGAGATGAAGACAGGATCAAAACAATGCTTCAGTATATTCATGATAATTATGCTGGAGAGATCACAATGAAGAAGATTGCAGACAGTGCTATGGTCAGTGAAAGTGAATGTTTACGCTGTTTTCGTCGTACGATCGGTACAACTCCAATTCAGTATGTGAAGCAATATCGAATACAGACAGCAGCAGGGTTGTTAGTGTCTACACAAGAGAAAATTGCTGATATTGCAATTCAATGTGGATTTCAGGATATTAGTTATTTTACAAAATCTTTTCGAGAACAAAAAGGTTGTGTTCCAACTGAATATCGAAAGACGAATTTACAATAATATTGTTATGTATGGAAAATAGAAAGGAACGATAATTATGAATAAAAAGTGGTGGAACGATAAAATTGCTTATCAAATTTATCCAAAAAGCTTTATGGATGCCAATGGTGATGGGATCGGTGATCTGAGAGGGATCCTTTCAAAATTGGATTATTTGAAAGAGTTGGGAGTAGATATCATTTGGTTGTCGCCAATTTATAAATCACCTTTTGTGGATCAGGGATATGATATTGCAGATTATTATAGTATTGCAGAAGAATTTGGTACAATGGAAGAGTTCGATGAGCTGCTTCGAGAGACAAAAAAGAGAGACATGTATATCTTGATGGATCTAGTAGTAAATCATTGTTCAGATAAGCATGAATGGTTCCAGAAAGCATTGGCTGATCCGGATGGTGAATATGCAGAACGTTTTTACTTTGTAAAAGGAAAAGACGGGAATCCACCAAGTAATTATCGCAGTTATTTTGGTGGTAGTGCTTGGGAAAAAGTTCCGAATTCAGACAAATATTATCTTCATATGTTTGCAAAAGAACAGCCAGATCTGAATTGGGAGAATCCTCTTGTGCGTCAGAAAATTTACAATATGATTAATTGGTGGTTGGATAAAGGATTGGCAGGTTTTCGAATTGATGCGATCATTAACATCAAAAAAGATCTGGAATTTCCATCTTACGAACCAGACGGCCCAGATGGATTGGTACGTTGTTCCTTGATGTGTGATAACACAAGAGGAATTGGAGAATATTTGCAGGAAATGAAGCAAGAGACATTTGAAAAACATGATGCATTTACGGTTGGTGAAGTATTTAACATGCATCCGGATGAACTGATTGAATTTGTTGGGGATCAAGGACATTTTTCTTCGATGTTTGATTTTTGCGCGCAGGAATTAAGTTTTGGTGGTCATGGATGGTATGATGCGCCAGCACATGAATTTAAGAGTTGGAGAGATGCGATCTTTGCTTCACAGAAGAAGATGCTTGAGATTGGATTTTTGGCAAATATCATTGAAAATCATGATGAACCAAGAGGGGTTAGCCGCTACCTTCCTGAATATGCACAGAACGAAGATGGTAAGAAGATGCTTGCAACAACATCTATCTTGTTAAGAGGAATCCCATTTATTTATCAGGGTCAGGAAATCGGTATGACAAACTGTCGATTTGATAACATTGAGGAATATAATGATATCAATACAAAAGACCAGTACAAATTAGCATTAGATGCAGGCTGCAGTGAGAAAGAAGCACTGGAAAGCTGCTACAAACACAGCAGAGACAATGCACGTACACCAATGCAATGGTCTGCAGAGCAGAATGCTGGATTTACAACAGGTACACCATGGCTGAAATTGAATCCAAATTATACAGAGATCAATGTTGAAGATCAGGAAAAGAGAAGTGATTCAGTATTGAATTATTATCGAAAACTGACAGCACTTCGTAAAGATGAATTGTATCGTTCTACATTTACATATGGCACATTTGAGCCTGCATTTGAAAATGAAGAAGATGTCTTCGCATTTTATCGTAAGGATGAAGCACAGACGATTCTTGTGATTGCAAATTATGATAAAAAAGCACGTGTATTGAGCTTGAATGATAAAGTGAAAAAGGTACTTTTAACAAATGTAAGAGCAACAGAAGTTGTTGCAGAGGAAATAAAAAATAAAAATACGATCACATTAGATAGTTGTGAGTGTGTTGTGTTATTATGTGAATAGTGAAGAAAGAGATGACATCGGAAGAAATTTACTTCTTGTGTCATCTCTTTTTTGAATTTCACGATATTAATATATGGCAAGACAGTTTAGAGACGGTAAATTTACCAATTTTTTATAAAATAAATGGTAAAATAATGTTATACTGAATCATATTCGCATAATAAAAAAGAAAGGAAGTGTTTGATGGTACAGTGGATTTTAGGTGTTGCATGTGTGATACTGCTTTGTATACTTGCTGAAAAGTTTTCGGATAAGTTCGGAATGCCGGCACTGATCTTATTTATGTTTGTCGGTATTATTTTTGGAAGTGACGGTATTTTTAAGATTGAATTTGATAATTTTAAAGCCGCAGAAAATCTATGCTCATTTGCATTGATCTTTATTATGTTTTATGGTGGTTTCAATACGAAGTGGAAGGCTGCGAAAGTAGTGGCAGTTAAGTCTGTGTTGTTGTCTACCGTTGGTGTTGCATTGACGGCGGGGATCACAGCAGTCTTATGCAAGGTTGTATTACATATGTCATTCGGAGAAAGTTTTTTGATTGGTGCAGTTTTATCTTGTACAGATGCAGCAAGTGTCTTTTCAATTCTTAGAAAGAAAAAGCTGAATTTGAAAGATGGAACAGCATCACTTCTCGAAGTAGAGAGTGGAAGTAATGATCCGGTTGCGTATCTTTTGACGATCATAGCGATCAGCATTGTAAATACAGGAGGTCTTGGCAATGTGATCAGTACGATTCTTATGCAGTTGATCGTAGGAATTGTAGTTGGAATCATTTTGGCGAAGATTTCAATTTATATACTGACAAGAACATCACTTGTTTCAGAAGGACTAGATACGATCTTTGTGATCGCAATGGTATTATGTTGCTATGCTCTGACCGCATATTTGAATGGAAATGCATATTTGAGTATTTATCTTTTTGGAATCTATGCGGGAAATAAAAGGATTAATAACAAACAGGAGATTATAGGATTCTTTGATGGTCTGACAGGTTTGGCACAGATTGCAATCTTTTTTGTGATCGGACTTTTGAGTTTTCCGAATGAACTGCCGCAGATCATTCCAACGGCACTTGCAGTTGTAGTGATTCTTACGGTCATTGCAAGACCTTTGGCTGTATTTCTGTTGCTTCGTCCATTGAAATGTAGTGTGCAGCAGTGTCTGCTTGTTTCTTGGGCAGGGCTTCGAGGTGCTTCTTCTTCTGTATTTGCGATCATGGCAGTTGCTGCGGGCGTTCCGATGCAGAAAGATTTGTTCCAGATCGTATTTATGGTATCACTCTTTTCGGCAGCGATTCAAGGAACATTGTTGCCAAATGTGGCCAAAAAACTTGGAATGGTAGACGATACAGCAGATGTTCGTAAGACATTTAATGATTATCAAGATGAAACAGATTTTCAGCTTACGAAGATGCACATACCAGAAGGACATATCTGGGAGAATAAGAAGGTGAAAGAGGTTAATATGCCGACTGGTTCACTTGCGTTGATGCTTGTGCGAGGCAATCAGAAGATTGTTACCAGAGGGGATGTTGAAATCAAGGCCGGTGATGATATCATTCTAAGTGTACCTCCGTATAACTCGAAGGAAAAGTTGAAAGAAAGACAGATTGGAAAGAATCATGCGTGGTGTAACAAAGTAATCGAAGAGATAAAGATTCCAAAAGATACGATCATTGCAATGATACTTCGAGATGGAGAGACGATCATACCTGATGGGAAAACATTAATCGTAGAAAATGATATTGTTGTATTATATCAGTAGTAGGTGAATGATATGGTTTATGTATATGCGTTGGACTTAGAAAAACTCAAAGAACCAAAAGACTATCCACAAATTTTTGAAGGTCTTCCAGAATATCGAAAGAAAAAGATAGAAAGTTTTCGGAATCCGAATGGACGACGTGAGAGCTTTGGCGCTGGAATTTTATTACAAATGGTTTGCAGACGACATGGGAGATTGGATCAAGAGATTTTAGAAGGGGAGCATGGAAAACCAGAAATAGAGGGCTTTTATTTCAATTTGTCCCATTCTGGTAACAGGGTTTTGTGTGTAGTGAGTAATGCTCCAGTCGGTTGTGATATTGAAAAGATAGAAACTCCAACATTGAAGATCGCGAAACGATTTTTTACAGAGAATGAAAATATTTATTTGGATCATTTTGAAGAAAATGAAAAAGTAGAGGAATTCTTCCGTTTATGGACGATGAAAGAAGCTTATGTAAAAATGACGGGCGAAGGACTGACCTGTTCTTTGAAAGATTTTGAAATCCAAATAGATGATAAGATACAGATTTATAGAGATCAAATTTTGCAAAGTTGTTGTGTGAAGGAATATTCGGTTCCAGGATACAAAGCATCAGTCTGTGCAACGGAACATAGTTTTGCAGATGATATCATATATCTAGAGTTGGAAAACGAATAGTGTATATAAAAAAAGAGTAGGAGATACAGGTTTGTGCTTGTATCACCTACTCTTTTGTCGTGTAGTTTTTGTTTTGTGTGTTTTGCGAAAGTAATCTTTCGCAGATTACTTATTTTTAAAGATCTACGTTTGCTGTAGAATTTTCATCGATATGATGTTTCTTTGCGTATCCTGTAAGGATTAGTGTTAATGCACCATCACCTGTTACGTTACAAGCTGTACCAAAGCTGTCCTGAAGTGCGAAGATTGTAAGCATGAGTGCTGTACCAGCATCGTCAAACATAAGAACACCTGTAATGATACCAAGAGATGCCATTACTGTACCACCTGGAACACCAGGAGCACCGATTGCGAAGATTCCAAGAAGTACGCAGAACAGAACCATTGTTCCGAGTGAAGGAACCTGACCATAGAGGATCTTAGAGATTGTCATACAGAAGAATACTTCTGTAAGAACAGAACCACAAAGATGGATGTTGGCAAACAAAGGAATACCAAACTGTACCATATCTTTACGAAGTGGTTTTGCTTTTCCAGCACACTGCAGAGCAACTGCAAGTGTAGCAGCAGAAGACATAGTACCTACTGCTGTAAGATAAGCTGGACCATAGTGTTTTACAACTTCCATTGGATTTTCATGTGAATATACACCTGCAAGAACATAAAGCAGTGTCATCCAGATGAAGTGACCAATAAGTACGATTATGATAACCTGAATGAATACTGGAAGCTGTTTTGTGATAGAACCTTCATATGCAAGTCCGCAGAAAGTAAATCCAATGTAAACAGGAAGCAGTGGAATAACTACTCTGGATACGATAGAAAGTACAATCTGCTGGAATTCATCGAGAACACCAGTGATGAGTTTTGCTTTATTCCATGTAGCAGCAAGACCAATTAATACAGAAAATACTAAAGCACTCATAACAGACATGATCTGCGGAATGTCAAGCTGGAATACTGCTTCTGGAAGTGATTTCAGTCCTTCTACGTCTGTTGCGATAGAAAGATGAGGAATCAAAGCATAACCGGATGCCATGGAAAATAATGCTGCACCGAGAGAAGATGCGTAGGCAATCACAAGTGCTACACCAAGCATACGAGATGCACTGTTTCCAAGTTTTGTAATAGATGGAGCAATGAATCCGATGATGATGAGAGGAACACAGAAATTGATCAACTGACCGAGAATGTATTTCAAAGATACGATTACATTCAGAAGGGCATTTGTAACCGGTGCTCCGTCTGTGCTGTTAAGGATCAGTCCGAGGATCACACCGAGGACTACGCCTACGATCAATTTAAATGGCAGACTTGAAAAAAAGCTATTCTTCTTCATAAAAAATTACCTTCCTTTGATGAACTATATTCAGTTGTAAAAAATGAGTTGGAATATTAGCAATGCTTATCGACATCGACACGATCGATCATTACATTTAAGATCTCCGTATCAGTTTCGCGCATACCTACACGACCAATATATCCCATACTCTTGATGGTTTCTTCAACGTCACCCTTGATAAGACCTTCGCCAGGAAGGAAACTCTTATTACGGATACTAAGTTGGAAGGCCATCAATGCTGCATCGATAGAAATGGCGATCTTTGCTGCACAAGATGGTTTTGCACCATCACATACAATACCGCCGACGTTACCGAGCGTATTAATGATAGTAAGAGAAACTTGTTCATAGCTTCCGCCATACATATATGTAATACCAGCACCAGCTCCGCAAGCTGCACTTACAGCACCACAATAAGCGGAAAGGCTGCCGATATAATATTTCTGGTGGATAGCAATCAAGTTACTTACAACAAGAGATCGATATAATTTTTCTTGGGAAACTTCCCATTCTTCAGCATAAACGATAACTGGGAGAGATACTGTCATTCCCTGGTTACCACTTCCTGAATTGATCACAACTGGAAGAGAACAGCCGCTCATACGTGCATCACTTCCTGCAGCAGCACGTGCACAAGCACGAGTACTTGCATCTTTTGCCCATACATGCATGATAGTCTTTCCAATCTGTGCCCCATAATTATTATCAAGCCCTTCCTGTGCGATCGCAGAATTTAATTTGATCTGGCGATCAAGAAGTTCTCTTACGTCATCAATTTTTACTGTGTCTGCAAAGTCGAGAATGTCTTTTACAGTAAGTTTGGATTTGTCAAAACCTTCGTCGTTTGATTTTTCTTGCAAAGGTTTCTCGATGAATATAACATCATCTTTTACAATCTTTATGATATTTGTGTGTGTTCCGGCGATTGTAACCTCTGCATAATGCCCTCCCTTGATAACTTTTGCAGTTATATAGAGATTGGCAACACCCTCGATCAGAGAGCAACTGCAGATCTTTTGAGCTACAAGTTCCTTCGTACGTTCGATATGTTCTGGAAGAACATTTTCAAGAACTTCCAATTCGCTGTCTGCATCGCCACCGACAGCACCAAGGATGGCAGCAACATCGATTCCTTTCAGTCCGCCTGAATTAGGAACTACGACACCTTTAACGTTCTTTATGATGTTACCGCTGCATTGCATTTCAATCGTATCAGGAAATTCGCCAAGTATCTGAACCGCTTTTGCGGATGCGTATGCGATTGCGATTGGTTCTGTACATCCAAGTGCAGGAACAAGTTCGTGCTCAAGAATTCTTAAATAATTTGTATAAAGTTCAGAATTCAATGGTTTCGCTCCTTTAAAATTATTAGCATATTTTGGAAAATATGAAAATTTTATAAAATATACTTGAAAATAATTATAACATTGTGGTTTTAAAATGCAATCTATTTTTGACAAAAAGCTATACGAGGAGACAGGAGTGGAGAGAATCTGACAAAGATGTTTTCGCTTCGACAGGGGTTGTCGAAAAGTAACATGCGATAGTTCTTGAATCACTATATACTGGTTTATATAATTAATTTGGTAGCACATTTTAGATTTGGTTTTAGAATACGGAGGGGTTATGGAACGTTTAAATGTGGCGATTGCTGATGATAATGAAAGAATGCTGGATATGCTTGAAATGGTTATTAATACAGATAAAACATTACATATTGTCGGAAAAGCGAAAAATGGAGAAGAGATCTATAAGATCATCAAAGAAAAAACGCCGGATGTTGTATTGTTGGATCTGATTATGCCAAAGATGGATGGTCTGACTGTCATGGACTATGTACATCATGATAAATCTCTCAAAAAACAGCCAAATTTCATAGTTGTATCAGCTGTGGGACAGGAGAAAATTACAGAAGATGCGTTTAATCGTGGCGCAAATTACTATATTTTGAAGCCGTTTAATAATGAAATACTGTTGAATCAGATAAAAAATGTTAGAAAAACAGAAATAAAAGTAGAAAGTAGAAAAGAAAAGACGGAACAGGAGATTCGTGAACGTCAGAAAAATTTAGAAGAACGAGTGACAGATCTGTTACATGAAATGGGCATTCCGGCACATATAAAAGGATACCATTATCTAAGGGAGGCGATCATGATGGCAGTGGATGATATGGATGTTTTAAATGCGATCACTAAGATCCTTTATCCGACAGTGGCAAAAAAATATCAAACAACATCAAGCCGTGTAGAACGAGCAATCCGACATGCGATTGAAGTGGCATGGAGCAGAGGAAAATTAGACACGATTGAAGAATTGTTTGGATATACGGTGAGTAATGGAAAGGGAAAACCTACAAACTCTGAATTTATTGCGCTTATATCAGATACGATTCAGTTGGAGTATAAACATAAATAAAGAATGAAATAAAATTTGCTCATAAATTTACCTGCAGAACACGACATTTGTGCTTTTCACTAGTTAGAAAATGAGGTATAATAAAAAGTAATTTAGGACATCTTTAAGAGATACGAAATATGGAGGAATTGAGATATGAAGAAGATTTTATTTGCAGCATCAGAATGTGTTCCTTTTATCAAGACAGGCGGTCTTGCAGATGTTGTTGGTTCATTGCCAAAGGAATTTGATAAGAATGAATATGATGTGAGAGTTGTACTTCCTAAATACAGCTGCATGAAGGATAAATGGAAAGATATGATGGAGTATGTAAAGCACATTTACATAAATATCGCGGGACAGGATCAGTATGCAGGTATTCTTCAGTGCAAATATGAAGGAATTCAATTCTATTTTATTGACAGCGAATATTACTTTACAGGACCAGCACCATATGGTGGAGATCCAAAGTGGGAGATTGAGAAATATGCATTCTTTTCAAAAGCAGTGCTCAGCATGCTTCAGACAATCGATTTCCGTCCTGATCTGATCCACTGTCATGATTGGCAGACAGGTCTGATCCCAGTGTATTTGGATCATTTCCGTGCATATAATGATTACTTCAAGGGAATCAAGACAATTATGACGATCCATAATCTGAAATTCCAGGGCGTATACGGAATCAATGATGTAAGATGGATCACAGAACTTCCAGATTATTATTTTACATCTGACAAGATGGAAGCATACAATGATGCAAACTTACTCAAAGGTGGTATCGTATATGCAGATAAAGTAACAACTGTAAGTAACACTTATGCAGAAGAGATCAAGACAGCATTCTATGGTGAGAATTTGGACGGACTTATGAATGCACGTTCTAACGATTTGATCGGCATTGTAAATGGTCTTGATTATACTGATTGGAATCCAGAGATCGATCCAAAAATTGAAAAGAATTTTACAGTAGAAGATTTCCGTAAGAATAAAGTTGCGAATAAAGTTGCACTTCAGAAAGAACTTGGTTTAGATGAGAATCCTAAGACAATGATGATCGGTATCATTTCTCGTCTGACAGATCAGAAAGGATTTGACTTGATCGATTATGTGATGGATGAGCTCTGTCAGGATCCAATCCAGATCGTAGTTCTTGGAACTGGAGAAGCGAAGTATGAGAATATGTTCCGTCATTTCGCATGGAAATACGAAGGTAAAGTGGCTGCAAATATTTTCTATTCTGATGAATTGTCACATAAGATCTATGCTTCTTGTGATGCATTCCTTATGCCATCTCTGTTTGAACCATGTGGACTTAGCCAGTTGATGAGTTTACGTTATGGTACATTACCAATCGTAAGAGAAACAGGTGGATTAAAAGATACTGTTCAGGCTTACAATGAATATGATAAGACTGGTACAGGCTTTAGCTTTACAAATTACAATGCACATGAGATGCTCAATACAGTTCGTTATGCAGAAGATATTTATTATGAGAAGAAGAGAGATTGGAATAAGATCGTAGAGAATGCAATGGCTCAGGATTTCTCATGGAAGAACTCAGCAGTTCAGTATCAGAATCTGTACAACAGTCTTTTAGAACCAGTTGTGGTTGTGGAAGAGGAAGTAAAAGCACCAGTTGAAGAAGTGGTTGAAGTAAAAGTAGAAAAAGAAGTAGTTAAGAAAACAACTGATAAAACGACAAAAAAATAAAATCCCTCGGCTTTTTGATGTATAGATTTTATAAATAACATAAAATCTGTACTGGATTTCAAAAAAAGAATGAAGTATAATGTATGCAGACTGCAGAAATGCGGTCTGCATTTTTATATTAGGAAATAATTTTTTTGGTATAGAAAGGCTCCTTAAAGACTGAAGAAAAGAAGGTATGGACATGAAAATAATAGACAGATTAAACGAAGACAAGATACATATTTCATTTGAGGTGTTTCCGCCTAAGACAGATGCTGGATTCGAGAAAGTTTTAGCTGCGACAGACAAGATCGCGGAATTGAATCCTTCTTATATCAGTGTAACATATGGTGCCGGTGGCGGTACAAGTAAGAATACTGCAAAGATCGCACAGCATATCAAAGACGATCTTGGAATGCTCAGTCTTGCACATTTGACTTGTGCATCTTCTACAAAAGAAGAGGTACGTAATGTAATTGAGAATTTGAAATCACTTGGCATCGAGAATATCCTTGCTCTTCGCGGAGATATTCCGGCTGGAATGACATTTCCATCAGAAGACAGATTCCATTATGCGTATGAGTTGGTAGAAGAAATCAAAAAGCATGGTGATTTTTGTATCGGAGCTGCATGCTATCCAGAAGGACATGTAGAGAATGAACATAAAGCAGATGATATCAAGTTCTTAAAACAGAAAGTAGACAGTGGGGTTGACTTCCTTACAACACAGATGTTTTTTGATAATGATATTCATTATAATTTCCTTTATCGTGTAAGAGAGGCAGGGATCAATGTACCAATTCTTCCAGGAATCATGCCAATCACAACAAAGGCACAGTTGAAACGAAGCCAGGAGCTTTCAGGAACTGTATTCCCACGTCGTTTCCTTGCATTAGTAGATCGTTTTGGTGATTATCCAGAAGCAATGAAACAGGCAGGAATCGCATATGCAACAGATCAGATCATCGATCTTTTATCAAACGGTGTGAAGAATATTCATATTTATTCTATGAACAAACCAGATGTTGCAGCAAAAATTATGGAGAATATTTCTGAGATTATCAAATGTTAGATAAAAAAGAAAAATTATTAAAAGAGTCCTTACGTTATCTAGGATACAGGAATCAAAAAGCAGACGAGACTGTTTTGAAGCTTGTGCAGGAAATGTTGGATGAAATTCATAGGATTGAGAATAAAAAATGTGAGTACCAGATTTTTGAGCTGCAAAGACAAGAAGACGGAACACTCCAATTTGGAAATATAGAAACAAAGAGTAAAGGGCTGACAAGAAATCTTAGGAACTGTGAAAAAATCGTTGTTTTTGCAGCGACACTTGGAACAGAAGTAGATCGTTTGCAGGCAAGATTATCCATTATGGATATGGCAAAGGCTGTGATTTTGCAGGCGTGCGCAGCAGCGGTGTTGGAAGAATATTGTGATGCGTGTCAGCAGCAGATTGCAGATGAGGTCGAAAAAGAGGGATATTATCTGCGTCCAAGGTTCAGTCCGGGATATGGTGATTTTTCAATCGAATTTCAAAAAAATATCATGCAGCTTTTGGATTGTGCAAAGAAGATTGGGCTTACGATAACAGATAGCTATATGTTGAGCCCGAAAAAGTCGGTTACAGCAGTGATCGGAATGAGTAGAACAAATGAAAAATGTCATCAGTCCGGTTGTGAAGTCTGCGAAAAAATAAATTGTGAGTTCCGGAGGAACATAGAATGATACGAGAAAGACTAGGAAAAGAATTATTATTTTTTGATGGGGGAATGGGAACACTTCTTCAGGCAAAAGGATTACAGCCAGGAGAACTTCCTGAAACATGGAATATGACTCATAAGGAAGAGATCATTTCCATTCATCAGTCTTATATTGAAGCAGGAAGCGATATCGTGCTTACAAATACATTTGGAGCGAATGCATTAAAGTTCCACAGCGATGAATATACGATCAAAGAGATTGTACAGGCTGCGATAGAGAATGTAAGAGAAGCAGTGAAACGTTCTGCAAACGGAAGAAAAGTTTATGTTGCACTGGATGTCGGACCAACAGGAAAACTTTTGAAGCCAATGGGAGATCTTGATTTCGAAGAGGCTTACGAAGTATTCAAAGAGGCAATGATCTATGGAGAAGAAGCAGGAGCTGATCTGATCCATATTGAAACAATGAGTGACACATATGAGATAAAAGCAGCTGTTTTAGCAGCGAAAGAGAATACAAACCTTCCTGTATTCGTGACATCAATCTTTGACGAACGAGGAAAATTATTAACAGGAGCAGATGTGGTATCGGTTGTTAGTATGTTGGAAGGTTTGAAAGTAGATGCATTGGGAATCAACTGTGGCCTTGGACCAGAACAGATGCTTCCAATTCTTGAGCAATTGCTGGAATATTCATCGACACCACTGATCGTAAAACCGAATGCAGGACTTCCAAAACAGCGTGATGGAGAGACTTATTATGATGTTTCCCCAGAAATCTTTGCTCAGACAATGCAGAAAGTTGTAGAAAAAGGTGCTGCAATTGTTGGTGGATGTTGTGGAACAACACCAGAACATCTTGCAAAGATGATCGAAGCTTGCCGAGAAATGCAGATCAAACCGATCGAAAAGAAAAATCATACAATCGTTTCTTCTTATGGAAAATCGGTTGTATTTGGAAATGGTTCTAAGATCATTGGAGAAAGAATCAACCCAACTGGTAAGAAGAAATTCAAACAGGCATTAAAAGATCATGATATCGATTATATTTTACGCGAAGGTATCTTGCAGGAAGAAAATGGAGCACATATTTTGGATGTAAATGTTGGGTTGCCAGAAATCGATGAAGCTGCGATGATGAAAGAAGCAATCACAGAGCTTCAGAGCGTTACAAGCCTTCCGCTTCAGATTGATACAGTTGATATTGAAGCAATGGAAATTGCAATGCGTTTATATAACGGAAAACCAATGGTGAATTCTGTGAGTGGAAAACAAGAATCCATGGATGCAGTATTTCCTTTGATCAAAAAATATGGCGGTGTTGTTATCGGTCTTGCATTAGATGAAGAAGGAATTCCTTCTACAGTACAAGGCAGAATTGATATCGCAAAGAAGATCATTGCTGAAGCAGCAAAATATGGAATCGATAAGAAAGATATCGTGATCGATGCACTTGCAATGACAATTAGTTCAGAAGCTGAAGGTGCGATCATTACATTAGAGACATTGCGAAGACTTCGTGATGAGATCGGGGTTCATACAGTGCTTGGTGTATCTAATATTTCTTTCGGATTGCCATGCAGACCAATCATCAATTCGAATTTTTATACAATCGCTATGTACAATGGTCTGAGTGCAGGAATCATCAATCCATCTTCAGAAGATATGATGCGTTCTTGGTATGCTTACCATGCACTTATGAATTATGATAAAAACTGTAGCAATTATGTAGAAAAATATGCAGTAGTTGCAGCGCAGCAGAAATTGGCAGTTGCTTCCGCTCCGGCAGAGACGCAGCAAACAAGTAAAAATCCTCAGGCTGCAAAAAGTACTGTGATGACATTGCAGACAGCAATTGAAAAAGGCTTGAAAGAAGAAGCGTGTCAGCAGACAAAGATACACATAGCAGAAGAAAAACCTTTAGAAATCATCAATAAATATTTAATCCCGGCATTAGATAATGTGGGAAAAGGATTTGAAGAAGGAACAGTCTTCCTTCCACAGCTTTTAATGAGTGCTGAAGCCGCAAAATCAGCATTCGCTATTTTGAAAGATGAGATTTCCAAAAGCGGACAGGAAGAGGAACAAAAAGAAAAAGTAGTTCTAGCTACGGTAAAAGGCGATATTCATGATATCGGAAAAAATATTGTAAAAGTTCTTTTGGAAAATTATAGCTTTGATGTAATCGATCTTGGGAAAGATGTTGCGCCAGAAGATATTTTGGAAGCAGTACAAAAAGAAGATGTAAAACTTGTAGGATTAAGTGCATTGATGACAACAACTGTTGCAAGTATGGAAGAAACAATCCATTTACTGAATGAAAAAGTTCCGGATTGTAAAGTGATGGTTGGAGGTGCAGTACTTAATCAAGAATACGCGGACAGAATTGGTGCTGATTTCTATGGAAAAGATGCAATGCAATCTGTATATTATGCACAGAGAGTATTGCAAAATAAATAAGTTGCGAAATAAATAAATTTTCTGAATCTTTACAAATAAATTTAGCTATGTTAATATATAGTGTGAATTTTTATACTGGAGGATAAGGCAATGAAGCCATATGGAGTAAACGAATTACGAAAAATGTTTTTAGAGTTCTTCGAAAGCAAAGAGCATCTTGCAATGAAGAGCTTTTCTTTGGTGCCTCACAACGATAAGAGCTTACTTCTTATCAACTCAGGTATGGCACCTTTAAAACCATATTTTACAGGACAGGAGATTCCACCAAGAAGACGTGTTACAACATGTCAGAAGTGTATTCGTACAGGCGATATCGAGAACGTTGGTAAGACAGCTCGTCACGGTACATTTTTCGAAATGCTTGGAAACTTCTCTTTTGGAGATTATTTTAAAACAGAAGCGATCGAATGGTCATGGGAATTCCTTACAGAAGTAGTAGGACTTGATCCAGACAGACTTTATCCATCTATCTACGAAGATGATGACGAAGCATTCGATATCTGGAATAAAAAGATGGGTATCCCAGCAGAACGTATCTTCCGTTTTGGAAAAGAAGACAACTTCTGGGAACACGGTTCAGGCCCATGCGGTCCATGTTCAGAAATCTACTATGACCGTGGAGAAAAATACGGATGTGGAAAACCAGGTTGTACAGTAGGATGCGATTGCGACCGCTATATGGAAATCTGGAACAACGTATTTTCACAGTTCAACAATGATGGACATGGCAACTATACAGATCTGATCCAGAAGAACATTGATACAGGTATGGGTCTTGAAAGACTTGCATCTGTTGTTCAGGATGTAGATTCTATTTTTGATGTAGATACAATCAAAGCACTTCGTACACATATCTGCAACATGGCAGGAAAAGAGTATGGTGCGGATTATAACAATGACGTATCAATCCGTGTTGTTACAGACCACGTACGTTCTGTAACATTCATGATCTCAGATGGTATCATGCCTTCTAACAGCGGACGTGGATACGTACTTCGTCGACTTCTCCGTCGTGCATGCAGACACGGAAGATTGCTCGGAATCGAAGGAGCTTTCCTTGTAGAACTTGCAAATACAGTTATTGAAGGTTCTAAAGATGGATATCCAGAACTGGAAGAAAAGAAAGTATTCATTTTCAATGTAATTGAAAAAGAAGAAGCAAAATTCAACAAAACAATCGACCAGGGTCTTTCTATTCTTGCTGACATGGAAGCTGAGATGGAAAAGAACGGTGAAAAAGTACTTTCAGGAGAGAATGCATTCAAACTGTATGATACTTACGGATTCCCAATCGATCTGACAAGTGAGATTCTTGAAGAAAAAGGTCTTACTTATGACGAAGAAGGATTCAAGAAAGCACAGCAGGAACAGAAAGCAAAATCTGAAGGAACATTCGGTGTTCATTCTATGTCTGGTAAAGATGCAAGTGTTTATGATAACCTTGATCCAGCAATGGAGAACACATTTGTTGGATATGACAATCTGACATATAAATCAGAAGTTCTTGCACTTACTACAGATGAAGAAGTAGTAGATGCACTTTCTGATGGCGATAAAGGAACAATCTTTGTAAAAGAAACACCATTCTATGCAACAAGCGGTGGTCAGGAAGCTGATACTGGTGTGATCTGTACAGCAGATGGCGAATTTGAAGTAGAAGATACAATCAAATTAGCTGGTGGAAAGATCGGTCACGTTGGACATGTTGTAAAAGGTATGATCAAAGTTGGCGATATGGCAGATCTTAGCATTGATGTTGAGAAGAGAGCTCTTTCTGCAAGAAACCATAGTGCAACACATCTTCTTCAGAAAGCACTCCGTACAGTACTTGGAACACATGTTGAACAGGCTGGTTCTAGTGTAAATGAAGACAGACTTCGTTTTGACTTTACACACTTCTCTGCATTGACAGCAGAAGAACTGAAAAAAGTAGAAGATCTTGTAAATGAAAGCATTTCTAAAGGTCTTCCTGTAGATATTAAAAACATGCCGATCGAAGAAGCAAGAAAAACAGGTGCTCAGGCTCTGTTTGGAGAAAAATACGGTGATGTAGTACGTGTTGTAAACATGGGCGATTATTCTATCGAATTCTGTGGTGGTACACACGTAAGCAATACATCTGAGATCAGCGCACTGAAGATCGTTTCTGAAACAGGTGTAGCTGCAGGTGTACGTCGTATTGAAGCACTTACATCAAAAGGTCTTACAAAATATTATAATGACCTTGAAGAAAAACTTCGTGAAGCAGCAAAACTTCTGAAAGCAACACCAGAAAATCTTGGTGATAAGATCGAACATCTGCTTGCAGAAAACAAAGCTTTACATTCAGAGATCGACAGCCTCAAGAGCAAGATGGCTCAGGATGCTGCTGGTGATGTAATGAGCAATGTAAAAGAAATCGCTGGAGTAAAACTCCTTGCTGCAGAGATTACAGGCGTTGATATGAACGGTCTTCGTGATCTTGGTGACCAGTTTAAAGAAAAACTTGGCGATGGTGTAGTTGTTCTTGCATCTGGTAACGATGGAAAAGTAAGCCTTATGGTAACAGCAACAGACGGTGCTATGAAGAAAGGTGCTCATGCGGGTAACCTGATCAAAGCAATCGCACAGTGTGTTGGCGGTGGCGGCGGTGGTCGTCCAAATATGGCTCAGGCTGGTGGTAAGAACCCTGCAGGAATCGCAGACGCTCTTGCAAAAGCAGAAGAAGTACTGGCTGAACAGCTTGCATAAGCATATTAGATCTGAATATCGTACAAGATTTGCGCGCGAGTCTTGTTAAGCTATTAAGATTTTAAAACGAATATTTATGAGAAAGTCACTTTTGTGTTTTATCAGATAACGGTAACATAAAAGTGGCTTTTTCTAATATAGAAGGGAATCATTAGGTAGCCTAAAACAAATGTTTGTGATATACTTGCATTAGAATGCGAAAAAAGGAAACAGGTGTATAGATGAGTATAAAAAACAGAATACCAAAAGAATTTTATAAGCTGTTTCATAGTAAATATATGGAATATTATCAGATGGTCCTGTTGACATTATATGAAGAATCAGGGCAGTCGTATTCGTTATTAGGGTTGACGGAAGAAGAGTGTCAGGAGATCATCAACGAAAAGATCGCAGCATTTACTATGGATTGGAGCCAAGAGCAGATAGAAGATGAAGGTGAATTATTGACACGTTCAAATATGGCATCGATCATGTTACGTCGTTTGGCTGAGTGGGGATGGCTTCACAAGGATTATGACGAGACGTTGAATCAATATGTAATGTCTTTTCCTGATTACAGTCAGATGTTTGTAGATGTCTTTCAGCGTTTATTTAGTGAAGAGAATAGTCTGGAACGAGAGAGTATTCTGTCAGTGTATAGTCATTTGTTCACATATAGTTCGGATAAAGAAAAAAATAATGAGATCTTGAAAAGTGCGCTGCAGACTTCTCGTGCACTTCTTCAGATGCTGACGAACATGCAAGAAGGAATCAGAGAATATTTTGATGCGCTTGCTAGAGAGAATACATTTCGAGGGATTCAGGAAGTGTTGGTCAATGAGATGAACAACACATATAGTGCAAAATATGCAATCTTGACAACAACAGACAGCTTTTATCGTTACAAAGAAGAAGTAAAAGAATTGATCGATAAGAACCTTTCGGAAAATGAAGAACGCAAACAGTTTTTCTTGGCGAAAGGAGCAGTCCTTTCTAGAGATTCGCGAGAATGGATCCGCAATGAACGTGCGATTAGCATTTGTGATGAGGCGATGGAGATTTTATTCCAGATTAACCGAGAATTTGACCGAATTGAGCGAAGATATAACAGACTGATTGATCAAAAACGTACATTTGCGATGCGTGCAGCTGCCCGTATGCGTTACATTTTAGTAGAAGGAAATGTTGAAGAAGATCGAACAAAGGCATTGATCCGTTTGTTGAATCGCAGTGATCAAAAAGAAGAAATCTTGAGTGAGTTAGGACAGCGTTTTGGATTAACAGAAAGATTGCAGGCAGTAAAAGAAAAAAGTTTTGCATGGCCAAGGGATGGACGCAAAAAAGAGTTTATACCACAGAAAATGGAAGAAACAGACGATGTACAGAGTATGGAAGCATTTGTGGTAAAACCATTATATACGAAAGCAGAATTAAGAGAATTTCGTAATAAAAATGAAGTGGATGGAGTATTCCAAGTTACGGAAGATACAGTTCATAATATAGAAGATTTGGAAAAATTGCTGTTTGTATGGCAGGATGCAACAGAAGTAGCGGCAAATGAACTGGAAATAAAGATTGGAAAAGAATTTAAGACAGCAGATGGTATGCAGTATTCGGAATTTTCCATCAGGAGGAAATAGTCAATGATAAATTATATGGAAAATCTGTCGGTCACAGAGGCAGAAAAATTGAGAAAAACGATATCAAGCTTATTTCGACAGACTTGTATCATACAGGAAAAATATGATCCGATCACACTGGTACCAAGCGATAATGAACAGTATGAGATCTGTAACAAGCATAAAGCATTTATTGAAAATTATCTTGCAGTTATGAATTGCGAATTGGTACATGATCCACAGACACATATTTTTCGTCTGGTCGGAGAAGGTGCTGAAACTGTTATTTTGTCACGTACTTCAACAATTATTATGTTACTGACAAAGATGATCTATCGAGATAAGATCATGGGACAAGGCTTATCCGCAACAGTGACGAATTTGGAAGAATTTCGTGAATATGGAAAGAATACAAATCTTTTGAATCAAAAGCTGACAGATGCAGAGTGGAAAGAAGCATTGTCTTTGATGAAAAAACATCAGATTATAGAATATCCGGGAGCACTTCGTGATCTCGAAGATAAAACACCGATCTATATTTACAATACGATCAATATTTATTGCAGTTCAGCAATGATCAATGAGTTGCTGGAGGCATATAGAGAGGAGGCGGACGCAGATGAAGCAATCGAAGAAGATCTTCACGAGAATGCTGCTCAATAACTGGGGCGGAATTGGACATCGTATCGTTACATTTCATGAACATGTCAACCTCTTTAGTGGAAAAAGCGGCTCAGGAAAGTCAACGGTTATGGATGCGATGCAGGTCGTTCTTTACGGAAGTGTCGGTAATGATTTCTTGAATAAAGCAGCAGATGATACAAAGAATAAAAGAAGCGTACTTAGTTATCTTCGTGGAGAACAGAAAGATGGCACAGCGAACCGCGCGGATCAAGATTTTTATGCACAGATCGTTTTAGAGATATACGATACAGGAAGAAAGAATTATGTTTGTGTAGGAATGTCATTTGAAGTTGGAAAATCCGATATGGATCTGAAGAGATACAAGCTTTTCAGCCATACTGGAAAAATGCCGGAAGATGAGTATCTGACAGAACAAGGGATTCCATATTCGATCAGTGATATGAAAGCACTGATCAAACAAAGAACAGAGGCAGACGAGAATAAGACTCGTGTGAATCTGAACCGTATGTATCCATCACGAGAAGTGTATTTGAATACATTGAATGATGTGATCTTTGGGCATGTAGATGCAGGACGTTTCAAAACAATGCAAAAAAGTGCAATCGCGCTTCGAATGTCAAATGGAACGGGACAGTTTATCAAAGATTATATGTTCCCTAAGAGTAAGGAAGATACGATTGCTGCATTGAGTGATCAGTTAGCTGCCTACCGTGAGATCAAAGAGCAGGTAGAAACGTTAGAAAAAGAGATTGAACTGCTTGATGAAGTACAGTTTCATGACCGAGAATTGACAAATGCAAAAGCAGACCAGATCATTGCAGAGACAGTCTTGAAAATGATTGAGATTGAGGAGGAAAAATCTTTCTTAGTATCAAAACAAGATGATATGGATCAGCTCTTGAAGAAAATGGAACAGTTGCAGATGCAGGAACAAGAGATCAAAGAGCATCTGAAAGAAAAAAGAGCAGTACTGACTGGTGTAGAAGCAGAATTAAAATCTAGCGAATTGGCACGAAAGAAGGAAAAACTTGCGAGTTTAGAACAGTTGATCCAGTTGTGCAGCAATGAAGCACTGGATTGGCGAAATCTTGTGAAACGATTAAAAGAATGGGAAGAGACTGAGGGAATCAGTGATTATGTAAGTAACCCATTATATAATTTGTTAGATGAAATTGCAGAAGGCGATATTTCTGAAGAAAGATTTGCAAAATTAAAACGTGGTTTAAATGATACATTTAATGAAATTCGATCAGAGATCTTAGAGATTGAACGTGATCGAAAAGATCAGGAAAAAGAGTATAAAGAGAAACAAGAGATCTTACAGGATCTTAAGAGTGATAAAAAACATTATCGAAAAGAATTAAAAGAAGTTCGATATCATTTGGAAAGAGAATTGTCTGCACGTTATGGACATACGGTTCACGTAGAAGTGTTGGCAGATCTTTTTGATGTGGTAGATGAAGAGTGGAGAGATGCTGTAGAAGGCCGTATGGGCCGTATTAAATTTGGTCTCGTGGTAGAACCGCAGTATGCGTTGGATGCTGCAAAGATCTTCCGCAAGATGAAGAAACCAGAGTACGAAACAATCGATGTGATCAACACTGCGGCAATCGTGCGAGATAAGCCAGATGCAGAAAGCGGAACATTATACGATACAGTTTCTACAGAGATTACATATGTAGACTGGTGTCTGAAACGCTATCTTGGCCGCATAAAAAAATGTGACAGTGTAGAAGAACTGCATGAAGTACGAGATGGTGTTACAAAAGATTGCTATTCTTATAGTAATTACATGTTCCGTCATTTGAAAGAAAAAGATTATCGATATGCCAGCATAGGTAAAAAGATATCACAAAAGCAGATCCGTGAACTGGAGAATGAAATCTTTGAACTGAATAAGAAATTAATCGCTTTAAATCAAGAAATCTCTACATTACAAAAAGTAGATGATCTGGAACGTATGCAGGGCTATTCTTATGAAAAACTTCAGCAGTTATCAGGTGCTGGTGAAAAGCTGAAAAAGTATCATAAAGATGCAGATCAGCTTCAGGAAGAGATCAATGAATTAGAAAAAGGAACCTATTTTGTAGAACTTCAAAAGAAAAAACAAGAGCTTGAGCAAGAGATTGAAGCCTTTGAGAGCCAAACAGATAAGATCCAGAAAGAAAATAGAAGTTGTTCTGAAAGAAAAGGAACTATCGAAACAAATATCAAGGATCACCAGAAGAAATTAGATTATCTGCAGGAAGGATTTGTGCCAAATGCAGAATTGCAGGAACAGGTTGCTCAGGAATTTTATGCAGGTAAAGTAAATGAGCTGAAACGAAAACAAAAAAAACGTCTGGAAGATGCTATCGCGAAAGTGGAAGCTGAAAATGGATATCGTTATGAAGCTCGAACAAAATTTAACCGTGAATTTCCATCCTTTGACTTCGGTGGCTTGGAGAAGGATAATACAGTCTATGATGAATTGTTAGAACGATGCAGAAAAGAGTTCGAGCCAGAGTATAAGGCACAGTTTGATCAGCAGTATGGCTTAGTATATCAAATGCTTCGTGAAAATGTGATCGCTACGATCCATAGTGAGATCAAAGCGGCAAAACGCCATAAACGTGAGATCAATGCAATGCTTGCGAAAATTCGATTTTCAGATAGTATTTATCAGATTGATATCTTGCCTGCAGACGATGAAAACTGGCAGTTCTATGAAATGTTGACGGCTGCAGAATTGGATACAAAGGTAATTGATTCTGAGATGGATGGTCAGCTTAGTTTTGGTGAGGATGAATTTTATCAAAAATATGAAAAACAGATTCAGCGACTGACAGATAAATTCATGCCTCCAAGAGCAGAGGAAGAACGTGCCACATTCAAGAAGAATATGGAAAAATATGCGGATTACAGAACCTATTTGAAATTCAGTATGTATGAGCAGACAGTCGATGCTGATGGAAATCTTAAGAAAAATTATGTTGATGATATGGCTGGACGTGATTCTGGTGGAGAAGGACAGAATCCAAAATATGTAGCGCTCCTTGCAGGATTTGCAATGCTTTATATGCAGCAGAGCAATCGAGATGCGAAGATTCGACTTGTAATGTTAGATGAAGCATTTTCTAAGATGGATAAAGAACGAAGCGAAGTTTGTCTGCATTATGCGAGACAGCTTGGCTTGCAGTTAGTCGTTTGTGTACCAGATGAGAGATTACCTTCCTTGATCCGAAATGTAGATTCTGTTTATGCGTTTAGAAGAGCAAACAATCAGATTTCAATGATCCATATTGATAAAGGAAATTATCTTCAGATGATGGAAGGAGATAATCTGGAAGAAGAGGATGATGAAAGTGACGAATACACAGAAAATGATGACATTGTCACAGTGGATCATTCAGAAGACGAATAGTGAAGCATATCGCTCCGATCGTTTAAGTGGTTGGAAACATCCAAAAGTGAATGAGGAACTTATCGAAGCAGTCGGAGGAATGAAAAATCTGCTAGAACAAGCCGGACAAATGGAAGTAGATCCATTATTGGGCAAGGCGGGAAAGTTTAAGGTAATTTGGCGGGATATGAAACAGGATATCGTAAAAATAGAATACGATATTGAAATCCTTCCAGAACTTTTTCGCCGAGAAGGTTTGGAGGACACAAGAGCACATCAACAGCAAGTATTATTGCAGGTGCTGGAATGGAAAGCACAAGTATCCGAATATGATTGGATCCAAGGGTTCTACGATGATATCATAGTAAGATTGAAGAATGGTAAAAATGTTGCCGATGCGGAAGATGAGTTGTTATTTCAATGTTTGTATAAAATTGTGACATTGCCAGATTATGTTTGGGAAAGAAAATTTAGCAAAGAAGTCTTTCAAAATTCAAAAACATTTGCTAGAATATACAAATCGAAGATCATCACGATACTCAAAAAATATTCACCGTATTATGTGGACGAAATGAGTGATGATGAATTGTTGACGATGCATAAGATCCGTTCCTATGCACAGACTTTGGAATGGAAAGGACCAGTTCAATACTTGATCGATGATGTACAGTTAATAGACACGTCGGTATTTCGATATGGAACAATTTTGAATTCGCAGACGCTGGATCATTCAGTGCCATATGCATTTCCTGGCTGTAAGAGGATCATGACGATAGAAAATAAGGCGAATTACGAAAATATGGATTATGCGGATGATACGATCTATATTTATTGCCATGGATTTTTCTCGGCGAAAGAAGTGAAGTTTTTGAAAAGAATGTGTAGTTTAGCCGAACCAGATTGTGAGTTTTTGCATTGGGGTGACTTGGATTACGGCGGAATCAATATTTTTGAATTTAATAAAGAAAATATTTTTCCAAATCTGATGCCATATAAGATGGATGCTTCACATTTTAAAGAGGCACTAGCAAGAGGGGCAGGAATGCAACTCAAGCAGAGTACAAGAAAAAAACTAGAAAAGAAAGATGCCGGAATCCTCAAAGAACTAAAGGAAATCATTCTGGAAACGAATATGGTGGTAGAGCAAGAAACATTTATGTGAACTTGAGGCAGATATTGCGGGATTTCTAGGAATCACAGTAAATTTCTAGGAAAAATTTGAAAAAAATTCTAAAGAAAAGTGTTGACGTTTTCGAAAAAAGTGATATAATATCTAACAGTGCAGTGAGTGCAATAAAAATACCCGAACAGTCGTATGATGCACAATACAAGGCTGGAGGGGAGGTTAGGTGTGAGACTATGTCAAATGTAATCGTTAAAGAAAACGAAACGTTAGATAGTGCTTTACGCAGATTCAAAAGAAACTGTGCAAAAGCTGGTATCCAGCAGGAAATTCGCAAAAGAGAGCACTATGAAAAGCCAAGCGTAAGACGTAAAAAGAAATCTGAAGCGGCTAGAAAACGTAAATATAACTAATATGTGCATGAAAGAGGTGTTGATTCAACATCTCTTTTTTTCGTATATAAGGAATTGTGACGGAGTTAGATTGGGATAGAGCTTCTGGAGTAGCTGATTTTCTTTATGGAAATATTGTTGAGTATAAGACCGAGAATTTTATTAAAATTGTGGGTCTGGTATTAAGAAAAAAATCTATAGTTACAAAATGAAAGATTGCAACCTTTTTTTGTAAAAAGTTCGTAAAGAAGAAAATACATCAATAAAATACGAAAAAATTTTCGAAAATATGAAAGTTATGATTGACAAACATTCATATTATTACTAAAATAAACGAGAAAACAAAGTGACACGTTAATTTACTAAAATATCAGCTTTGTTTATTTGAACGCAGAAAACGAATCAATCTGTGTTTGCGAAGGGCAGCGCTATCAAAATTCGAGCGTTTGCTTTGAACTAGAATTATCAGGAGGTACTCACTATGTCATATGTTGATGAAGTAATTGAATTAGTTGTAAAGAAAAATCCTGCAGAGCCTGAATTTCACCAGGCAGTAAAAGAAGTGCTTGAATCTCTTCGTGTTGTGATCGAAGCAAATGAAGAAAAATATCGTAAAGATGCACTTCTTGAAAGAATCGTAGAACCAGAAAGAATCGTTATGTTCCGTGTGCCATGGGTTGATGATAACGGACAGGTTCAGGTAAACAAAGGTTACCGTGTACAGTTTAACAGTGCGATCGGACCATATAAAGGAGGAATTCGTCTTCATCCATCAGTAAACCTCGGTATTATCAAATTCCTTGGTTTCGAACAGATTTTCAAGAACTCCCTTACAGGCCTTCCAATCGGTGGTGGTAAAGGTGGTTCTGATTTCGATCCAAAGGGCAAATCAGACAGAGAAGTTATGGCATTTTGCCAGAGCTTTATGACAGAGCTTTGCAAACATATCGGAGCTGATACAGACGTTCCAGCTGGAGATATTGGAACAGGTGCAAGAGAGATCGGTTATATGTTCGGACAGTATAAGAGAATCCGCAACGTATACGAAGGTGTGCTTACAGGAAAAGGCTTAAGCTACGGTGGATCTTTGGCTCGTACACAGGCAACAGGTTATGGTCTTCTTTATCTTACAGAAGAACTTTTGAAACTGAATGATATCGCACTTGCAGGCAAGACAGTTGCTGTTTCTGGTGCTGGTAATGTTGCAATCTATGCAATCGAAAAAGCACATGAACTTGGCGCAAAAGTTGTTACTTGCAGTGATTCAACAGGTTGGGTATATGATCCAGATGGAATCGATCTTGCAGTATTAAAAGAAATCAAAGAAGTAAAACGTGCAAGACTTACAGAATATAAGAATTATCGTCCAAATGCAGAATATCATGAAGGACGTGGAGTATGGTCAGTAAAAGTTGACATTGCACTTCCATGTGCTACACAGAACGAATTACATCTTGAAGATGCAAAAATGCTTGTAGAAAATGGATGTATCGCAGTATGCGAAGGTGCAAATATGCCAACAACATTAGAAGCTACAGAATACCTGCAGAAGAATGGTGTGATCTTCGCACCTGGAAAAGCTGCAAATGCTGGTGGCGTTGCTACATCTGCACTTGAGATGTCACAGAACAGCGAAAGATTGAGCTGGTCATTTGAAGAAGTAGATGCAAAACTGAAAAATATCATGGTAAATATTACACATAATATTTCTAATGCAGCTGAAAAATACGGATGCAAAGGCAACTATGTTGTAGGTGCAAACATTGCAGGATTTGAAAAAGTTGCAGAGGCTATGACAGCACAGGGAATCTGCTAATCAGTAGAAAAATAAAGCAAATAATATATCAAGTGAGGGGTGACTTCGTTTCTATAAGTGGGGAGGTCAGCCCTCACTTTTGCTTTTAAAACGAACTCAATATTGAACATAAAATTTTGATGTGTTATAATGACACACACATTTTAGGAGGAAACCGTTCATGCAAAATTCATATCGTTTTTTTGAAAATAAAGATTGTAAATATTTTCCATGTCATAAGGGGCTTGTAGACTTTAATTGTCTATTTTGTTATTGCCCACTTTATACGAGGGAAAAATGTCTTGGCAATCCGAACTTTATTACAAAAGGGGAAAGGACGATCAAGGATTGTTCGAATTGTACATTTCCACATCGCCCAGAAAACTATGATAAAGTGATCCAGTTTCTGAGAGAACAGAATAAGGATTGCTAGTGGGAATGGGCTACTAAAAAATTGTGAAAAGAGAAGGAAAAAGGAGAAGAGAAAATGGCAGAGAAAAAGACAAATACGAAAAAGATCGTTGCAGGTGTACTTGGCCTTGCAGTGCTTATCGCAGCGTGTGCATTTGCATATGTGAAATTCAAACCACAGGCAGTAGAAGGTGCGAAGACAGTAGCTATTGAAGTTGTAAATGATGAAGGAACAAGTGTAGAATATGAAGTTCATACAGATGCAGAATATTTGTTGGAAGCAATGGAAGATGCAGAGGGCCTTACATTTGATGGGGAAGACGGCGATTATGGATTCACTGTGTATACAGTAAATGATGTGACTGCTGATTTTAACACAGATGGAGCTTATTGGAGTTTCTATTTGAATAATGAATACTGTAACTAT
Source organism: uncultured Clostridium sp. (assembly GCA_964484055.1). Taxonomy (GTDB): domain Bacteria; phylum Bacillota; class Clostridia; order Lachnospirales; family Lachnospiraceae; genus Schaedlerella. The sequence continues at coordinate 52,910 of CAZAEC010000018.1, forward strand.
GGTGTTAGTGAGCAGCCGGTCAATGACGGTGATGAATTTATGATCAAATATGAGGTTTTTGAATAAAAGGGTTATACGTGCATGAAGCTTAATGTGAAAAATATTGCATTGTTAGGTGTGATGATCGCAATTTTAGAGGTGGCAAAAAATGTTCTTGCATTTCTTCCAAATGTAGAATTGGTCAGCCTTTTGATCATTTTATATGCATTATATTTAGGAAAACGTGTATTTTTGGTAGTGCCGGCATTTGTATTGATTGAAGGCTGTATTTATGGATTCGGGTTGTGGTGGATTATGTATTTGTATACATGGCCATTGCTTGCAGTTTTTACGATGCTTTTCAAAAAACAAGATTCCGTCTGGTTTTGGAGTATTTTATCGGGCGTGTTTGGTCTTTTCTATGGGGCATTATCGGCAATCCCATACTTATTCTTAGGAGGCTTTCAGACTGCCTTTTCATGGTGGATCGCAGGAATACCATTTGACATTATCCATTGTGTGTCCAATTTTGTACTGTGTTTGATTCTGTTTAAGCCACTGCGAAATGTAATGTGCCGGATGACGGTTTTGCTGGAGTTAAATGTATAAACGAAAGGAAGGGATTTCTATGAATTGCGAATATTGTGCAAATTATGTATATGATGAAGATGACGAAAGTTATTATTGCGATGTAAATTTGGATGAAGATGAATACTACCGTTTTATGAATTCAAATTATAAAGAATGTCCGTATTTTAGAAATGGAGACGAGTATTTGGTCGTTCGTCATCAGATGTAAAGACAGAGTCAGGGAGAGCGTGGCATATGAGAAAATTATATTTAACAAGCAGTCCGACAGGAAATTATAGAGGTGAAGAAGAACCGGATTATCCAGGATTAAATCCAGCCAATGGATTGGTAGATGAATTAAAAAAGGACTGGAAAGATGATTCAAGCTGTGTGCTCATAGCAGCAACACCAGATGCTCATGAAATGAACGATGAAATGGCAGATTTCTTTGAAGAAAAGTTGATCGCTTCTGGCTTGTCTGTCAAAGAAATGGTGTTGTGTGATGATCGAAATGGAGAAGAGGTCGTAGAAAAATTAGAAGAATTTGATATGATCATTTTAGGTGGCGGTCATGTGCCAACGCAGAATGCATTTTTCAAAAAGATAAAATTACGTGAAAAGATTCAAGATTTTGATGGAATTATCATGGGAATCAGTGCGGGAACGATGAATTGTGCGGAAATTGTATATGTGCAGCCGGAAATGCCAGGAGAAAGTACAGATTCAGAATTTCAAAGATTTATTCCAGGTCTTGGACTTACAAAAATGATGGTACTGCCTCATTATCAGGCAGTGAAAGATGATGTTTTAGATGGGAAAAAACTTTTTGAAGAGATTACTTATCCAGACAGTGTAGGTCATAAATTCTATGTGCTTGTCGATGGAAGTTACATTTTGCAGAGAAACGGAAAAGAGAAAGTGTGCGGTGAAGCATATTTGATCCAAGATGGAAAATTCAGTCCATACATTTAATCTAGACAAATTGATCCACAGGAAGACTCATTAGCAAGTCATGAAAATGAAGAATAAGCTGATCGTATATTGAGAGGAGGAAGGCAATGCGTTGTAATTTACAATATTATTCTATTCCATTACCAGAAAATGTTTTGAAACTGAAAACTTACGGTGATTATGTAGGGGCGCTCAATCAAATTAATCATCTTTTAAGTTTAGAGAATACATCGAAGGCTTTAAAAGAAAGATTAAAGATTGAAAAAGAAGTCCTTAGTCTTATGAACAGCAGTGAATATCCTTATACATATAGCGAAGCACTTGAGATCCTTCGGGAAAATATCAAAGATTTTAAAGACGAAGAATTAGAAGATTTAAAAGAAAAAGATATGGTTGATTGGATTTATCGAGAAGGAGAAATTCATTTTCAAAAAAGCTTTTATGATACGCTTGTTTCGGTATATCCTGAATATAAAGAAAGAAAACTTGTCACAGATGATCCTGAAGAAGCAGAAAGAAAAGAAAATCTTCTGAATAAAAATGTGCAGCAGATGAAGGAAGCTGGCGGAAGAACGGTAAAGATCCGTCTTCGTGCATCTATTGCACCCAAAAAGGAATTTGAACGCTCGGGCGAAAAGGTGAGAGTTCATTTGCCAATTCCAAAAGCATGTAAGCAGATATCAGATATTCAAATATTAAAGGCTTCGCATGAGATCAAACAAATTGCACCAGAAGATGCATTGCAAAGAACCGTGTATTTTGAGAAAGTACTTCAAGCTGGTGAAAAAGTAGAAATTGAGTACGAATATACAAATCATGTAGATTATGTTGAATTGAATCCGGAAGAAGTATCTGCGGTGCAGCCGACATTTTATACACAGGAATGGGCACCACATATCGTATTCACACCTTATTTAAAAATGCTTTTGGCGGAGATTTTAGAGGGTGAGACAAATCCAGTGAGAAAAGCAAGAAAGATTTACGATTATGTGACGACACATATGACATATTCTTTTATGAGAGAATATGTGTGCATCGAAAATATTTCAGAATATGCAGCGCTCAATCTGAAAGGGGACTGTGGTGTGCAGGCATTGCTGTTCATTACACTTTGTAGAATGGCAGGAATCCCAGCGAGATGGCAGTCTGGACTTTATGTAACAGAGTTATATACAGGTTGTCATGATTGGGCACAGTTCTATATAGAACCGTATGGCTGGGTATTTGCAGATCTTTCTTTTGGGAACAGAGCATATCGAATCGGAGAATACGATCGCTGGAATTATTATTTTGGTAATCTTGATATTTTCCGTATGCCAGCAAATAGTGAGATTCAGGCAGAATTTATTCCACCAAAGAATCAATTCCGAGCAGATGAGATCGATAATCAAATTGGTGAAATAGAATACGAAGATTGTGGACTGAGTCGTGCACAGTTGGAGACAGAACAGACATTGATCGAAATGATCGAGATGGAAGTATAAAAATAGAGAGGTGCAGTAGGAATGATATGTACCCTCTTTACTGGACATCCAGTAAGGAGGGTATTTTTATGCGCT
>CAZAEC010000019.1:0-52251 GCA_964484055.1 uncultured Clostridium sp.
TAACCCCGTAGCAAAAATTAGGTCGTAGTGTTACAAAAATGCTTGACCACAACATATTTCCATAGCTTTCGGATGTATATATCATATTTTGCAGATCTAATTGCTGAAAGTTTTTTAATGCTTTTTTATTTATCTCTAAACCAATTTCCTTAGCACCATTTAAACTTGTCAACGTAGCAGTAACAGGTAACTTTTCCCCCAAGTTCTCTAGTAAACGTTCGCTTTCATACAAACCACTTAGATATATTCCCATAAAACATACAAATACGAAAGAAATGACACTCAATAATATGCTTCTCCCTCTGTTTCTGCATATACTATTTGTGATTTTTTTAATTTCAAACACTCATATCACCATTTCTCTTTCTTTAGTTTCCATCACTAATATACTAATAATTTTCTGTTTTCGTTATAAATTATTCTAATTTTGGAAATATCTCAGACAGTAACCTTTTCACTTAACAATTTTTTCAACTTTCACTGTTCCACCATCAACGTTATCCTTAAAGAAATAAAATTTAATAACATCGCCTTTCGATACTTGTCCCAAATCACCTTTACATCTAGTACAATCTATGCTAACTTCTGTCGTATCAAAAAACAAATCACTTTCTTCCCTATCATTTAGTTCCACTAAAAGTTTATCAAAGTTTTTTTCTACAACAATTCCATCCAAATGAAACCAATGAGAATTCTCATCGCCACTTGAACGCAATTTTATATTCTTACAATTTTCCGATACAGATACTAAGGCTACCAACAAGATACACATTATGAATACTACTAAAAATGAAACAAATTGTTTAAAATTTTTTCTCATAGGTCACACCTCTCCTTAAATAAATCATATATTTGTTTAAATTATAACATATCGAAAAAAGAGAGCGACGTTGTAAATATTTTATTCTCCGTTTCATATGTAATAATCCCATCATACTTTTCTACAATACGCTGCACACTTTTTAATCCATATCCATGCAAATTTTTATCTTCCTTTGACGTTATGAATTTATTATTTCTCTTTATCGGCTCTTCCTCTATACTGTTCTTCACCTCGATATAAATCATCTGTTTTTTCTTCTCGATCGTGATATAGATTTTCTTTTCCTCTGTTTTTAATTTTTTACTCGCTTCAATTGCATTATCAAGCAAATTCCCGAATAAAGAACAAATCTCTCGTTCTTGAAATGGCAATTGCCCAATCATTGTAGTTTTTAGTATTACTTGTATTCCATCTTGCTCCGCAATCACTCTTTTCTGATCTAATATAAAATCCAACGTTCTATTCCCAGTATAGATATGTGAATTAGATTCAATGAATTCTCCTATTATATCTTCAATATAATCATGTAGCTTTTCATATTCTTTTGCTTCTTCAAATTTTTTTATAAGCAGAAAATGATTTTTTATATCATGTATTAGTTCTTTATTTTTTTCTATCAGCACTTCCTGTTCTTCATATTTTTTCTGCTCAATTTCTTCTCTTGAAATAAGAAACTCATTCTCCTGTTCAATCAACTTATATTTAAAAAATCCAAAACAAATAATAACAACAATTGTTAATGCAGTAATTACCGAGACCGAACCATTTTTCCCATTTAATTTTATTACCCCTTCAAGCATAGACACTAAATTTATTTGATAATATCGTACTAATATAATAAGTATTATTCCTAATCCTAATGTCCAATTTCGAAACTCTTTTATTCTTTTTATCTCTAATTTTTTTATAACCATGCAACAAAAGAACACTACTATACGCGAACAAGCATAAATAATAATTTTTTCAACACTCAATCCGCCATAATGAACACTCTCTCTAAAATCATTTTCAAGGAAGATCATACTTATATATGCAAAAATAAAATCCACCAATGCCACAAATGAAAAGTATGATAATATACATCCAATTATGAAAACAAGCTGTTCTTTTACGACCATATATGTACAAACAAATGTTATTGTCATTACAAGCGCTAAAAGCGTATGCGAAAAAAATATTAGATTTCTATTTATTCCTGACAATACACCGTATAAAAAAATATTACATATGATAATAACTACGTTGCTCTTTTTTAAACATATTTTTTCAGATAATAAGTTGTATATCAAATCATAAAACAGGATTATCTCAAACCATGATAGTATAAATAAACATCCCATCATAACAGCCTCCATCATCTTTCTTCCCTCCAATATTGCAAAAGTCTTTGCTTTACTTCTAGTTATTCTTGCACGACTGATACTCCCCATCTTTGGTAACATATCTAACATATTTTAATTATATTTTATTCCTTCGAAGATATTATCTATACTCTTATTCACTGAAAACTCCTAAACTTACTATAAATATAACATCTATTTCTTTTTTTGCCCAATCTGACCACCAACTATACTTATTCTGACCCTCAACTAAATTTTATAAATCGCAAAAAAATCCAGGGAGCTCATGCTCTCTGGATTTTAAATTAATTTATTTGTTCCACCTTGCAAGAATGCTTCTTCCGTTTTCTATCATAACTAATGCCAACTGCAAGAATTTTTCCTGTATATTTTGGATCTTCAGCTAATTTTCCTTTAAAACGCAGCGCATACTTTTTATTTTTAATCTGTTGAATCGCTTCTTCTGGTGTATGATCTATTTTTAATTCTAAAATGATGCAATCCGCACTTTTATCTATTACGGGATAGAAGATAAAATCAACGTATCCTATTCCAGCCTTATCTTCCCTTTCCACACGATAATAATTTCTTGCACCTAAATAAACCAAATTAACTACTGCAGTCAATTCTGTTTCATCATTATAATTTAAAAGTGTAACTTCTGTATCATGTGCAAGTTCAAGAATTTTTTCCATCGTACGGACCCGAACTCGTCCAATAGTTTCCTGTATTATTATTTGACAAAGACAACACTATCGAACGCGGATTATACAATCTTTCCCCTGTACGCATATGATAACCATCATACCAAATTTTCAAATCTTCTCTTGAAACTAAATGCACACATTTATTATTTGACAAATAACGTTCATAAAGCAGATCTACTTCTTTATCTGTAAACCCAAAATATTCAGAAAATCTCTGTTCATTTGTCATCGTAAATTCTGCAAACATATTTAATTCTGAACCACTAGAATATTTCGCAATTGGAAGAATTCCAGTCATATAAACAAGTGAAATATATGGTCGATCTTTTAGAAGATTTCTTAAGAACAATAAATAAGCTGCTTTATCCTCTTCCGTCACAAATTTTTGGTGAAAAATAAAATCCCACTCATCTAGCACAAATATAATATTCACATCTTGTTTTTCAGCATAGATTTCCAAAAGAATATCCCATACCGTATTTTGTTCATCAATCGATAAGTCTGGATATTCCTTTTTCAAATCCTTTATTATGATTTCTTCTATTCGATTAATATATTGTTCATATGAATTACAATTTCTTGGTAAATTATTAAACATAATATGAATAACCATATATTTATTAATATACTTATTGTATTCTTTATTTTGATGAATCTCAAGATTTTGAAAAATGTCATTTGAATCACATCTTTGAGAAAAGAATGCGGCAATCATATTCGCCATAACCGTTTTCCCAAAACGTCTAGGTCTAGTAATACACAAATAATTACTTCCCTCTTCAACCAACGGAAAAAGCTCATTCAATATCTGTGTTTTATCTATAAAGTACGGTTTTACCGTTTCTTTCTTGTACAATGCGTAAGCATTTTTACTATTCACGTATATCCCCATTGCCTTCTCCTTCCTTCTTTTTTTCGTAAATCTTGTTATATTTCGTCCATACCCCTGCGTACAAAATATTTCTCAAGATCTCTGCATCTTCCAAACATGGAAGTTTTTCAAATTCTGCAGTACTCTCTGCGATCATCATACACAGGACCTCATGACACCATTCTTCATAATCTTCTCGCTTACTATATTCTCGCAATGGATTATAACTTCCGCTTTTCAGATCTTTTTCCAGATCATCATACGCGTCCATGATATAGATAAATTTTCCGAGATAAAATCCTATCTTTCTCAAAGATTCTTCCCAGATATCCTTTTCATAAACAATCATCTCTTCCATCAATCGACCAAAGCATCCTGCTGGGAGATCGATGTTCTGTTCGTCTTTTGCTTCTAATTCTGAAAGAGCTTTCAACTCTCTTTTGATCGCTTCGCTCTGACGTGGATACTTTTTGATCGCCTTTTTAGCTTTCCACTGAATCGCACTTCCCATCGCAAGACTGCTGATCTTCTTCTCATCCTGCCAGTCATCTTTGAGATGATAATACGCAAGGATCAGATTCATATCTGCTGCATAGTCTGTAAACTCATTCTGCAGCATATCTCTTTTTTGAATTGGATGTGCCTTACATCTGTGTGCCGATTTTTTCATCTCTTTTTCATAGAGTGAATTTAAAAGTACCACTAAAAATGTCATATCATAAGTAAGCGTCAGTTGTCCAAGACTTCCGTAACGCTCTTTTAATGACTGACAAAGCCCACAATAGTACGCTCTATATTTTCTCCAGTCTTTCATTTTGATCTCTGGCTCACAAATTGTAACATATCCAAACATATTCTCACCTTTTCAGTACATTTTTTGTTGCAACAAAATCAACGCCTGTTCCGGCCACATTTGCAACGATTACATCTCCAATTGATATCGGTGCTTCTACTGTAACCCCTTTTAGTGCTTTTATGCAATCAGAAATTTTTGATTTTGGAATATCCTGTTTTGTTTTTACTGAAACCATCTCGGATCTTCCGCCTTCTACACGTACGATTGAAGTTACGATCCTAGTAGGATCTGTCACTTCTTTTTTCGCATAAGCAGCGCCTCTTGGGCATGTATTTCCAGATACATTTACCACTTCTGTTCCATCCAGTTCTACTGTAAGAGGACATCCCAAAGGACAGTTAATACAAATCAATTCTCTTTTTTCCATATCCTTATGCCTCCTCTAATTTTATCGTGATTGTTTTCAGATTAGGATATTCTTTCAGTTGTGATTTTTTCAGCTTCACTTCTTCCATTTCCCCTGGTGCCATGACCGGACGTTTTCTGTGTAGGATCCGTTCCTCATCCAGATATACACTAATGTAATGATTTTTATAAACATTTCCCACACGGAAACGAACTGTCAGAAGATCGTCCATACGCTCTGTATTGATCTTTGATGGAACAGTATATCTTACTCCATCTGTTGCCTTAATTGCCACAGTATTTCCTTTTGATACGATTCCTTCTGTTACATATTTTGCAGCATTCTTACCTGCTGCCGCAGCTTCTTCTGAAACAAAATCAACCAGATCATGTACATGAAGTACGTTACCGCAGGCAAATACACCTTCTATATTTGTTTCTAAACTTTCATTTACTACAGGTCCTGATGTGATTTTACTTAATTCAACACCCATTCCGCTTGAAAGTTCATTTTCTGGAATCAGACCTACCGAAAGAAGGAGTGTGTCACATTCATATTCTTCTTCCGTTCCTGGAATTGGCTTTCCTGTGTTATCTACCGCTGCGATCGTAACGCCTTCTACACGTTCTTTTCCACGGATATCAACTACTGTATGACTCAGTTTTAAAGGAATGTCATAATCATTCAAACACTGCACGATATTTCGTTTCAACCCACCAGAATATGGCATAAGTTCTGCAACAACCTGTACTTTTGCTCCCTCAAATGTCATACGTCTTGCCATGATCAAGCCGATATCTCCTGAACCAAGGATCACTACTTTACGTCCCGGAAGATATCCTTCCATATTCACAAGACGCTGTGCCGTACCTGCCGAAAAAATACCAGCCGGACGATATCCTGGAATATTCAAAGCCCCTCTGGAACGTTCTCTGCATCCCATTGCGAGAATCACTGCTTTTGCTTGAATCTCAAACATTCCATCCGTACTATTCATGGCTGTAACTACCTTTTCATGGCTGATATCCATAACCATTGTATTTAATTTATATTCAATCTTTAATTCTTCTGCCTGTTCAATAAATCGAGCTGCATATTCTGGACCTGTCAACTCTTCTTTAAATGTATGAAGCCCAAATCCATTATGGATACACTGGTTCAAGATACCACCAAGTTCTTTGTCTCTTTCTAAGATCAGAATGCTGTCCACTCCATTTTTCTTTGCCGAAACAGCCGCAGCAAGGCCCGCAGGTCCGCCGCCAATTATTACAATATCATATGCTTTCATCTGCGTTCCCTCCTGCTAGATTGAGTCCTTATTATATCCTACTGCGATAAATGAATCTCCACCGGATTTAGTTACTTCCATCTGATCGATTCCACGTTCTCTCGCAATAATCTCCATCACTCTTGGTGCACAAAAACCAGACTGACAGCGTCCCATTCCAGCTCTTGTTCTTCGCTTCACACCATCCAATGATCTTGCTCCGAGCGGTCTTGTGATCGCATCGATGATCTCACCCTCTGTGATCATTTCACAACGGCAGATAATATTACCGTATGCTGGATTTCTATGTATCAATTCATCTCGTTCTTCTTTTGTTAATGTATCTGGATCTAAAATTCCTTTTCTTGTAGGAACAAACGCTGGATCTTCTTCCAAATGTAAGATATCTTTTACAATTTCTGATACCATCACACCAACTGCCGGTGCACTTGTAAGCCCTGGAGATTCGATTCCTGCACAATCAACAAATCCATCTGCGCCTTCTACTTCTTCAATGATGAATTCATGTCCGTCTTCATGCGCGCGAAGACCAGCAAATGAGGTAATCACAGATCTTGTTGGAATATTTTTTACATTCTCTCCTGCTTTTGTAAGCACCTGATCAAGACCATCTCTTGTTGTATTAGTTCCTTCTTTTTCTTCGATATCAACTGCTGTTGGTCCAAGAAGAAGATTGCCATGGACTGTAGGCGTTACCAAGATTCCTTTTCCATATTTTCCCGGAAGTGCAAAGATCGTTCTAGAAACATGATTACCTGCTGTCTTATCCAAAAGACAATAATCGCCTCTTCTAGGTGTGATGTGGATCTTCTTCTCACTTACCATATTATGGAACTTGTCCGCATAAACACCTGCCGCATTGACAACACATTTTGTCTGATATGTTCCTTGATCTGTCACAACTTCCCAACCATTCTTGATCTTATGAAGTTCTGTTACTGTTGTATCGAATTTAAATTCTACTCCATTCATTGCAGCATTCTCTGCCAATGCATAATTCAAGCCAAATGGGCAGACAATCCCACCTGTTGGTGCATACAGCACTGCAACCATATCGTCTGAAAGATTTGGTTCTAATTCCAACGCTTCTTCTCGACTTAAAATTTTCAATTCCTGTACGCCATTTGCAATGCCTCTTTCGTACAATGCCTGCAGTTTTGGAAGATCCTCTTCGGCTCTGCACACAACCATAGAACCGCAGCATTTAAATTCAAAATCTAATTCTTTTGACAGTTCTCCCATCATTTTATTGCCAAGAACATTTAGTCTGGCCATTAAAGAACCTTCTGCCGCATCATACCCTGCATGTACGATCCCGCTGTTCGCCTTTGATGTCCCACAACAGACATCTTCTGATTTTTCAATTACACAAGCATTTACTTTATATCTGGAAATCTCCCTTGCGGACGCACATCCAGATACACCTGCACCAATTATAATAACATCATACATATGCTTTTCTCCAATTCAATGTGGCAAACGCGCTTTGACATTCTTCTTTGTCACTCGTCTTCTTTTGCCCATCCGTAGGCACATTTCACAGCTTTGTTCCAGCCTTTGATCATCTTTTCACGTTTTTCTTTTTCAATCTCTGGTTTGAACATTCTGTCAATTGCCCAATTTTTTATAACTTCTTCTTTATTTTTCCAATATCCAACTGCAAGTCCTGCAAGATATGCAGCTCCCATTGCAGTTGTTTCTACACATACCGGTCTTTTTACAGATTCATTGATGATATTCGCCTGTTCCTGCATCAAAAAGTTGTTCGAACTTGCTCCGCCATCTACACGCAGTGCTGTAAGTTTAATCCCTGAATCTGCTTCCATGACTTTCAGTACATCGTACACCTGATATGCGAGCGAATCCAATGTTGCTCTGATGATATGACACTTATTGACACCTCGTGTCAGACCAACGATTGTTCCTCTTGCATACTGATCCCAATGTGGTGCACCAAGTCCTGTAAACGCAGGAACTACATAACAACCATTTGTATCTTCTACTTTCTTTGCCATGTATTCAGAATCTGATGCTGAATCGATAAATCGCATCTCATCACGAAGCCATTGGATCGCTGCACCTGCAACAAAAATAGAACCTTCCAATGCATATGTGACTTTTCCATCCAATCCCCATGCGATTGTTGTTACAAGCCCATTATCTGAAAATACTGGTTTTTCCCCAGTATTCATCAAAAGGAAGCAACCTGTTCCATAAGTATTCTTTGCTTCCCCTGGATTAAAACATGTCTGACCAAACAATGCTGCTTGCTGATCACCTGCTGCTCCTCCAATCGGGATCGGTGCTCCAAGAATCTCAGAATCTGTTTCTCCATATATACAGCTAGATGGTTTTGCTTCTGGAAGCATACATCTTGGAATATCCAGTTCCTTTAAGATTTCTTCATCCCATTCCAATGTATTGATATTAAATAACATTGTACGAGAAGCATTTGAATAGTCTGTCACATGGACAGCACCTTTTGTCATCTTCCAGATCAGCCATGTCTCAACTGTACCAAAAAGTAATTCTCCTTTTTCAGCTCTTTCTCTTGCACCTTCTACATTATCTAAGATCCATTTAATCTTTGTTCCCGAAAAATATGCATCAATGACCAATCCTGTTTTCTTTCTAAATTTTTCTGTCAGACCTTTTTCTTTCAGACTGTCACAGTATTCAGATGTTCTTCTACATTGCCATACGATCGCACGATAAACAGGTTCTCCTGTATTCTTATCCCAAACAATCGCTGTTTCACGCTGATTTGTAATACCAATTGCTGCAATATCTGCTGCTGTCGCTCCAATATTATTCATTGCTTCCTGCAAAACCCACAACTGTGTAGACCATATTTCTTCTGCATCATGTTCTACCCAACCTGGTTTTGGAAAATATTGTGTAAATTCTTTCTGCGCAACACTGCAGATCTTACCTTTCTTATCAAATAAAATACAGCGATTGCTCGTTGTTCCTGCATCCAATGCCATGATATATTTCGCCATTGCTGCTCCTCCTTAGTTTATTTATAGGATTCTTTCAATCCGTACTGATTCTCTATATACTGACTCCATTATAAATTTAACCAAAAAAGTTTGCAATGATTACTTTATTTTATACAAAAATACCGATATTTTCTGATATATCACATCGTTTTTTGAATTTTTACCGCTCTATCCGGATAATTTGTGATGATTGCTTCTACATTATTTTCCATGAAATATTTCATATCCTCCTCATCATTTACTGTCCAGATTCTCATTTTCAATCCACTGTCCATATATTTCTTCATAAAGTCTGCCATTTTCAACTGAAAAAATGGTGGATGTAAAGCTGGTACTCCTGTTTCTTTTGCATATTTTTCAACATCCAACATTACATCCATAAATAAATATGCCGTCTGCGCCGAAGGATTAAGTTCTAATATTTTTTGAATACTATAGTGATTAAACGAAGAATAAATTACTCGTTCTTCCATCCCAGTCTCTTTTACAATCTCTAAAACCTTTTCTTCGATTCCAGAATACCAGATCACACTCGTTTTCAATTCAATATTTACTTCCATCTTCCCTGGTCTTACAAGTTCTAACACTTCTTTTAATGTTGGGATTTTCGCATTTGTGTAAGCTTCCATATGATTTTTGAAATCAAACTGTTTTAATTCTGCGAGTGTATAGTCCTTCACAAATCCGTTATGATCACTTACTCTGTCAATTGTTTCATCATGAATGACAACAACCTCTCCATCTTTTGTAAGCTGTACATCAAGTTCGATCCCATCTGCACCTTGTTCCATTGCAATTACAAATGCTTCTAGTGTATTTTCTGGTGCATAACCACTTGCCCCTCTATGTGCAAATACTTTTGTCATACTTTCCCTCCTTTTTGGGTAACACACTTTTATGCAATAACAGCAGGACTCTCAAGCGCCCTGCTGCTTTACCTTTATTTTAAAATGCTTTCTCTATATGTGAAATAAACAATTCTTAGTTATTGACCAAATTATACTCTTCAATTGCTTTATTGATCTTTGTTGCCATATTTTCAATCACTGTATCAATGTCTTCTCCATTTAACATATTTTCAATTTCAGACTCAACTGTTGCTCTTGCTTCTGAGAATACACTGAGCAGTGCACCTGCGTATTCTGGTGATGAATCATGAAGCTGATCGATCGCAGTCTGGAATTGTGGATATTTTTCGATGTTTGCTAAAAATACATCTTCTGTATGAGCGTCTGTTGTAACTGGGAAATAACCTGTCTGTGCATTCCAGTAAGCCTGTGATTCCCCTGAAATAAGGAATTTGATAAATTCCCATGTTGCACGAAGTTTTACAGGATCCTGATTATCTAATGCCCAAAGAGAAGCACCACCGATAGATACCCCACCTTTATCATCTGCTTTTACACTTGGAAAATAAGCTGTTCCAACTTCGAATTTACCATTTACATCCTGAAGGATCTGTTTCAAAGATGCTGTAGAAGCAAGTGTAATTGCTGATTTTCCTGCTGTAAAGTCTGCAAGACCTGCATCTCCGCCTTTTCCTACAATTGGTGCATATCCATTTTCATAGAGCGTATTCCATGCTGTAAGGATATTTTCTGCCGCACCGTTTGTATCAAATTCTACAGCTGTTGCAATATCATCACGGCCATTTCCATTATTTGCATAGTTTAATCCCTGTTTACAGCAAAACTGTTCAAAGAACCATCCATAGATAGATAATGAGATTGGTTCTCCAGCTCCGCCTTCTGCCATAAGCTGTTCACCGACTGCATTGATTTCTTCTAAGCTTGATGGAATCTCTGTAATCCCTGCTTTTTCAAACATATCTACATTATAATACATAAGTGGTGTAGAAGAGTTAAATGGCATAGAATATAACTGATCATCAATTGTATAGTATGCTGCAAGATTTTCTTCAATTGCTGACATATCATAATCATCTGCATCGATCAACTGCTGCATTGGAACTGTCCAACCAGAATTGATCATAAATGAAGTACCAATCTCATAAACCTGAACAAGATCTGCTCCCATATTACCAATCTGTGCACTTTTCAGTTTTGTAAGAGAATCATCATATTCACCCTGATATACGGATGTTACTTTAATCCCATATTCATTTTCTTCATTAAATTTATCAACAAGTGATTCCAGTGCTTCCCCATTTACACCACCCATAGAGTGCCAAAATGTAATCTCTGCATCTTTTGCTTCTTCTACAGAAGCCATTTCATATGTTCCTTCTGATGTGTTATCTGTTGTCTCCTTTGTTGCTGTCTCTCCACATCCTACAAGAGACATCACCATTGCTCCTGCAAGCAGAAGTGAAACGAATCTTTTTTTCATATTTTTCTCCTTTTTTCCTTAACCTTTTACCGCTCCTGAAAACATTCCCTTAATAAGCTGTTTCTGCCCTATGATAAAAATGGAAAGGGATGGAACGATAATCATTACTACACCTGCTATCATCATCGTAATGGACTGAGAGTCCACACTGTTAAGCATGCTGATACCGATTTGTACTGTTCGCATTTCATTCGAACCAGTAACAAGCAATGGCCACATATACATATTCCATGCATTGATAAATGTGTAAACCGCCATCGCACCGATTGCTGATTTTGTCAGCGGAATCAGAATTTTTACAATAAATCTTAAGTTTGAACATCCATCCAATTTTGCTGATTCATACAACGAGATTGGGAATGTCATATAAAACTGTCGGAACAAAAAGATCCCCATTGCTGATGTCGCATATGGCAGGATCAATACTGCATATGTATCAAGCAATCCAAGCTGACTTACCGTCAGATAATTGGAAATGATTGTTGCTTCGCCCGGCACCATCATCGTTGCCATTACAACTGCAAACAAAATTCCTTTTCCTTTAAATTCAAGGAAAGAGAAAGCAAATGCAGCCAATGAACAACTAATGATCTGTGCGATCGTGATCACTCCTGCTGTCAAAAATGAATTTCCTATAAATCGAAGCAACGGAATATTCGTAAATGCATCGATAAAGTTATGGATTGTCGGCTTCTCGGGAATGAGATTCATTTCCATCGAATACAATTCACCTGACGGCATAAAAGCGATACTTACTGCATAAAGAAGTGGCATAAGTACTACAAAAGCCACAAGAATATTTACCAAAAGTCGAAACGTTGTACGTGTTCTTTTCTTCGTAAGAGCCTTTTTATTCATCTGCTGTTTCAACTTTAAAAGTTCTTCTTTTGAAATATGATTACTTTGATCTTTAATCACATATGCCTGACTCATTCGTACTTCACCCCTTTCTTTTCCATTTTGAACATAATAAGTGTTGCGATCATGATGATAATAAATAAAATTACAGACTGTGCTGCGGCACTTCCAAAACGATAGTTAAAAAATGCGTCTCGATAAATGGAATATACAATTACATTTGTTGATTCTCTTGGACCGCCTTCTGTCAAGATCTTAATCTGACCAAATGACTGAAATGCCTGGATAATATTTACAACCAGTGTATAAAACATGATTGGAGACAATCCTGGAAGTGTCAAATGGAAAAACTGCTGTACTGCGCCAGCTCCATCAACGGATGCTCTTTCGTAGATACTTTCATCAATGTTTCCAAGTCCTGCTGAGAAATACAGGAAGTTGATCCCACTGTTCAACCATGCTGTTAAAACTGCCACACAGATCAATGCTGTTCTTGTATCATTCAGCCAATTAATATCTAGACCAGTCAATTTGTTTACGATACCGATCGTTGGATTCAACATAATCTGAAAGATCATTGCTGCTGAAGAAGATGCGATTGCCATAGGCATTGCATACGCTGTACTGAAAAATCGGATTCCAGGAAATGCTTTGTTACAAAGCACTGCTGTAAGCAATCCTAAAAACATACTTCCTAACACAACGATCACTACAAATATAACGGTCACTTTCAAGCTATTTAAAAATGATTCTGATGTCAGTAATTCGATGTAATTCCTTAATCCTACAAATACCTTTGCCTGTCCATAACTATCTGTTAAAAAGAGGCTCAGATAAATTGTTTTAAAGAACGGATAAAACAAGAAGACACAAAACACCAACAAGCTTGGAAGCAAGTAACAATAAGAACTCCATTTATTTTTCTTATTTAAATTCATTCTTTCATTTCCTCCTCATAAAACAGATTTTCTTCTGTCTCTGGATCAAAAACATGAATCCTTTCCGGATCAAAATACAATCTAAGAGATTCTCCTTGCTTTGTTTGATTTTCAGGTTTTAACTTCACAGAATATGTCTTATCTACTCCTTCATAGTATAAGATTACTTCTGGTCCAAGAAGTTCTCTAGCAATGATTTTTTCTTTAATCCCTGAACTAAATGTTTCGATTCCTCTTTTTACTGCCTCTTCATATTCATAAATATCTTCTGGTCGGATTCCAAGGATGACTTTCTGTCCCAGCGCCTTTTCTTTAGCGATCTGAGCTTTCTTTCCTTTCAGATATACTTTTTTACCAGACGTTTTTCCCCCGATCGCAAGACCAATCTTTTCAGCTTCCTCGAATACTTCTGCTTCAAAAAAGTTCATACCCGGAGTACCAATAAAACCTGCTACAAATTTATTCTTTGGATGATCATAAATATCTTTTGGTGCTGCCACCTGTTGAATATGACCTGCATTCATAACAACGATTTTTGTTCCAAGTGTCATTGCTTCAATCTGATCATGCGTAACATAAATTATCGTTGTATCCAGTTCTTTATGAAGATTTGATAATTCAACTCTCATCTGTGCTCTTAATTTTGCATCCAGATTCGATAAAGGTTCATCCATCAAAAATGCTTTTGGTTTTCTTACGATCGCACTTCCAATCGCTACACGCTGTTTTTGTCCACCAGACAATGCACTTGGACGTCTGTCCAAAAGCTGCTCAATCTGAAGGATCTTTGCTGTTTTTCTTACAATTGAATCAATCTGATCTTTTGGCATTTTCCTAACTTTTAATGAAAAAGCCATATTCTCATATACTGTCATATTCGGGTATAACGCGTAGTTTTGAAATACCATAGACATACTACGGTCTTTCGGTTCAATATAATTACTCAACTCGCCGTCGATCCATAACTCTCCATCACTGATTTCTTCCAATCCAGCAATCATACGAAGTGTTGTTGACTTTCCGCATCCAGAAGGTCCTACAAAGATAACAAATTCTTTGTCATGGATCTCGAGATTAAAATCTTTTACTGCGTAATTCTTTTTGTCATACATTTTGTATACATTTTTTAATGTAATCTCTGACACAGTTTTCTCCTCCCTTATTTGTGCTATGCATAGAGATTATCATTCGATTACTACAAAAATTATGTTGATTTCTTAAAAGAAACGTAAATTAATTTGGAGATAAGTTTGAATTTCGAAAAATTTGTAAAAGATGTGTAAGGTGATTCTTTATCTTATATTTTATAATAAAAAGATTTTAAGAAAAAAGGCAGCCGCACAAATGTGCGACCGCCTTTTGTAGCTTTGATCTTATATGATCGATCTTATATTAGTCTTCTGTGTGAAGAGCGATAAGTTTTTTCAGGTAAGCATATCTTTCTGCTGCTTCTTTTTCGTTCTGAGCAAACAGTTTAGCTGCTTTTTCTGGATTTGCTCTCTTAAGAGCGTTGTAACGAACTTCGCCGTCCAGGAATTCCTGGTAACCCTTCATATCAGGTTCTTTGCTGTCAAGAGTGAACTTGCATCCTTCAGCTGCTGGGTTGTAACGGAAGTTGTTCCAGTAACCACATTCAACTGCGAGCTGTTCTTCAGTCTGAGCTTTGCTCATACCTTTCTTGATACCATGGTTGATACATGGAGCGTAAGCAATGATAAGTGATGGTCCTGGGTAAGCTTCTGCTTCTGCAAGAGCTTTAACTGTCTGGTTGAAGTCAGCACCCATAGCGATCTGTGCTACATATACATAACCGTAGCTCATTGCGATACTTGCAAGGTCTTTCTTCTTGATTTCTTTTCCGCCTGCTGCGAACTGAGCTGTTGCACCAGTCTTAGTAGCTTTAGAAGCCTGTCCACCTGTATTAGAGTAAACTTCTGTATCGTATACCATGATGTTGATATCTTTTCCACTAGCGAGAACGTGGTCTACACCACCGAAACCGATATCGTAAGCCCATCCGTCACCACCGAAGATCCACTGGGATTTCTTAGCGAGGAAGTCTTTGTTCTTAAGAAGATCTTTTCTATCTTCGCAATCGCAATCGCAAGCTTCAAGAGCTGCTACAAGTTTGTCTGTAGCAACACCGTTTGTTGCACCGATTCCGAATGTATCAAGCCATTCCTGACCTGCTGCTTTAACGTCGTCGTTCTTTGTATTTTCTACAACTCTTTCAACAACTGTTTTCAGTCTCTTTCTCAGTGTGTTCTGAGCAAGGAGCATACCATAACCAAATTCAGCATTGTCTTCGAACAGTGAGTTAGCCCATGCTGGACCTCTTCCCTGTGGGTTTACTGTATATGGTGTAGATGGTGATGAGTTACCCCAGATAGATGAACATCCTGTTGCGTTAGCGATGTACATTCTATCACCAAACAGCTGTGTGATGAGTTTAGCGTAAGGTGTTTCTCCACAACCTGCACAAGCGCCTGAGAACTCAAGCAGAGGCTGTTTGAACTGAGAACCTTTCACTGTTGCAACTTTGAATTTATCTACAACATCTGTCTTCTCTGGAAGAGTGATGCCGTAATCGAAGTATTTCTGAAGTCCTGCGTTTGCTTCCATGTTTTCCATAACAAGAGCTTTAGCACCCTTCTTACCTGGACAAACGTTAGCACATGAACCACATCCTGTACAGTCGTATGCAGATACAGTCATTGTAAACTTGTAATCTTTCATACCGATCATAGGAATTGTTTCAAGTCCTTCTGGAGCGTTAGCGATTTCTTCTTCTGTCATAGCTACTGGACGGATAACAGCGTGTGGACAAACATATGCACAACGGTTACACTGTACACAGTTTTCTGCTTTCCAAACTGGGATATCTACTGCGATACCACGTTTTTCGTATGCTGCTGAACCAGATGGTGTTGTACCATCTACATATTCATTGAATGCAGATACTGGAAGTGAGTTACCTTCCTGTGAGTTAACTTTTGACTGAATATTTTTAACGAAGTTAACAACGTCATCTCTTCCGCCTTTAACTTCTGGTGTGAACAGACCTTCGTCTTCGCATGATTTCCAGCTTTCTGGAACTTCGATTTCAACAACCTGTTTAGCACCTGCGTCGATTGCATCGTAGTTCATCTGTACGATCTTGTCACCCTTACGTCCGTAAGTAGCTTTTGCAGCTTTCTTCATAAGATCGATTGCTTCTTCTTCTGGAATGATTGCAGCCAGTTTGAAGAATGCAGACTGAAGAACTGTATTGATACGTCCGCCAAGTCCGATTTCTTTACCAATCTTGATACCGTCGATTGTGTAAAGTTTGATGTTGTGGTCAGCGATGTAAGCTTTTACCTGTCCTGGAAGATGTTTTTCAAGTCCTTCCATATCCCATGGGCAGTTCAAAAGGAATGTACCACCATCAACAAGTTCCTGTACCATGTTATATTTGTTAACATAAGATGGGTTGTGGCAAGCTACAAAGTTTGCTCTGTGAATCAGGTATGTTGATTTAATTGGTTTTTTACCAAAACGGAGGTGAGACATTGTAACACCACCAGATTTTTTAGAGTCATAATCAAAGTATGCCTGTGCATACATATCTGTGTTATCACCGATAATCTTGATAGAGTTCTTGTTAGCACCTACAGTACCGTCAGCACCAAGTCCCCAGAATTTACAGTTGATTGTTCCTTCTGGTGTTGTAACAAGTGGAGCACCTACTTCGAGAGAAAGGTTTGTAACGTCATCTTCGATACCGATTGTGAATACTTTCTTTTCTGTATTTTCAAATACAGCAACGATCTGTGCAGGTGTTGTATCTTTAGAACCTAATCCGTAACGTCCAGACTGAACTGGTACTGCATCAAATTTAGATCCTTTAAGAGCTGCAACTACGTCGAGGTAAAGTGGTTCGCCGATTGCACCTGGTTCTTTTGTTCTATCAAGAACGTTGATGTTCTTAACTGTATCAGGGATAGCATCGATCAATGCCTGAGCTGAGAATGGTCTGTAAAGACGAACTTTAACAACACCAACTTTTTTGCCAGCTGCTACTAAGTAATCGATTGTTTCTTCGATTGTATCACATACAGAACCCATAGCTACGATAACGCTCTCTGCATCAGGAGCACCGTAGTAGTTGAAAAGTTTGTAATCTGTACCGATCTTAGCATTAACTTTGTCCATGTAATCCTGAACGATACCTGGAAGAGCATCGTAATATGGGTTACAAGCTTCTCTTGCCTGGAAGAAGATATCAGGGTTCTGAGCTGAACCTCTCTGACATGGGTGGTTTGGATTCAGTGCGTTTGCACGGAATGCATCAACAGCGTCCATGTTCATAAGGTCTTTCAGATCTTCGTAATCCCATGTTTCAATTTTCTGAATTTCGTGTGATGTTCTAAATCCATCGAAGAAGTTGATAAATGGAATCTTTCCTTCAACTGCTGCACAGTGAGCAACTGCTGTAAGGTCCATTACTTCCTGTACGCTAGATTCGCAAAGCATAGCAGCACCAGCCTGACGACATGCATATACGTCAGAGTGATCTCCGAAGATTGATAATGCGTGGCTTGCTAATGCACGAGCTGATACGTTAAATACGCCTGGAAGCTGTTCACCAGCTACTTTATAGATATTTGGAATCATCAGAAGTAATCCCTGTGATGCTGTGAATGTTGTTGTCATAGCACCTGCTGCCAAAGAGCCGTGTACTGCACCAGCAGCACCTGCTTCAGACTGCATTTCTGTTACTTCAACAGTTGTTCCGAAGATATTTTTTCTACCTTCTGTAGCCCATTCATCAACATGTTCAGGCATTACAGATGATGGTGTAATAGGATAAATAGCTGCAACTTCTGTATAAGCATATGACACGTGAGCTGCTGCCTGGTTACCATCCATGGTCTTCATTTTTCTTGCCATTTTTAAATTCCTCCTTGAATAGTACAATAATAAAAATGTATTATCACATATATTCCAATTATAGACCTAAAATTTATAAAAGTCTATAGAACTGTTTTGTTTTTTTGTTTATTTTTCTGTACAGTCGCATTTTTATGCATAGAAAAAACTACTTTAACAAATGTTTTTTGCTAAAGTAGTTTCTTAACCATTTCTTTTCTTTTATTCTACAACCAATGTATCTGCAATTGATCGATCTGTTAAAAATGTGTCCATATTATATAAAAACAGAACATCTGTAATCCTCTCTCGTTCAATCAAAGTCTGAACATCATCATAATAATATCTCGGATCCACCATAATGATCTCATTATAGTAAGGGATCAAAAATGGAACAAAGCAATTTGCGTAAGAATCTTTAAATACAAGAAGTCTTTCTTTTGTTTCATTCAATGTATTGATCGTTACTCTGGATTGATTTCCATGAAAGAATACTTGATACTTATCTTTTTCTTCCAATGCTTCTTTTGCATATACCGTTGTTCTCGGCTCATTTCCACTGGAATCTGTTACAATATAGTCATTCTCAATCCCCAGTGGTTCATAAACCTCTATCGAATCCTTTTCTTTATGGTAACCACTCTTTGATGCAAGCGTACCTGAAAAATCAGAAGTGACCGTATATACATTATATTTTTTGATCGGATCTTCTATATCCAAACCTTCTGCTACATCTAAAAATGTATAATATGCAGCTTTGCTTGTCCAATGATGATCTGTTTTATAATACATTCCTTCATCTGCATGTTTTCTCAATGTTTTTGTCACATCATGATATTCTATTTTTTGTCCCACTGCATCTTCGATCTTTTTTGCATCCTTTTCTTGATCTCTCGCAGGTGCACCGATTGGAAGGGAATCTTTCATTGTAGTGATCGCATTTGGTATGATCAACATATCCATATCTAATTCTGTATGCTTTTCAGCAAACTGCTTGATCGCTACAAGATTCCTTTCTACGTTTTCTTCATCTGGTTCTGTAGGAACCTGTACCAGATAGTGATCATCACAAAGATATACACCATTAAATTCTGTTTTTCCTAAAAGTCGATCACATTTTACTTTCATACTGATCCAAAGATCTCTTGTCCAAAAATGATCCGATACATAATTCTCAAGTCCCGTCATAAAACTTACATCCATGATATTGGACCAACTAATATCAGGAAATTCTGCCAAAACACGATTTTCTTCTTCGGAATAGGATTTATCCGGGATAACAATACTTATGATTGAAAATAAAAATATGATGCCACAAAAAACGTAAGTCAAAATATTATACAGTTGACGCCTTTGAGAACGTTTTCGTCTATTTTCATTATTTTCCATATTACTCACCTTTACTTATACCTTTAAAATCTAAAGTACAAAAATGGATTATATGTTGCATTTACAAGATATGCTACACAGATTAAAAACAACAGGATATAGATCACAATTGCACAGATCTGTTTATACTGATCTTTCGCATTTAACAATCTTGAAAACTTTCTATATACAACCGGTGTACAACTCAATACTGCTATAATCCCAAGGATCAATGTACTCTTCAAGAAATAAAAAGTTGAAGCATTTGCAAATCCATTTCCACCAAATCCGAACATTAATCCTATGTAAGATAC
The DNA here is from genome assembly GCA_964484055.1 of uncultured Clostridium sp. Lineage (GTDB taxonomy): Bacteria > Bacillota > Clostridia > Lachnospirales > Lachnospiraceae > Schaedlerella. Next base: position 19,972 of record CAZAEC010000019.1, read on the forward strand.
TGCATTTCCTAAGCCCGGTGCCGCAAACAACATCCATCCGATCATAACGATCACCATGGTATATATATGCTGGATCACACTTGGAAGTTTCTCAAGAACTGCTCCTAATATATATTTTTCAATCAGCAATAAGATTCCGTAATAAATCCCCCAAGCAATAAAATTCCATGCTGCTCCATGCCATAATCCAGTCAACGACCAAACGATCATAATGTTTCGGATTCGTTTCGGAGTACTCACTCTATTACCACCTAATGGAATATATACATATTCTTTAAACCAGCTGCTCAACGAGATATGCCATCTACTCCAAAACTCCGTGATACTCTTTGCAATATACGGATAATCAAAGTTTTTAATAAATTCGAACCCTAACATCTTACCAAGCCCGATCGCCATATCCGAATATCCACCAAAATCAAAATAAATCTGCATTGTATATGCAAAACATCCAATCCATGCTGTAAGTACAGTTGTTTCTGTTGTTCCAAGTGCTGCTATCGTTTCATACACACTTCCCATCGCATTTGCAAGAAGCACTTTCTTTGCAAGGCCTTGGATAAACCACGCTACACCATACCCAAACTTTTCCACCGATACAGTTCTGCTTTTCAATTGTTTCTCAACATCCGAATATCGCACGATCGGTCCAGCGATAAGTTGTGGAAACATAGAAACATATGCACCAAATATAATAAAACTATGCTGTGCTTCTACCTTTTTTCGATACACATCGATCACATATGACATTGCCTGGAATGTATAAAAAGAAATACCGATCGGCAAAGCCAATTGTTTATATGGGATCTCAAATGGCAGAATCAGATTCAGATTCTCTACTAAAAATCCATAATATTTATAAAATCCCAATAATGCTAGATTGATGACCACTGTAGAAATACAAGCTATCTTTGCTTTTCTTTCTTCATTCAATTCCACATAGTTTTCAATCTCAAGTCCTCCAATAAAATTTATCGCGATACTAAACAACATCAAAACAACATATACCGGCTCACCCCATGCATAAAACCCAAGACTAAAAAGCAATAATATAAAATTTCGAAATTGTTTTGGTGCAATATAATATACAAGTAAAGTTATTGGAAGAAATATAAACAAAAAGAAAATACTACTAAAAATCATTCTTTTACTCCTACCTCATTTTCCTGGACCTGATCGATCCTATTTCCAATATTCTGCCTATCACTATCCGTTATAGACTCTCTAAAAATGCTTTCTGAGCCTCTTTTGTATTTTCGCCTACCATGTAAAAAATGTAATTCCCCTCTACATCTAATACATGTTTTTTTAACATTGCAACTTGTTCTGCACCATATCCATCAAAACTTTTCAGCTGTGTATCCACCCTTTGATTGATCGCCTGCTCCACTGCTTTTTGCTGTGAAATATCTTTCAGTTTTATGATCACCATTTCATCAACAGCCATATCATCCTGCGGTACATATGCAATGATACCTTCATATTCATTCGGATCTAATCCGTAAAATCTTTTGATTGTTCTATTTTCCGCTTCTGGAACCTTTGCAAGACCAGAAACTTTTTTCACTTTGTTGTTTACAGTTTCAATATCTGCATTACTGATCTTATCACCACTCACATCTACAATAATAAATATAAGCACCAAGATCGTAAGTACATATTTTATATATGTTGCATACCTTTTCATGATCATTTCACCTCTAGCAGCATATTCATCGCCCAATATTTATAAAAATCACTCTCCAAATGTAATCCATCTATTTCATACAGATCTAGATGGGATTGTGCCATCTCTGTATTATCTACAAAATTGTAACCTTTTTCTTCACACATTTGTTTCATACTATCGTTATATTTTGTAATGGAACTATAAACTGGATCGGATTCCATCTTTTCCTCCGAAGTAGGCAAGATAGAATTTAAATATACCTCACATTGTGGGATTTCATTGTTTAATAATTCTATGATCTCTGCACACTGTTTACTATAATCTTCTGGTTCTGACCATTGTCCACTTTGAAGATCATTCAAACCAAAACAAATATAAACCTGTCCCGGATTATATGCCTTTATCTGCGGAATATACTCTTTTATACTTGTGATCAATGCACCTTTTTCCGCATACACTTGTTCTTCAGCAAGAAAACCATAATATGAAAATCCAACTGCTCTGGAATCTCCTATGATCATTGCATCCTCAAAGCCACTCCATACTTCATCTTCATTTTCTGACACATATTCTTGATTTTGTTCTTTTTTCACTTTTTTCACTTTTGCATTAATTTCTACAATATCTTTGTTCTCAAGTGATTCTAAATATGTCAGACCTTTTTGTATTTTTTCTTTTTCCCTCACACTTTTTCGCCAGGAAACAATCCCTAATATCAGCACAAGGATTCCAACCGCTGCTACTGCGATCATCAAAATCTGTTTTTGTTTTAAAACTCTTCTTTCTTTTTTCCTCATACGTACTCCCCATTGATCAAAGACTATCATTGAACAGTATCTTCCCCAAATAATATTCCATAATAATCATTGTCTATTACATTTCTAGAAAATGCAATTTTATTTGCAACCTGCTTATTAATATGCTCTACGTATCCCTCTTCGATCTGTACACCTTCATTTGGATAAAATATTTCACTAAAAGAATCATATTTTCCTTTATCTGTAACCCAATTGTATGTATTCCAGATCACAAGAGGTTCTGCATCAGAAAATACATCTCTTCCCACCAAAAGTCTAGAATCGTATTCTAAACCAAATAGATTCGAAAGGGTCGGAACAATATCCATACTATATGTAGGTGTCGATATTTCACACGCCATATCTTCCGCCTCGTTTTCTAAGCATCCTGACCAAAGGATCCACGAATTATGATCGTGTTCCCAGCTCGTTGTCGGTGTATATCCATACAGATCACTTACATAATCTTCATAATTTCCAAATGTTTCCGTTTGATCCAATCCATATGGATAATGGTCAGATGTCAGACAGATCACAGTATCATCTGCGATCCCTGCTTCTTCTAATTTCTCGATCATCGTTGTCAGTGCATTCTCTAATTCCATCTGATAACAAAGATAATATAGCGTTGTATCTTTATATTGATCTCCAACAACCTTTTGAACCTGTTCCAAGTATTTGTACGTATATTGATTTTCAGCTTCATAAACACAATGTCCGCTTACTGTCATATAATAAATACTAAATGGTTGTTCTAAATCAAGATATGTATCCATTGTCAGATCAAAAAACTCTTCATCCCCAGGATAATCCGGTGTGATATTTTCCAAACCATTTCCCATCGCCGTCCATGTACTATAACCTAGATTTGTATGTGTCAGCTGTCTAGAATAAAAATCGTATGACCCATTATGATATGCGGCACTGTAATATCCTTCTCTTTGCAACTGATTTCCTAATGTAAAATATAGATTATGTCCTTGCGTATCCAACATTGACTGTGCTGCATTCAATGGTATTAAACCGATTAAAAATGAAAACTCGCCTGTAGAAGTACTTCCGCCCCATGTTGGCTGGTAATAATCTGAAAAATAAAATCCATTATGCGTCATTCGATACAATGTCGGAGTCAGTTTTTCATTGATCACCACATCTGAAAATGCTTCCGCACAGATTAAGATCAGATTCTTTCCCTTGAACAATCCAGTATACTCATTCTGCTCACTTGCAGACAAGGAATCCACATACGCATTTAATTCCTTCACTGTTGCATTTGAAGTAGAAGCACTGATCTCCTCCAAATTCAAATCCATCTCATTTTTATCATATAAGATTTCTTTTACATCTGCTTCATCCTCTACCATTTCTTCTCGATCTATTTCTACAGTTTCTATTATCAATTCCTCCGCTGATGGATTTTTAAATATCTTGTATTTCAAATCAAGTCTAGTACTTGTCAAAAGTCCAAAATACTCTGTAGCTGTATCAAACTTAAACTGACTACTATATTTCACCGATGCATTTCCTATATTTGTCATACCAATAGCAAGTGCCATACAAACTACTGAATAAACGATATACTTTACAGCAAATGGTAATTTTAACTGTATCGCTGGTGTATATTTTTTCCCAAAAAAAAGATATAAGATCAACGGTAGGAAAAACAAAAAGATCAACGGTATTCCATGCACGACTGCACGAACTATTTCTGATATATAATTTTCAGCAACATCACCAGCCCCCGAAAAGATACCGGTGATTGGGATATACCATTGAAAACTCTTTTTGATAAAGCATTCAACCGAAAAAAATAATCCTCCAGCAAATAGTATTGCTATACTGATCTTCCTATTTATCTTTTCATGAAATACAGAAGTAAAAAAAGTCAATAAACATCCTGCCGATATTCCAAATACTATTGGATAGATCAGATATTTCCATACACTGATTCCCGTACAAGCTCGTAATAATACCTCAAAATAAACGATTACGATTGGAAATATATAAAGATAAGGCATTGTTTTCACATTGACATATAACTTGTCTTTTATTTTATTTAATATCGCTCTCACTTTATCCATTTGTATATCTTTTCTATGCTCTGTTTGCCTGTTTTATTTTTCTATATTTGTAAATTAAAATTCCTGCTGAAACAATCACTAAAACACCTGCCAAAAGTTGTGATACTGGAATCCCTGTTCCTGGTATGATCAATTGGTCTGTTCGCAATGCTTCGATCCAAACTCTTCCCAGTGCATAACCTCCGATATATAACAAGAACAATTCCCCGTCAAACTTTTTATGTTTTCGATATGTGAACAACAGAATTAATAAGATACAATTCCAAAGTGATTCATACAAAAATGTCGGATGTACCTGAATATACTTCACCCCATCGAGCACTTCCATATGTTCCAGCATCAACTCTGTGATATCTCCACTTCTTACAGCATCGATAGGAAGACGCATTGCCAACAGGGAATCTGTATATTCACCAAATGCTTCTCTATTAAAGAAGTTTCCCCATCGTCCCAACATCTGTCCATTCAACAAAGACATTGCAATTGTATCGAAGATCAATGGTGCTGACATTTTTTTAATCTTTGCTCCAATCAATACCGTCAATACTGCTCCAATGATTCCACCATAAATTGCAAGACCACCTTCTCTGAGATTAAAAATACTCATCAGATCCTCTTTATACATATCCCATGAGAATGCCACATAATAAATACGTGCTCCCACAATTCCTATAATGACACCTGCAATCCCAAGATCAAAATAATCATCTGGATTCTGTCCGGTTCGCTTTGCCTCTGACGATGCCAATATGAAACCGATCATGATCGCACACCCTATGATGATCCCATAATAAGCAATATCAAACCCAAACACTGATATCGTTTTTCCAACATTCTGTAGTGCGATCCCTAAATTCGGAAAAGTAATATCCATATGCATAATCATGCCTTCTTTCTATCATTACTTATAATCTGAATTAAGCGGATATTTCTATATCCGCTTAATTTCCAAAACAATATTATACGTTAAATCTAAACAGAATGATATCTCCATCCTGTACAACATATTCTTTTCCTTCCAGTCTAACAAGACCTTTTTCTTTTGCTGCTGCATGTGTTCCGCAAGCCATCAGATCATCATAACTTACGATCTCTGCACGGATAAATCCACGTTCAAAATCAGAATGGATCTTTCCTGCTGCCTGTGGAGCTTTTGTTCCACGTTTGATCGTCCATGCACGAACTTCAGGTTCACCTGCTGTCAGATAGCTGATCAGTCCAAGCAGATGATAACTTGCTTTGATCAGTTTTTCCAAACCAGATTCTTCCAATCCAAGATCTTCTAAGAACATCTTTTTCTCTTCATCATCGAGTTCAGCGATTTCCTGTTCTATCTGTGCACATACTACGAAAACTTCGCTCTCTTCTGCCGCTGCATATTCACGTACAGCCTGTACACCAGCATTTGTTGCACCATCATCTGCAAGATCATCTTCACATACATTCGCAGCAAAGATCACAGGTTTTGCTGTCAACAGATTGTAATCTGCCATCCATACCAGTTCGTCTTCATCATCTGTTTTAAATGTTTTTGCCATTCTATTATCTTCAAGATGTTCTTTCAAGCGATTCAAAAGTTCCAATTCTTTTGCAGCTGTCTTATCATTTCTTGCAACTTTTGTTGTCTTTGCGATTCTTCTTTCCAGAATCTCCAAGTCAGAGAAGATCAACTCAAGATTGATCGTTTCAATATCACGGATTGGATTGATACTTCCATCAACGTGTACGATATTGCTGTCTTCAAAACAACGTACAACGTGAACAATCGCATCTACTTCACGGATATTTGCAAGGAACTGGTTTCCAAGACCTTCTCCTTTGGAAGCACCTTTTACAAGACCTGCAATATCAACGAACTCAATCGCTGCTGGCACGATCTTCTTTGTATGATACATCTCACCAAGCACATCCAGACGTTTATCTGGTACTGTTACAACACCCACGTTTGGGTCAATTGTACAGAATGGGTAGTTTGCAGATTCTGCTCCTGCTTTTGTCAATGAGTTAAACAACGTACTTTTTCCTACATTTGGCAATCCAACGATACCAAGTTTCATAATTTATTTTCCTCCTTGAAAATCTCAATCTCCAGTTTCCATCAAGACCACACATCCCTTTGGAAATGAAATTGTAACTTTTTCTTCTTTTAATTCATTACTTACGCATAAACTGTCATATGGTGTGAGTGTATGATCAACAAGCGGATACTTTGCTCCTTTTATATTAAATCCATACACGGTTTCACCTAATGGAAACACTGAAAAATATGTTCCGAAAGAATCTTCTTTTCTTAATTCAATTCCTTCTTTTAATAATCTGATCCGATTATGAGGATCCAAAAGATATGCATCGACACCTGCATCTACAGCAATCTTCAAACTCTGAACATTTCCCCAAACATGATCCAATCTAGTTCCTGTTCCACCTAAAATTGAAATCTTCTGACATCCATATTCAATCGCAAGACGGATGGCAATTTCTGTATCCGTTGCATCCTTGACCGGATTGAATTCTCGGATCGGAATCATTTTCTGTTCTTTATATAAACTGATCACATCCTGTGGAACACTATCAAAATCTCCCACGATATAATCCGGACAGATCTTATGTTCATGTAGAAAGAGTAGTCCTCTGTCTACAGCGATCAAAAATCGATTTTTCTTCTCAGATAAAACAGATAAAACATAAGATTCCTCCAATGTTCCACCACTGACAATTATCGCTTCTTTATTCATATTCCTTGAAAATCTCCACAAATTTTGCAACATTTTCTGCCGCATCTCCTTTGAATACTGCAGATCCTGCTACAATAATATCAGCTCCTGCTTCAAGAACTTCTCCTACATTCTTCAGACCGATACCGCCATCAACCTGAATATGTGTGTTCAGATCATGTTCATTTAACATAGTTCTCAATTCACGGATCTTATCTAATGATTCAGGGATAAATGCCTGTCCACCCTGACCTGGCTCTACAGACATAATAAGGAACATATCTACATCATTCAAATATGGCACCAATACCTCAACTGGTGTTGCTGGCTTGATAGAAAGACCAGCTTTCATTCCACATTCATGAATCTTATCAAGTGTTGCCTTTACATCTTCACATGCTTCATAGTGAACTGTCACATAATCTGCTCCTGCTTTCTGGAATGCCTCTACATAACGGATCGGCTCTGTGATCATAAGGTGTGCATCCATCACAATATCTGCCACCCCCTGGATAGAAGCTAAAACTGGAATCCCAAATGAAATATTGGATACAAAAATCCCGTCCATTACATCAAAATGTAAAAACTCTGCTCCATTGTCAGCGATTGTTTTAATCTGTTCCCCCAACACTTTGAAATCTGCTGACAAAATGGATGGTGCTAAAATTCTTTTCATAACCTTAATACCTCTTTCTTTCCTTTAACTCTCGATACATTTCCATATAGTTCTTATAACGAATTTTATGAATCTTTCCCTCTTCGACTGCTTCTTTCACTGCGCAGCCCGGTTCATGCACATGGTCACATCCATTGAATCTGCACATTCCCTCATATGGTTCAAATTCTCTAAAATAATATTTTAAATCTTCTTTTTCAAAATCATTCACATACAACGAACTGAATCCCGGCGTATCCATGATATAGGAATGATCATTGATCGTAATCAATTCCGAATGCCTTGTCGTATGCTTTCCTCTTGCAATCTTTTTACTGATACTTCCTGTTTCCATCTGTACCTGTGACTGCAAAAGATTGATCAAAGATGATTTTCCAACACCTGACGGTCCTGCGATCGCAGTCGTTTTTCCTTCCAGTGCTGTACATATATCATCTATTTCTTCGTTTAAAGCACTTGTAAAATAGATTGGATATCCACAATTTTTATAAACTGCACTGATCTCATCCAACATTTGTTCTTCTCCAAGATCCTTCTTATTAAATACAAGGATCACAGGAATTTCTTTTCGTTCCATCATAACTAGAAAACGATCCAACAGATTATAATGTGGATCTGGCTCTGTCACAGCAAACACAACAAGTGCTTGATCAATGTTTGCCACAGCAGGTCGGATCAATTCATTCTTTCGTGGGAGGATCTGTATGATATTTCCTAACTTCTCCTCATCATCAAGAATCTCAATCTCGACATTATCACCAACCAGTGGTTTTTGTTTTTCTTTTCGAAATACACCTCGTGCTTTACACTCATAAAGACCGGATCCTACTACATGTACGTAGTAGAATCCGGCAATCCCTTTTATTATCTTTCCCTGCATAAATTCCTTCCGTCATTTAAAGACTTCCTGCTGCCACCAACTCTATTCTGTCGTTGTGCCGGAATTTTCTGGTGGAGTTTCTGTTGTTGATTCTGGTCCAAGGCTTACAACAATCGTAATCGTTGTTCCCTGCACTACCTGACTTCCTTTTGCTGCAGACTGTGAGATCACATATCCTTCTGTAACACTACTGTTGTATTCTCCAACAATATTCACAGTCAATCCAGCTGCACTCATTGTGCTTTCTGCCTGATCTCTGCTCATATTCTGAACACCTGGAACTGTTACCAACACTTCTTTCGGTCCAAGACTTACAACGATACTGATCGTCGTTCCTTTTTCAACTTTTGTTCCTGAAGCTTTTCCTTGTGATATTACATAACCTTCTTTTACTATATCACTATGTTCCTCTGTCACAGAAACCTGAAGACCTGCTCCTGTGATCGCACTCTGTGCTTCACTCAAAGATTTTCCTTCTACAGCTGGAACTTTCACCTTTTCAGAACCTTTACTTACATATATTGTAACTTTTGTTCCTTCATCAACTTTTGTTCCTGCTGTAGGATCTGTAGAAATAACTTTACTTTCTTCTACATTACTATCAAATTTATAATCAATCACCGGCACCAATTTTGCATCTTCGATTGCTTTCTTTGCCTTATCTTCATTCATATTCAAAACATCTGGGATAGACACTGTTTTTACACTCTTTCCTGTGCTGATCACAACCTCTACCGTTGTATGTTTATCAACTTCTGTACCAGCCTCGATGCTCTGCTTCATGATCTGGCCTTCTTCGTATTTATCAGAAGCTTCTCTTCCTACAATATCAAATCCGAGATCCATACTATTCAGTTTCTTCTGTCCGTCTTTTTCTTCCATTCCAAGAAGATTTGGAACTGCAACTTTTAAATCCTCATCCTCAGATGTGATTCCAGGTACTGCTTTAAAGATACCAGCAGTTTTTCCTACCATAAAAATAACCATAAAAGCAATGATCACTGCTGCAACAACAAGCAAGATCTTCATGATCTGTTTTGTATTTGGATCAACATCTGTCTTCTGCTCTGATCGACTCCTATCCTGTCGTTTTCTATAAGACAGATCTTCCTCGTCGTCATCATACTCATCGTAATCATCACTTCGTAAATTTCGTCGTTTCGCACGTTCCAATTCGCTAGCTGACATAACGACCGTAGAATCACCACTTCTTCCTTTTTGAACAAACTCTCCATCTGGATCAAGCAATGAACGTTTCAAGTCATTGATAAGTTCCTGACAGTTTTTATATCTAAGTGCTGTATTCTTCTGTGTACATTTCATAATGATACACTCTAAACTATATGGAAGATTTTTCACTTCATCTGCTGGATTTGGAAATGCTTCCTGCAAATGTTTTACTGCAACCTCAACTGTTGTCTCTCCATCAAACGGAACATGCCCTGTTACCATCTCATAGATCGTAACACCTGCAGAATAAATATCACTTCTTTCGCCTACTACACCACCGCGTGCCTGTTCTGGAGAAGTATAATGTACAGATCCCATTACATTCGTACTGATCGTCTGTGTAGAAGTCGTCGCATGTGCGATTCCAAAATCTGTAACTTTTACTTTTCCTTCTTTTGAAATAATAATGTTCTGTGGTTTGATATCTCGATGGATAATATGTTGATTATGGGCAGCCTGAATACCGGTGACCATCTGAATTGCAATACTGATTGTTTCTTTCGCAGAAAGTCTGCCTTTTTTCTCGATATAATCTTTTAATGTGATGCCTTCCACAAGTTCCATTACCATGTAATAGAGCCCGCGGTCTTCCCCTACATCATATACATTCACTACATTGGGATGCATCAGACCTGCTGCAGCCTGTGCTTCACTCAAAAACTTTTTTACAAATACTTCGTCCGAACGGTACGTACTTTTTAATACCTTCACTGCCACATGTCGGTTCAGTTTATGGTCCAGACTTTTATAGACATCCGCCATCCCCCCGGCACCAATGCGGCCGAGGATCTCGTAGCGCTTTCCTAATACCACTCCTGTTTTTAACATATACTCACCTCATCAGCAAATGGCTCTGCCAGAACGATTCCTATATTATCCGTCCCGCCATTTTCCTTGGCAGCTTCTACCAGAGTCATACCCGCTTCAACGATATCGCGTGCTCCCTGAACAATATGAAACATCTCGTCGTCATCCACCATATTGCTGAGTCCGTCTGTGCACATCAAAATGATGTCTCCCCGCTTCAGACGATGCTCGTAAAAATCTACCTCTACATTCTCTTTTGCACCAATTGCTCTCGTAATAATATTCTTATCCGGATGATTTTTCGCTTCTTCCGGTTTAATCCCGCCTAATCGGACCATCTCTTCTACAAGTGAATGATCCTTCGATAATTGTGTAATCCCCTGATTGATCAGATATAAACGGCTATCTCCAACATTCGCAAAATACAACATCTGATCAACAACTGTCGCTGCTACCACCGTTGTACCCATCCCTTTCAGATGTGGATCGGATTCTGCCTCTCTGATAATCTCTTTATTTGCTTTTTTTATTGAAGAAACAAGTGCTTTTTCGATATCTTTCTCTGTACTTTCTTTCAATTCCCTTTGTAACGCTTCTACTGTATATTTAGAAGCATAATCTCCTGCCTGGTGTCCCCCCATACCATCGGCCACGACAAACAGATTTGGAAGATTACCAAGCCGCTTCTCTGATGTGTACACATAATCCTGATTCACTTGTCTTACCATACCCACGTCAGTTATTGAAAATGCTTTCATATAATTCTCCTTTTATTCCTGCCTTGTCTCCATGTGGCGTCTTCTGAGCTGACCACAAGCGCCATCGATATCTGCGCCCATTTCTCTTCTTATAGTAACATTTATTCCGCTTTTTTCAAGTTTATTTTTGAAATTCAGAGCATTTTTCCGGCTCGGCTGAACAAAATCTCTTTCTTTGATCGGATTGACTGGAATCAGATTCAAATGACAATTTTTTGCATGCAAAAGTGCGATCAATTCTTCTGCATCTTCATCCGTATCATTTACCCCATGTACGAGACTATATTCATAGGAAACTCTGCGTCCTGTTTTTTCAAAATATACATCACACGCCTTCAATACTTCTGAAAGTTCATATTTATTCGCAACCGGCATCAATTTTTTTCGTTTTTCCTGCGTAGAACCATGCAAAGAAAGTGCCAATGTGATCTGTAGCTTTTCTTCTGCCAGATCATAGATCCGCGGAACGATCCCACAAGTTGACACTGTCAAGTTACGCTGACTGATATTCAAACCATGTTCATCTGTCAAAAGACGAACAAAACGCAAGAAATTATCATAATTATCCAACGGCTCTCCTGTTCCCATTACTACAACATTCGAAACTCTTTCACCGATTATTTTCTGGATCTGATAAATCTGTCCCACCATCTCTGACGGAGTCAGATTTCTCTCAAGTCCATCCAGCGTAGATGCACAAAATCTACACCCCATCCCACATCCAACCTGTGAAGAAATACAGACAGAGTTGCCATGCTTATAACGCATCAGCACACTCTCTACTACATTTCCATCGTGCAGGACAAACAAAAATTTATTCGTTCCATCCAACTGAGACTCTTGTCTTCTGATCATCTCAACCGGCATGATCACATATAACGATTCCAGTTTTTCTCTCAAACTTTTGGAAAGATTTGTCATTTCATCAAAATGATCTGCAAGTTTTACATGCAGCCATTCATAAATCTGTTTTGCTCGAAATGCTTTTTCTCCAATTCTTGTCATTTCTTCCTGTAACTGTTCATATGTAAATGAACGAATATCTTTTTTCATGCGTTTTACCCTCTCTAATTTTGTAACTGTTCAGTATGAATCACTGTCGCAGCACAAATCAGATCATTTCTTTTTCAATGCTGCGATAAAAAATCCATCGCTCTTATGAATGCCTGGTAAAAATTGCAGACATCCTTTTTCTTGAACAGATTCTCTCAATCCCTCACATAAAACTGGTTGAATATCCACCAGTTCAAATTCTGGATACTGCTCAAGCAGCCAATGTACATTCTCCATGTTTTCTGCCGGATTGATCGTACATGTACTGTAGATCAATTTCCCGCCTCGTTTTACATAAGACTGTACATTCTGCAAAATATTTCTCTGTAAGTTTGCAAGTTCTTTCAAACTTTCTTCTTTTGTTTTATATTTTAAATCTGTTTTCTTTCCAAAAACACCAAGTCCAGAACATGGTAGATCTGCAATCACGATATCTGCACTTTCTTTTGCTTCTTCATCTAACACAAGTGCATCCCTCTGTACTGCTTCGATATTCTCAAGACCCGTACGATCAATATTATCCCAGATCAATTCTACTTTATATTCTGTCAGATCTCTTGCTTCTACATGTCCTGTTCCATTCAATTTTTCAGCCATGTGTACTGCTTTTCCACCAGGAGCCGCACACACATCAATAACACGATCTCCTTCTTTTGGATCTGCAATTTCACATACCAACATGGAACTGATATCTTGAACAGAAAATCTTCCTTCCTGAAAACTTTCCAGATCATCCAAATAATCAATCCCAGAAAGTTCCAATGCATATGGAAGGTATGGATGGATATTCACCTGAACACCTTCTGCTTCCAAATCTTCCTTCAATCTTTTAACACCTTCTGGTGTCTCATCCATACAACGAACGATCAACGGCTTTTCTTTCAGAAATGCTTGCAGCATCGTTTCAATCGTTTCCACATCATATTCTTGTTTCCACACCTGTAAGATCCATTCTGGAACAGAATATTTCACCGACAATGCTTTGATCGGTTCTTTTGGATATTCTACTGTATCAAGTCCGCGCGCAATGCTTCTTAACACACCATTCACGAATCCTCGTAATGTTCCAAATCCTCTTTTCACAGCAAGTTTGACAGCTTCATTACAAACTGCAGAATCAGGAACATTATCCATATATTTTAACTGGTATACCGCACTTCTCATAATGTTGCGGATGACCGGTTTCATCTTCTTCACTTTTACTTTTGAGAACTGGTCGATGATATAATCAAGTTCCAACATTCTCTCAATTGTCCCTTCGGAAACTCTTGTGATAAACGCACGTTCCTTTTTCTCAAGAAACTGATATTTTCCAAGAACTTCTCTCAGAACGATATGACTATAACGACCTTGTTCTAACACTTCCATCAAGATTCCGAGAACAAGTTCGCGTTCATTAATCTGCTTTGACATTCTTTCTCCCTTTATGCCACTTTAATCTCTATATAATACTAGAGTCCTTTTTTCTACAAAATGTTGCATTGATCTTACTTTTTATTCAAAAGACAGTACTGTACCTTCTGCAATCTGGTATCCTCGTAAAAATGCACCTGCATCCATACGTTTTTTTCCTGGGATCTGAAGTTCTTTTACAACAAGAAGTCCTTTACCTGTCTGAACAGCAAAATCGTCTTTTGTCACATTTACGATCGTTCCAGGTGCGGCCTGTGTATCTTCCACTTCCACTGCTGCACGCCAGATCTTCATTACTTTATTTTCCCACTTTGTATATGCACTTGGCCAAGAATTCATACCTCTTACAAGACGTTCAATCTCATCTGCTGGTTTTGTCCAGTCGATATTACCCATCTCTTTTTTCAGCATTTTTGCATATGGAGTTGTTGTTTCTCCCTGTTTTTCAGGTTTTAACAGACCTTTTTCCATCTGTGCAAGTGTTTCAACTGCAAGTTTTGCACCTGCTTCTGCCATTTTATCGTGAAGTGTTTCACCAGTATCTTCGTTTGTGATCGGAACTTCTACTTTCAAAAGCATGTCCCCTGTATCAAGACCTTCATCCATCTGCATTGTTGTGATACCAGTCACTTTTTCTCCACTGATCAGTGCCCACTGGATCGGTGCAGCTCCACGGTATGCTGGAAGTAAAGATGCATGAACATTCATACATCCATATGGTGTCAATTCAAGGATCTCTTTTGGAAGAATCTGTCCAAATGCGATTACAACACAAACGTCTGCGTTATATTTTCTAAGCTCTTCTACACATTCTGGTTCACGTACTCTACGTGGCTGAAATACTGGGATTCCATGCTTTACAGCAGCTTCTTTTACTGGAGTAAACTGCATCTCTTTCCCTCGTCCCTTTGGTTTATCCGGCTGTGTGACTACGAGACATACATCATGTCCTGCTTCCACCAGAGCTTCCAATGTGCCAACAGAAAAGTCTGGTGTTCCCATAAAGATAATTCTCATTATTCTTCCTCCTCGTATACTACATCACGAAGTTCGCCTTCCACCTTTTCTACATATAAATGTCCTGCAAGGTGATCGATCTCATGGCAAAGTGCTCTTGCGAATAATTCTTCTCCTACGATCTCAACTTCTTCCATATTCTCATTCAA
This sequence comes from uncultured Clostridium sp., assembly GCA_964484055.1. Lineage (GTDB taxonomy): Bacteria > Bacillota > Clostridia > Lachnospirales > Lachnospiraceae > Schaedlerella. The sequence goes on from CAZAEC010000019.1 coordinate 35,216, forward strand.
TGCACGTACCTTTACAACATTTGGTCGTGTAACAACACCTGATTTTCCAGGTACACTCAAGCAGCCTTCTTCTCCTGTCTGTTCTCCGGATGTTTCAATGATCTCTGGGTTGATCAGAACAACTGGGCCTTCTCCGATATCGATCACTACGATCTGTTTCAAAATACCAACCTGTGGTGCTGCAAGACCAACACCATTTGCCTCATACATTGTATCAAGCATATCATTGATCAAGATTTTATTTCTTAATGTAAGTTTTGTAAGCGGTTTACACTGCTTTCCTAAAATTTCATCGCCAATTTCACGAATCTGTCTGATTGCCATTTTATTTTCCTCTTTTCTTTCTAATTCTATTAATTTCGTTATTCTTTCTATATTAAAATACCTGCATCGGATTAAAATCAAATTGAATCCGCATCGAATCAAATCCTCTATTCAGCTCAATATACTGTTCCAGACGATCTTTCATAACTATCAGTGTATCATAACTTTCTGCTTTGAGATAGATTACTTTACGATACACATCGTTAATCTTTCCAATCCCTGGATTTGCTGGTCCTATGATATCAATCGGATGATTGCCTGCAACACGTTTTGCATACTCTTTTAAATACTTACATCCTTTTTCCAAATGTGCCTCATCTTCGCATGCTGCCAACACTGCCAAAAGGTTCTCTGCTGGCGGATATCCCATCAATTCTCTATACTGAATCTCTTCATTATAAAATGCCTCATAATCCTGCGCTGCTGCTGTCTCAATTGCATAATGCTCTGGACTGTAAGTCTGAATGACCGCCTCACCCTTTTTCTTGCCTCGACCAGCACGACCTGCTGCCTGTGTGAGCAATTGAAATGTCCTCTCACCGGCACGATAATCATTTGTATAAAGTGACATATCTGCAGCCAAGATCCCCACCAAAGTTACGTCTGGAAAATCATGCCCTTTCACGATCATCTGCGTTCCAATCAGAATATCTGCTTCTCCATTAGCAAATGCGGATAAAATTTTTTCATGTCCATCCTTCTCACGAGTCGTATCCATATCCATACGAAGGACTCTTGCTTCTGGAAACTGTCGTTTTACGATTTCTTCTATCTGCTGTGTTCCTGCTCTAAATTCTCCAATATGTCTAGAACCACATTCTGGACAAGTCTGAACCTTCGGTTCTTCATAACCACAATAATGACAGACCATCTTTCCATTTCTGTGTGTGGAAAGTGACACATCACAGTGCGGACATTTTACAACATATCCACATTCTCTGCAAGAAACAAATCCCGCATACCCTCTGCGGTTCAAAAACAACATCGTTTGTTCTTTCTTTTCCAATCGATCGTTGATCATTCCCTGTAGCAATCCACTCAAGATTGAACGATTACCTGAACGTAATTCTTCTCGAAGATCCACCACATAAACATCTGCCATTTCCTGCTGCATGGAACGCTGTTTTAATTCCAGCAATTTATATTCCCCATGCTTTGCTCGATACATTGCTTCCATAGAAGGAGTTGCCGATCCAAGTATAACGCTCGCATTTTCCATCTTCGCTCTCGCAATCGCTGTTTCTCTTGCATGATATCTCGGAACCTGTTCACTTTTATAAGTATTTTCATGTTCCTCATCGATCACGATCAATCCAAGATTCGGAAATGGGGTAAATAATGCAGATCTTGGTCCGATCATCACATCGATCTCACCATTCTTTGCCCGCATCATCTGATCATAACGTTCTCCTGCCGACAGTCTAGAATGCATGATCGAAACTCGTTCTCCAAAACTTCGATAAAACCGCATGACCGTCTGAAATGTCAACGCAATTTCTGGAATCAGCACAATTGCCTGTCTTCCTTGTTCCGCAACTCGTCGGATCATCTCAATATAAACCTCGGTCTTGCCACTGCCCGTCACACCATGTACTAGATACGTTCCATACATTTCTGTTTTGTAATCCTGCCAAAATGTTTCGATCGCATTTTTTTGTTCAATTGTAAATGTAATCTTCTTTTCTTCTAAATCTCGTTCTCTGACAGGATTGCGGAAGACTCTTTCTTCCTCCAAAACAAGGATTCCTTGCTCTTCCAACGCCCGCACAACAGAAAGTGTGATGTTTAACTTTTTATTTACCAAGGTGTAATCCAATACTGGATCATCCAAAAGTGCAGCTAAAAGTCTTGCTCTTGCTTTTTGATTTTTTGAAAGATAAAGCTCCAACTGCTTTTTTCCCTCTTCTTCACTTAACAGAAGCCGGATCTTCTTTTTGATCTTTTCATTTTCTTTCTTTTTAATTGGAAGTACCGTCTTTAAAGACTGGATCATAGTCCCGCCGTACTGCTCCTTCATCCATGCAGCCAGCGCAACTAACTTTCCTTCAATCGCAATCCCTTTTCTGGAAATGTCTAAGATTTCTTTTACCTTCGACAGATCGTAGTCGCATGTTTCCGCAAATCCAACGACATACCCTTTCGTCTGACGATTTCCTTTTCCAAAAGGTACGATCACTTCCATTCCGACAGAAAGTTCTTCTTCCATATATATTGGAATCCTATATTGAAAAATCTTATCCAGTTTTTCATGTGTGATATCCACAATAATGTTCGCAAACACGAAAGTTATTCACCTGCTTTTCATTTTTTATGTTCATAACTGTTCTTTTTCGGCAATTTTCTTTCGTATTTCCTAAAAAACAATTATTTTAACTCTTCTAATACTTCTGCGATCAACACACGCTCATCCATTGGATATTTTACGCCTTTGATCTCCTGATAATCTTCATGGCCTTTTCCTGCTAAAACAATTACATCACCTGGCTGACCATGTTCGATCGCGTACTTGATTGCTTCTTTACGATCGATGATCTCTACATATTTTCCATCTGTCTTTTCGATTCCTGTCTTAATATCATCAATGATCGCCTGTGGCTCTTCAAAACGAGGATTATCTGATGTAATAATTGTAAGATCTGCTAATTTTCCAGATACTTCTCCCATCTCAAATCTTCTGTCTTTGGAACGATTTCCACCACATCCAAACAGACATACAAGACGCTGTGGATGATATTCTTTCAATGTTGTCAGAAGACTTTCCAAACTCATTGCATTGTGTGCATAGTCAATCATCAGTGTAAATTCATCAGAAACTTTTACCATTTCAATACGACCTTTTACTTTTGCAACCTTCAATGCTGCCTTCACAACATCAACAGGCACTCCAAAATGGCTACATACTGCAATCGCTGTCAGTGAGTTATACACACTAAATGTTCCAGGAACATCGATTTCCACATCAAAGTTCTGTTTTCCACATACATCGTATGCAACACCCAAATATCCTGGTTTTGATACAAGATGTGTATTTACTGCACGGAAATCAGCTTCCTCAGCGAAACCAAATGTTTCTACTTTACAAGTAGCTCCCTCAAATACATCTTTGAAATGTTTATCATCAACATTTGCGATACCAAGCTTGCACTGTTTAAACAACAATCCTTTACAATATTTATAATCATCGAAATCTTTGTGTTCGTTTGGTCCGATATGGTCCTTACCTAAGTTTGTGAAAATACCGATCTCAAATGGGATTCCTGCTGTTCTGTGCATCATCAATCCCTGAGAAGAAACTTCCATTACAACACTGTCACATCCAGCTTCTACCATTTCTGCAAAATATTTGTGGATTGTATAGGATTCTGGTGTAGTATTCGCTGCTGGGATCACCTTATCTCCAATGATTGCCTCGATCGTACCGATCAGACCAACTTTGTGTCCAACTTCTTCCAAAATAGAGCGAATCATATAAGTTGTTGTTGTTTTTCCTTTTGTTCCTGTGATACCGATTACTTTCAGCTTATCAGCAGGATAACCAAAATATGCAGCAGACATCAATGCCAATGCATAACGTGTATCTGCAACTTTGATCACTGTCATATCTACTGGTGCTTCCACATCTTTTTCTACAATCACTGCTGCAGCACCTTTTTCTGCAACCTGTTCTACAAATGTGTGACCATCTACAACTGCGCCGCTGATACATACGAAAGCAGAGCCTTCTTCTACTTTTCTTGAATCATTGATCAAAGTTGTAATCTCAATGTCAGCTCTTCCCTGAACTACTGTATATTCTAAACGTTCTAATAACTGTGATAATTTCATAAATACTCCTTCCTTAAGCCAAGTATTCCCTACTCAGCGCTCGTTTGAGCATAAAAAACCTAATTTTACTAATATAGGATAACACAAAGTGCGATCGGATGCAAAATATATGAAATGAAATATTTATAAAGATTTGTTTCTTAGAAAAATGAATTGTTATATTAGAATTTGATAAATATCAAGAAAATCTTTCAGTTAGGGAGCGAAAACAAGCATTTTTATTGATTAAGCCTGCAAATATCGGGAAATTTCTTTGGTTAGGTCTATGTAAAAATTTCAAGTTTTAATACCTAATTTCATGGCATATTTCATTCTTTTCATGAAAAAACTCGCGAATTATCTCTATAGAAAAAATAGCTTATAAAAAAATACCGGAAATCAAGAAAAGTGCAGGTCTTTTTAACAAGAAATTTTCATAAGACACAAACGCCCTGCTTCATCCGCACAATCCCACTGTAAAACAGCAGCGTTTGTATCTCACAAGCCTAGCAAAACGTATAGACCTAAAAACTTGTTGCTGAACACCATCTTACTTCTTATAAAACTTCACGACCGCATGCAATTCACTCTGATCCTGTGATTTAATTGCCACAACATAGCTATCTTCTGTCTCACCATACAGACATTTTACAGTTTCTCCATAAGGCACTGCTTTTCGATACATGATCTCGAATTCATCACATGCTGCCTGCTCATAAACTTCTTCTGGCAGTACAAGATTTGCCAATTCCAAATAACAAACATTGTTCATATGATTGTTTACGTCTATAAAATTGCGATCTACATAAAATTCTCTTTCTGTTATATACTCCGTACACTCTTTTAATTTCGGAAGTTTCACAACATCAAAATTTGTTTTGTCCTTTTCACTTTGGAAAGCTTCTACTGTTTCTTTTGGAACACGTTCTACTTTTCCAGTCTGCCCATTGATATAAGTCCAATTGGAATTTGCAGTCACTGCAAGTGTACCATCTTCTGAATAGATCTCATATTCACGCGCAGCAAGAAAGCCTTTGATCTCCTTGCTCCATGTATTGACTGTCACACGTTCTTCATAATGTGGGCGTTTATGAATCTTAATATGATACGCTGTCAAAAACCATCTTGCATCCGTATCCATCATCCCACATCCAACTGCACTACTGTGCATACATGCAATATTTTCAAAAACTCGCATGATCGATGCATTGGATAATCCAAATTTCCTATTTATATCACTATAACCAACATAAAATTTTTCACTGTATACCATACTTTTAATCCTTCTTTTTCTTCATCCAGCTTGCTTTCATAATCGCATTATTTCCGTATTTTTTCTTAATTGAATCCATTGCTGCATTTAACTTTTTATGCTTTTCATCCGGTTCTTTCGGGAGTTCCACATCAAAGATCGTCAGCTGTTCCGGTTCAGACTCTGCCGACAGCTTTGCGGTTCGGATTCCTAAAAGTCTGACCGGTTCTCCACTCCAAGATTCTTCAAATAATTTACAGGCTGTTTCATAAATAATTTTACTCTCATTGGTTGGTTTTGCAAGCTGTGTCTGATGCGACATTGTTTGAAAATCATAGTATTTGATCTCCATGCTGACCATACTCGCCCTCTGTCCAGCTTTTTTCATACGACGACTTACGCTCTCTGCAAGACCTTGAAACACAATTTGTACTTCTTCATATGTTTCTGCATCCTGCCTTAATGTCGTTGAATTTCCAACTCCTTTTGCTTCTGAAGCTTCTGTCTGAACAACGGAATCTCCGATTCCATTTGCAAATTCCCATAAAGTTTTTCCATGACTTTTCAAATGTAACGTAATCAGATTCACATCACTCTTTGCAAGATCTCCGATCGTTGTAATCTCCAATTTACGAAGCACTTCTACACTTGATCGTCCGGCCATATAGAGATCTCCGATCGGCAACGGCCACATTTTCTTCTCAATCTCTTCTGGAAATAATGTATGTACCTTGTCTGGCTTTTCAAAATCAGATGCCATCTTTGCTAATAACTTATTCGATGATATTCCAATATTTACAGTAAATCCGAACTTCTCTTTTACCCCGTTCTTAATCTGAATCGCTGCCACTACAGGGGATGAATATTTCCATATATACTTTGTAAAATCCATAAAACATTCATCCACACTGACCTGTTCGATCTCATTTGAAAATGTACGCAGATATGCCATCAACTCTGTACTTTTTTTATGGTACATCTTATGATCCGGCGATGCCATCGTAAGATTTGGACACTTACGAAAGGCATTCGCAACCGGTTCCCCAGTACGAATGCCATATTGCTTCGCCGAAACAGACTTTGCGAGAACGATACCATGACGAGATTTTTGGTCTCCACCTATGATCGCAGGTATCTTTCGCAAGTCTATTTCTGCTCCATTTTTTAATTGTTCTACCGCTGTCCAGCTAAGATAAGCGGAGTTTACATCTATGTGGAAGATTAACGAAGTCATGAGATCATTTGCCCTTTCTGCTTACTGCACGCATGCCTTTGTGCTTGCTGAGAGTTCTCCATTCACAACGTCAATCACAATCTGGTCACCTCTTCCAACATTACCTGCAAGGATCAACTTCGCAGCCAATGTCTCAACATGCTTCTGCAAATATCTCTTCAATGGTCTTGCACCATACATTGGTTCATATCCACCATCGACAACATACTGCTTTGCAGCCTCTGTCAATTCAATACTAAGTTCTTTTTCTGCCAGACGTTTATTGACATCTTTGATCAGTAAGTCAATGATTGCACAAATATTCTGTTTCGTCAATGGTTTGAACATAATAATCTCATCCAGTCGATTCAAAAATTCTGGTCTGAAATGTGTACGTAAATCGTTCATTACCATCTGCTGATTTTCTTCCAAAATGCTTCCATCTTCCTGAATTCCGTCCAATAAATAATTTGCTCCTATATTTGAAGTCATGATAAGAATCGTATTTTTAAAATCAACCGTACGTCCCTGAGAATCTGTGATTCGTCCGTCATCCAATACCTGAAGCAATACATTAAATACATCTGGATGTGCTTTTTCTACTTCATCAAACAGAACAACACAGTATGGTTTTCTTCGAACCGCTTCTGTCAACTGACCACCTTCGTCATAACCAACATATCCCGGAGGCGCTCCGATCAGACGAGACACGGAATATTTCTCCATGTACTCACTCATATCGATTCGTACCATATTATTCTCATCATCAAACAGACTTGCTGCAAGTGCTTTGGCAAGTTCTGTCTTACCTACACCAGTTGGTCCAAGGAATAAGAAGGAACCAATTGGTTTTGTTGGATCTTTGATACCTGCTTTGGAACGAATGATCGCTTCTGTTACAAGTTCAACTCCTTCTTCCTGACCAATTACACGCTTGTGCAGTTCCTCTGCAAGATGCAATGTCTTGCTTCGTTCGCTTTCATTCAATTTAGCAACAGGAATACCCGTCCATCTAGAAACGATTCTTGCAATCTCTTCATCCGTTACCGCTTCATGAACAAGAGAAAGTTCTTTTTCTTTCACACGTTCTTCCTCGTCCTCCAACATTTTCTTAAGTTGTGGAAGACGACCATACTGAAGTTCTGCTGCCTTATTCAGATCATACTCACGCTGTGCTTTCTGAATATCATTATTAACCTGTTCAATTTCTTCACGGATCTTCTGTACACGTTCCACAGAAGATTTTTCATTATCCCACTGTGCTTTCTTACCTGCAAATTCATCTCGAAGTTCTGCAAGTTCTTCCTGTAAATGTTCCAGTCGTTCGTGACTCAATCTATCTTCTTCTTTTTTCAGAGCTTCCTCTTCAATCTCAAGAAGCATGATTCTTCGGCTTAACTCATCCAGTTCTGTTGGCATAGAATCCAATTCCGTCTTGATCAATGCACACGCTTCATCTACAAGGTCGATTGCTTTATCTGGTAAAAATCGATCAGAAATATAACGATTAGACAATGTAGCCGCTGCTACAAGTGCACTGTCTGTGATCTTCACTCCATGATATACTTCGTATCTTTCTTTCAGACCACGAAGAATGGAAATTGCCTCTTCAACAGAAGGTTCATCTACAAGTACTGGCTGGAAACGACGTTCCAATGCAGCATCCTTTTCAATGTATTGACGATACTCATCCAATGTTGTTGCACCGATACAGTGCAGTTCTCCACGGGCAAGCATAGGTTTCAACATATTTCCCGCATCCATTGCACCGTCTGATTTACCAGCACCGACGATCGTATGCAATTCATCGATAAACAAAATGATTCTGCCATCACTGTTTTTTACATCTTCCAATACTGCTTTCAGACGTTCTTCGAATTCACCACGATATTTTGCACCTGCAACAAGTGCTCCCATATCCAGAGAAAATACCGTCTTATCTTTCAGACCTTCTGGCACATCCCCTTTTACGATTCTCTGTGCAAGTCCTTCTGCAACAGCAGTCTTACCTACACCAGGTTCACCGATCAGAACCGGATTATTCTTTGTCTTACGAGAAAGGATTCGGATCACATTACGGATTTCTTCATCACGACCAATGACTGGATCAAGCTTCTGCTCTCTGGCACGCTCTACCAAATCCTGTCCATATTTATTCAATGTATCATAAGTAGCTTCAGGATTATCACTTGTCACTCTCTGGTTGCCGCGAACTGTAGATAATGCCTGTAAAAATGTATTTCTCTCGATTCCCATTTCACGGAAGAGTGCTTTCATCTCTCGGCTTGCATATTTCATAAGGGCTAAGAACAAATGCTCAACAGAAACATATTCATCACCCATCTGTTTTGCTTCATCTTCAGCATGGATCAAAACATTATTTAGATCCTGCCCGATATAAACTTGACCGCCCTGAACCTTTGTACGCTTAGACAATGCTTCTTCCACACGGTTGATAAACAACTGTCCTTGGATTCCCATTTTTTCTAATAATTTTAAAATCAGGCTGTCTTCTTGTGTGACCAATGCATATAACAAATGCTCCTGCGCGATCTCCTGATTGCCATATTCATAAGCAATCTTTTCACATCCCTGAACTGCCTGAAGTGATTTCTGCGTAAATTTCTGTATATTCATAACTAAATCCCCCTTTGTGATTTATCAAATGTCATGTTCTATTTACGATATAACAATAGCACTTATTTTAGCACTCGTCAAGCGTGAGTGCTAATAATTTTCTAAATTAATTATAAACTTGCCTATATCATTTGACAATCCCAGCAAATATATTCTCTACCTTTTTCACAAAAAACTCTGCTATTTATTGCTCCATAAAACCTTTTATTTTCTCGAAAATATGGTATGATATGCGTAGTTTATTTTACAAAGGAGAAGTATAGCTATGCCAGTATTTGATTTTAAAAACACAACTACAGATAAAAAAGTGGCTGAATGTACATATACAACATTTCGTTCTAATGAAAATACACCATCTCCTGAAAATCCTATCCTGCTCATCGACAACAGCGAGCAGAAATGGGAACACAATTCTTATGGTATTTTCACAAATCCTGTGAAACGTACAACATTTGAATTCAAGGAAAATGGCGGAACGATCAGTGCCGATATTTTAAAGATAGATTCTCGTTTTGTAAGCCTGCTTCGCTGGCTTGGTGAGAATCATATCAATGTTCGTTTGTCCGGTGAAAATCGTGAAGATGGATATGCTGTATATAAGATTCGTGAGACTACTTTAGGAAATGGTTCCAAACTTTCAGCCGAAGATGGCTTCCTTCAGTTTATGATCGACCGTCTGTTAGCAAGTTCTGCTCCAGAAAATGAAACGGCAGATGAAGATCTTGACGAAGCTGGAGATGATATGAAACTTACAAGTATTCAGAGTATTTCTGATTACTTAACTTGTGCTGGCGGAACTTTGCCAGACAATATCCGACTTTGGGCAAGAAGAAACCTTGCTGTCGCACGTTCTCACGAAGTTACACAGGAAGAACGTCGCCATGCACAGCGTGCGCTTTCTATCATGTTGAATATACAGTGGAAGAGTAACTACTTTGAATCAATCGATCCAGTAGAAGCTCGTCGCATCTTAGACGAAGAACTTTACGGTATGGAACGTGTAAAACAAAGAATCATCGAAACGATCATCCAGATTAACCGTACTCATACACTTCCAGCTTATGGTCTTTTGCTCGCTGGTCCTGCCGGAACTGGAAAATCACAGGTTGCTTATGCAGTAGCCCGTATCTTGAAACTTCCATGGACAACTCTTGATATGAGTTCCATCCATGATCCAGAACAGTTAACTGGAAGTTCCCGTATTTATTCCAACGCAAAACCTGGAATTATTATGGAAGCATTTTCTATGGCAAGAGAATCTAACCTTGTCTTTATTATCAATGAGCTTGATAAGGCATCAAATGGCAAGGGAAATGGAAATCCAGCGGATGTTCTTCTTACACTTTTGGATAACCTTGGATTTACAGACAACTATATGGAATGTATGATTCCAACTGTCGGTGTATATCCAATCGCAACTGCCAATGATAAGAGTATGATCAGTGCACCTTTGATGTCTCGATTTGCAGTAATCGATATTCCTGATTACACTGCCGATGAAAAGAAAGTGATCTTCTCAAGATTTGCTCTTCCAAAAGTATTAAAACGTATTGGACTTTTGGAAAAAGAGTGTATCGTCACAGAAGAAGCGCTCGATGCGATCATTGAACAGTACAAAGACTGTACTGGTATCCGTGATCTGGAGCAGGCCGCAGAACATATCGCTGCACATACGCTCTATCAGATTGAAGTAAACCATGTAACAGAAGTCGTTTTTGATGCAGAAATGATCAGAAACTTGTTAGCATAAAATCCACATAATTTAAGCGGAAGTTTTCCTCTCAGACCGGCTGCACACCGACTTGTCAGGAAAACTTCCGCTTGTTTTTTATTAGCTAGCTTGTTTTTCTTCTGTACCCACATATTTAAAATTTTGCTTCTCTCAGAAGAAAACGCTTCTTGTCTGTACCCAATCACTTCCCCGATTCTGAATTCAACTCCGTGTTTTATATCTCACGCTTTTTTTGCGTTGCTATAGACCCATTTCATTTTTCCAGCTCATGTTCTAACACGAATTTCTTGCCTAGCATAGCTCACTTTCTAACTAAAGATTCTTGTTGATCACAATCCCCCTTCTAACAATAGCATCTTATCTATCACAGCTCACTTTCTAACTCTCAACTTATTCCACCACAGTTGCATTTGGATAGATTCTTTCTAATCGTTCATCTCCGAATCTTTCATCCAGCACTTTCTGCCAATCACTTGTAGCTTCGATTCCATCCTTTCTCTGATCTGCACGAACTAATGCCAGACCTGAAACTGCCATATTCACACACATAAACACAAGCAAAACCCAAGTGCTTACAACTCCAACTTTCTTCGGTATCTTTTCAATCCATCTTGATATATTCGGATAAAGGATCTTAATCCACACCACCGCTGCTAATCCCCAGAAAAAGCAATACAAAAGATTGATTCTGCCACCTAAATTAAATGGCATCGTACTATAATCCCAAAATACTTTTCCAAATACAATTTCTGAAAATACACTGCAGAAGTATTCATAAGCACCACCAAGAAATGTTCCAACTGCGAATATGTATCTATCTGAGCGGTCTTTATATTTATGCAATAAAATCGTTGCTGCTGCAATCGCTCCTCCCCAGACAATACTAAATGGTCCCCATACAACACTACTACGACTCATCCAAATTCCAGCTGTAACTCTGCAAAAAATAGTTTCTGTAATATCACCTAGAAATGCTCCAACAATAAAGAGCCAGACGATCTTATAAAAACCACATCCATACGCAAACACATCTTGCTTTTCTTCTGCTTTTTTATGTACTGCTGTAGGATACGCTTTTGTAATTCTATGATTGACCGCTCCATATACTCTCTTTGCAAGCCTAGAACTAATACTATCAAGCCATTCATCTACAGATTCCCATTTCTCACGATTTTTACTTCGTCCAGATAAAAGGATCATCGTAGCTACAATATCCAAAACCACCACTGCTGTAAGCCCTAATACAATTACTCTACATACGAAAGAAGGCATCAGGTCAAATACATCTAAGATGATTTCATTTCCCCATGTAACAGCAAATGTACACAAAATTCCCCATAATGCCGTCATTCCCAGGCAAATATATCCGTCCAAATGCCATTTTCTATCTGAATAATCCCACCATCTCTCGTGGAATAATTTTTCAATAAAATGTCCTGCCAGCCATTCAATCACAGATGCCATGATTGCAGAAACGATAAAAAGCCAAATCCCATTTAATTCAAAATACACCGTAGAAACAACACAAGTTGTAAAACCATAGATGATACAAAACGGTCCATTCACCAATCCTCTATTTACAAAATGCTTCTGCTTCACTGCAGCTACACCTGTTTCCAATATCCATCCAAGGAAACTGTATACAAAAAACAAAAATGCCAGATTATAAAATGTAGTAATCAATTCCTTTCCTCCTTCGTTCTTGATCCTCATTCTCTAATCTGACATTATATGACATCTTTCCTATTTTTTCATGGAAAGATTATAAATTAACTATTATATTTTTATAAAGTCCGGTTTCAAACCAGATAGTGTACTCTATTCTCATCATATCGATCTTGCTGCACGCGTTCTTCTTTCGGATAGCCACATGCGATCAATGCAAATGCATGTAAATGTTCTGGCAAATTAATTACAGTTCTTACATCTGCCATTCTTTCTTCCTGTGGAGCAATCCCAATCCATACTGCACCAAGACCCAATTCATCTGCTTCCAAAAGAAGATTTTCAACCGATGCACTCAGATCAATCTCTCGATAAGATGGTGCAATGATTCCTTCCGAATCTCTATAGCATGCCACAAATACGAGCGGTGCATCCGCAGCACAGCCTGCATATGGAGATGTCAAAGATAATTCTTTGATCTTTTCCTTATTTGTCACCACATAATATTCCCACGGCTGTTGATTACAAGCGGATGGTGCTGCCATTGCAGCCTGAAGCATCTTTGTGATTTTTTCTTTCTCTATTGATTTCTCTTGATATTTTCTCACACTTACTCTGTGAAATATTGCATTCATAATATAACCCTCTTTATCTCAAACTCATTTACTTTAACATGCAATTTGCTTTTTCATAATCCACTTTCTTAACATAGATCACATATTCGTTCATATTCTCTTGACTCTGTCCGAAAGTCCCTGTTCTTGCTCTTGTTCCTGCTGCCATCGGAGACGGACTCATGCGATTTACCACTTTTACTTCATAATCAATCCCATTCGCAGCCAAAATATCACGAACTCTTGCCTGTTCCTTTGTATCATATGTTGTGATTAACTTTTTTCTATTGAATATAGTAATCATACACACTCCTCCTTCTTTTCAACTTCACTCCGTTATTCCTCGTAACGATCAACTTTATCTCTACTATTTTTCTTTTCCATACAAGAAAGGCTTTGCAACTTTTTCTCTAAAAAGATCAATCAATGGTCCCATAAAGAATGCTGTTATGATTGTTCCAATCCCAACAACTGCTGAAATTCCTTCAAAAGATCCATTTGCAATAACATATAAAATAACACCTATCACAACACATACAAAATCTGTGATCATACGCACATAGCTAAATTTTCCAATCTTCCATGTGCTTGTAATGATCAGTGCAATCGCATCATATGTAGAAACACCAAGATCAGCGACAAAATAAAATGCACTTGAGAAACATACTAGTACAATCCCTAGCACAAAGAATATACATCTCCCAATGATCGATGCCTCTGGGAAAATCATCCATAATAAATCCTCTGTATACTGCACAATATATCCTAAAAACAGCAAATTGATAATTGTCGCAAGTCCAATATAATGTCTGTCTGCAAACAAACTAAACAATAGCAGACATACATTAGCAATTACATACAATGTTCCAAATTCGATTGGAATCAATTCATCAAGCCCATTCATAAAGGTCTGAAATGGATCGATCCCAAGAGTTGCCCTTTTAAAAAAACCAACGCTTACACCACATACAAAAACCCCAAACACACACATTAGTATACGTTTTTTTAATCTTGGATCATTTTTCATTCGAAAATCCTCTCACCTTCTATTATATTTTAGTATACGTTTTATTATAACATTCTACAAATTATGCGGTCAATCACTCACCCTATATAATAATCTGAAATTCTCTTTACTTCCTCTTGATCATATTCTACCGCTTCTCGTACACCAACCACTTTAAATCCCGCGTCTTTTGCTGTTTTTATCGCATGGATCATATCCTCAAACACTAACGTTTCTTCCTTCTTTGTCTGCAAACATTCCAATGCTTTTTCATAGATCAACGGACTTTCTTTTCCAGCTCCCACATCATCACAACTCAAGATTTCCTTAAAATATTTTCGAATACCAAGCCGCTCTAATGCAAGTTCCGCCAACGCTTTATCATTCGCTGTTGCAATACACATCTGTACATTTTCTTCTGCAAAATGTTCCAAGACCTCTCTCATACCTTCTTTTAACGGTGCTTTATATCTATAAAAATCCGAAATGATCGCATTGATCCCAGCGATGATCTCCTGTGTACTTTTTTTCACTCCATATTCTTTCTGACAATATTCCGCCGCATGCTGCAACGTCATTTTCTTAAATGTTTTCTCTAAATCCTCATGAGGCATCGTGCCCTGAGAGATAATATAATCTTTCCCAACTGTTCTCCAAACAGCCATAGAATCCAACAATGTTCCATCAAGATCAAATATTGCACCTTTAACTAACATTTTCCCACCATCTTTTTTGAAATACTCTTTAATTCTCTGCAAGTTTCTTCTATATTCTCAGCCGCAAAAATTGCAGATACAAGCGCAATCCCATCTACACCTGCTCCGGCAAGCTCCTGTATATTATTTTTATTAATCCCACCGATCGCAACAACAGGAATCGTTACAGTATTGCAGATTTCATTCAGCGTTTCGTATGATACGTCTGCTGCATCTAATTTAGTCGATGTCGGAAACATTGCCCCAACACCAAGATAATCGGCTCCTGCTTTTTCCGCAGCCAAAGCCTCCTCCACAGTTCTGACTGAAACACCAATGATCATATGCTCTCCAGCCAATTTTCGAACATTTCCAGCTTCCATATCACTCTGCCCAACATGAATTCCATCTGCCTTACATTTTAATGCAATTTCTACGTTGTCATTAATTATAAATGGTATCTGATACTTTGTACACAGCTTCTTCATTTCTAGTGCTTCTTCCAAAAATTTCTCTTTCTCCAACACCTTCTCTCGAAGCTGTACACAAGTCACTCCACCTTTGAGTGCATCCTCCACCTGTTCAAGCAATGTCTGTTTTCCAACCCATGCACGATCTGTCACCGCATACAAACACATTGTATCTCTTTCACATTTCATTTAAAAATTCCTCCTCTGTGTCCCACATTTTACATTTCTTTGCAAATAAAAAGGAGATACCAATACGATATCTCCTAAAAATCAAATATGACTTCCTACGCCGGCATTATCCGTATCAGGTTATAGGGTCGAAGTTAATTACTTCCTCTCAGCCTGCTAGTACAAGCTCCCCTGTTTCTTATATAATTGTATAAATTATAACATTTAATAAAAGATTGTCAATTACATGCTACTTAGAAGCATTGGTCTTGAGTGCATGATATACTCCGTTCAATGAAATTTCCCACTCACAGTCCCGATATTTGTCCACGATTATTCCTCCTTCAGAATTATCCACTTCCCAGAACGTTTATTTCCCTCATGAATCAATAAACCTTTTTCCTTTAATTTAAATAAATTTCTTTTCACTGTACTTATGGAAATGTTCATTTTTTCAGAAAGCTCTTTTTGCGTAATTGTTGCTTCACCTTCTATATAATTCAAAAGTTGCTTTTCATTCTCTGATAATCCCAAATCCCACTCTTTTTTAGGCTCATTAGGTTCATTTTTAGGTTCATATGTTTTATTTTTCGTGTAGTTGAAATCAAATGAGTACGCATCATCCAACGGAACAATAATACGAAATACATCTCCCTCTACAAAACTTGGCTCTGCACCAGAATAAAACTTGCTATATTTGAACAGATTTCTAACTCCAGATCCCAACTGATCCGCATATCCGATATTTCTAAAAAAAGCTGCAATAATCGGATTTTTAGGATTTGGTTCCAGATTATCAATAGTTATAAATCCATCATTCATCGCACGATTTGCATTTTCTATATACATACGCTCTTTTTCTATAACAAATTTTGCCGTATAGCTGCTGCTAAATTCGCGATGCATCAGCGTATTACTCGCCATCTCTCACACTATTGTATTTCCTTTTTAAAACTATGCACTTCCGCACTTGGTGGAATATGTACATGAATAATTGTATGCTGTTCATACTCAATAATTTCAGGCACCAAATACACTGTAGGAGAAAATAATATTGGATTACTAATCACCTTTATAAAGTTTTTAATCATATCAGATGCTGCATTTGATGGAACACCTATTACACATCATTCAAAACACCCATAAAAATGTCGCCACCAAAACGATTTAAGAAAGAGCAGACTGTTTGATATACATCCTGTTCAATACCATTCCCACAACGTTTAAATTCAACCGCCACATTTTCTCCTGTAGTAAGCATCGATTGTAATTTATCTAATGTCATTGATTTGCTCCTTCCCTAATTATATTAACTATCACCAAATGTTCCCTCGATTATATCACAAGAATTTTTATTTTCGTAGATAATAAATAATTTTATTCAAAATAAATTTAATAATATTTGTTGTGGTCAAGCATTTTTGTAACACTACGACCTAATTTTTGCTACGGGGTT